>JBLGAM010000015.1:0-48571 GCA_047612305.1 Planctomycetota bacterium | reverse complement strand
CCATCGTGTCTTTTTGGTTTTGAGAACCTCCGGTAGTTCCCAGCATGATGTAATCCCGGCCTTGTCTTTTGCGATGGGAATAGGAATGAACATGTCCATTGAATACGGTGTAGGGCCGATCTACCAATAGCGTTTCCAATCGCTCCAACCCTTTGTTATCCTCATGCATCCACAGCGGTTTGTGCATCAAGAGAAAAGTCCACTTTACATCTGGGTACTTTTCTAGCACGTCTTTGTAGTATTCAAATTGAGTGTCACTCATCCCTCCGAGACTTCGCTCAGCCATCTTAAAATAGTC
This sequence comes from Planctomycetota bacterium, assembly GCA_047612305.1. Lineage (GTDB taxonomy): Bacteria > Bacteroidota > Bacteroidia > Cytophagales > Cyclobacteriaceae > Algoriphagus. The sequence goes on along the minus strand of JBLGAM010000015.1, from coordinate 48,273 downwards.
TGATTCTTCATAGACTCCCTCAATCTCACCATCCAGAATTTGTAAGGCTTTCGCTCTGGCTTGGTAGATTTCGAGCATGCGCTGCTCCTCATAATCCTCTGAATCCAGCATCAGAAACAGCACGTTTTCATACACAAAATGATAGTAACGACGCCCAAATCGATTTTCCCAAAACTTGCGCATGACAGGATTCGTGAGATCATGATTTCCACCAAGATGGAAAAAGGGCATATTCAGATGTGAAGTCCGCCCATCAAAGGAATTCCACTCCTTTTCAAGTTGGAGCGTGTCCTCTGTGCCTCCTTCGATCAGATCACCTACACTTAGCACAAAGGTTGGATCCAAGCGATTTAATTGGCCTACTGCCGTACCGTAGATATTTGCACGCTCTCCACCGGTAAGGTCAGAAATAATGGCAAAGGTGAAGTCGGCTTCCTCTAGTTCAAATGTTTCACTGGTCCAGGGAGTAGGTCCGCCAGTTATATCATGCTCAAAAAGTGGTTTTTGCTCGGGAGGAGCCTTGCAGCTAAAAGCAAAGAGACAAAGAATTAGGAAGAACCGATGTGATTTCATAGGTGGAAGTGTTTTGATAGATAGTAGATCTTGCTCTAAAAATCATCTTCCCTAATCTAGTTATAATCCAAGTTAAAAATACTTGCATCAATTTGGTTCTTAAAAAATTAGTATCAATTGCAACTTGAGTTAAAAGCATAAAAGCATTGCACTATTCTTATGTTGAAATAAAATAGTACCTTTAATTTCAGTGTTTTAGCTCAAAAACAATACTTTTTATTTTATGGATTCTAGAAGTACAAGCAGATCAGAGATAACAAAACACAAGCCTTGGGTAAAGACTTCACATTGGATTATATCTCTGAGTTTTTTATTTCTGGTCTTTACTGGAATCGAAATCTTGATGGTTCATCCTAGGCTTTATTGGGGCGAAGTTGGTAATGAATTGACTCCAGCTTTGATAGAATTGCCCATAAGTCGCAATCATAAGCGTTCGGATTGGGAGGCCCAAGTACCATTCTTTGATTCCGAAGATTCGCCCGTCAGTGCAGGCAGAAACGGTGAAGCAGAAATGTTTAATGAAAACGGATGGGGGCGAAGCCTTCACTTTTTAGCAGCTTGGTTTCTGGTGTTGACAGGTTTGGTGTACTTACTGCTTGGGTTATTTACCGGGCACTTTCAAAAGCATATTTGGCCCAGGATCAAAGAACTGACTCCTTCCCAGATTTTACGAGATATCAAGGCTCATTTTCAGATGAAGATAGCTCCGCCTACGGGTGGGCCGCAATATGGTCTCTTGCAAAAACTTGCGTACATGTCTATCATTTTCTTTGCATTGCCTTTGGCAATAATTACCGGCTTCACGATGTCACCGGCCATCACGGCCGCTTACCCATTTCTTCTGGAGATTTTCGGCGGATTTCAGTCTGCCAGAACCATACATTTCTTCACCTCCTTAGCGCTGGAAATCTTTCTGATCATGCATATCGTGATGATTATTCTATCTGGATTTAAGCAACAGGTACGTTACATGACTTTAGGAAAACAAACATGAAAAAGAAACAAATTATTACTCGACGTGCAGCCATTACTACAGGTGTGGCAGCACTTGGTGCTTTGCTAATTCCAGGATGCAAGCAGCCCATGCCTCCGGACTATGGGAATATCCTTCGAATGGGGGATAATTTTACTTACGCCGCACATCGCGCCTTACTTCCCGGTCAATCCTTAGCAAAGGAATATCGCCTAAGTGAGATCTCTTCCATGCCTGCAACTGGTACGATTAATCCTGCCGATTCTTCAAAGGAGTATTTCAGCGAAAGTTATGAGCGTCATTTGAGTACAGGCTTTGACAATTGGCAGCTACCCGTGGAAGGACTTGTGGCTAGACCAACGAGTTATTCTCTGAGTCAACTCAAGAGTTTTGCAGCCAAAACGCAAATCACCAGACATACCTGTGAGGAGGGCTGGACAGCCATTGCAGAATGGACAGGACTTCCTTTAGGTACTTTGTTGGAACACGCGGGGATATTGCCAAAAGCTCGCTGGGTGAATTTTTACTCCTACGATGGCTGGTTGGATTGTATTGATCTGCTGGATGCTTTTCATCCGCAAACTATTCTGGCTTACGGTATGAATGGGAAAAACCTAACTATCCCCCATGGTGCGCCCTTACGCTTGCGTCTCGAGAAGCAAATCGGTTTTAAAAGCATGAAATACCTGGAGCGGATTGTAGTTTCCGAGGAATACATAGATCCAGGAGATACAGGCTGGGCTTGGTATAATGGGATATAAAAAGGGTTTTTTCTTCCTAACCTCACCTTACTAATGCCGCGAGCTAAATTGGCTATGCGCATCAATAACCCGAGTGACCTTGAAAGCTAATTTTGGGAATCAGGAGCGGCAGATTTAAATAATTTGTGAGGTAATAATTTGATGAGCTTATCAGATTGCTGGATGCTTTTCGGCTAAACCATCATGTAAATTGATCCTGTTGTTTACCTTAAAATAAAGTGCTTTGCCCACAGTTTTTCATTCAACAGGCAAGCTTCCCTTAATTCAATTTTTCCTTTTGATATCGCATACTAATTCTTTTCTGATAAGTCAGGCTTCGCCAAATCCATTCCATAGGGCCAAATCTGAAGTGTTTCAGCCAGAGATTGCTGAGGATAACTTGCGATACCAAAATGAGAATCACGATCCCTGTAGTTTGCATCAAGCTGATTTTACCAAATAAGTTAAATCCAAAATTGTAAAAAATGGTGATCATCAGGAGCGTCTGAAGGAGGTAATTGCTAAGCGCCATCCTGCCCACAGGAATTAAATAAGCCAGCGCTTTTCTTCCTTTGGTACTCTGAACAATTTTAAAGATGGAAATTATATAGGAAAGGCACATGAATAGCTGCCCGGTAATCGACAGAAATTTGAAAAGAATATCAGTAGGAGTGGGAGGGAACTGATAATAGCTGCCGCCAATGAGTTTTGCAGAAATCGTGGCCAGCAATCCGATGAGGAAAGTGCCAAGTAAGGCAACAGTTGATTTTGACTGTTTTGTAAAAAATCCTGTGGAAGCTAAATAATAGCCCAGAAGGAAGATTCCCAAGAATGTGAAATGTTTTCCTGATGGGAGATATCCTAAGTATTTCCAAACAGCATTATGAATATTTAAAACGATTAAGTCTCCGATTGAGCCATTTTGGAAGGTATTGATCAATTCTTCATTCGGCATATCCGGATATTCTACGTGTGCAATTGCAGTACTGCTTTCAGGGGCAAGATTACTCAAGGCCTCTGAAAATGGTAAAACAGCTAAATCGATTAGAAAAGGTACAAGTATGAAAAACAGTGACAAACGAATCAGGTTTTTTGACTGGACATTGCGGAATAAGATTAGGATAAAACCATAGATGGAATAGGTAAGTAGAATGTCCCCAAACCAAATCAGACTGTGTATAAGTCCTAACACGAACAGAATGCCTAGCCTTCTGCGATATGTTTTTAAAAAATCAATGGAGTCTCCTGTATGCTTGCTTAGTTGGATATAAAAACCAACAGCAAAAAGCATTGAAAAGAGGGTGTAAAATTTCCCCGCGACGGCAATTTCCAAGAAGGCATATAATTTTTCATCGAGCGCAAAGTTTGTTGCTTGTTTTAGGTCTTCAAAGGGTATATAAATATATCCGTTAAAAACACTCATGTTCATAAAAATGATTCCGAGTAAAGCGAAACCTCGAAGTATGTCTAAAATCTCGATTCTTTTTGGAGGTTCAATTGGTTGATTAAGGGTCATTTTTTTGAAGTTTTTACTAAAATGGATTTGTTGAGCGGGAGGAAATACTTTTACTCTTCTCCTAGTTTAAAAAGTGTCAGATCCCTTCTGATTAGTTAGATGATTTCAATTAATCCATCTAAAACTTCCACAACAATACTTAGATAAAGGATTTATTTCAAAAAAAAGCCCAATCAAAACTGATCGGGCTCCTAAGAATTTTTTTTGTTTCTACCCTGATTGTCTCTAATTGGTGTTTGACTATTCAATTAAACACATCTGGTTAACACGTACGAATCAATCCCATTTCAAGTAGTTTCGCCAGTTATGTTGTTCTTTAAACCCCAGGACTTCCCGGATTTTTCGATTTGAAAACAAGGCCTCATGCTCCTCTAATTCCCGGGAAATTGGCACGCCTGGGAAGAAAGTTGTAGCTAATTCTTTACTTGGGATAATCGCCCCATTGTGATCGTTTCCGGCATTGAAAACCTGATAGCCAAGGCCATCCTTTTGCAAACATAAATCCACAATCTGTCCCAGATCCCGGGCATCAATATAACAGAACGCATTCCTGCGGCGCACTTCAGGGTTTTTGAAATAATGAGGAAAGAGTTCAGCGTATTCGTGAGGCTCTATCACATTTCCGATCCGAAGCGCATAAATATCAACTCCTGTGCGGCGCTGAAAACTTCGTGCCGTTTGCTCATTTACTACCTTCGACAGCCCATAGCTATCCATGGGATCAACGTCATAATCCTCCTCCAGTGGCAGCACTTTTGGATCGGTTTTTCCATCCGAAAAGCAGATGCCGTAGGTGGTCTCCGACGAAGCAATAATAATCTTCTTAATTCCAAGCTTAACCGCCGCTTCAATCACATTGTAGGTACCGATGGTGTTGACCCGAAACGTTTCATTATCAGGGTTGATTAGGATTCTAGCAACGGCAGCAAAATGTACTACTGCATCAAATTTTGGTACGCCATTACCAGGTTCCATCTCATCAAACCCAGCATATGAACTCATGGCATTAAACATCTGTCCGGAATCCGTAATATCAGCGATCAAATTATCCACTCCGGGATGATCTAGCGGCTTCAGATCTACATTCATCACTCGATGTCCTTGGTCGAGAAGATATGGAATCACGTGCTTTCCTGCTTTTCCCGATCCGCCTGTAAATAATATTCTCATTTTTTAGGTGTTTTTTTGAGTTACTACTGATTTTTTGTTCGAGAAAGGCTTACCAATTTCTTGCCTTTTCCCTGTCTCGTTCACATTAGTGAATCCAAATTTAGGAATAATTGAATACCATATTCTTTGACATTGAATGGGTAATGCATTGGGTGGTATCCCTGAAATGATTTATCCTATAGCTTGTCAAGAAAGATAACTATGCTATCATATGTAGGTAAGTTTCTCAAAAGTTGACCAAGCCTAGCCAGTACTGATACCGGCTGTTGTCAATTCGGTTTTAGAGAACTCTATTTTCGTTTCTAGCTTTCTTATCCAGATGATTGCCAATTAGTAATCCTACAATCATTCCAATTGGCAATGCTATTATCGGACCTAAAGCAATTTTACTAATTGCTACAGCAATCGGTAAACCGAATGACATTCCAAATACAGTTCCCAATGGCATATAACGCCTTGTATACTGTCCTTTTTTAACAAAATTAAATTTTTGAGTTATAATCGTCTGTAAATTAGACAGTTCATTTATGTGTTTAGACTTGTAATCTATTCTTTTTTCAGTGGTCTTAATTGGTATTTCATTAATGACATATTCAATTTTTGTCTCAAGCGCTGATTCAATAACTAATTTTTTAGCTTAGATCTTTTCGAGTAAATTTTTCAAATATTCGAATTGGATATTTTCTTTTTCTTGAGTAGAAAAATTTGCGGTTTTGCTTTTCAAAAGTATTTCAATTTCTTCTAACCAATTGCTCATTATTCTTATTTTATTGTTGAATTATAATTTTTCCTTACGCTTTTGTACACTGACGCAAAACATCTCACTATCATCACTATAGTTTATTTTTTATATATCTGGGATGCTATCAACTGTTATGAGGGCAGCTAATTTTATTGAAATAATAAATTTTTCGCGTGCTTACACAGGTGAAAGAAATAGGGTTTTTTGTATTTCCTTTTGTGTAGATCAAAGATCTTAACTAAAACCTTTCCACGCAATCCCCCTGGCAGGTTATTTTTCGCAAAAAAAGCCCAATCAATTCTGATTGGGCTCGAAATAAAATTCTCCGTTTATATAAAATTGTTAATCTAACGGAATGTGTGAAGCATTTAAAGAAAGCCATTTGTCAAAGCTTTGTAGCTCAGGGTTTAGCTCCCTTGAGAAATCTTCGTTACGTATTAGGTTAAAGTCGTCATTGAAATCTCGTTTAAACTGAAACATGTTACCCAAATCATCAGCTCCAGGGAAGCCAAAACTTCTATAAGTAGCTGGGCTTACATTCGAATAAATTACATTTTTGCCCAAGGCTGTAGAAAGTTTTGCAGCCATTTCATCTCCATTTAGCTTTTCGCTTACAATTCCTACTGTTTCACCAATTGTTTCGCTTCCTTTTTTGAATATTCCATAGGCACATTTGCCAATATCTTCTGCGCCCATACCGGCTAATTTTTTGTCGTCCATTGGAAATGCGATGTAGTAATTTCCATCTTCACCTTTTTTAGGACCCATTCCAAAATGGATAAAATTGTCCCAGAAAAATGAAGTCCTCAAAAAAGTTACAGGTAAACCTGCTTCTACAAACACGTTATCCGCAGCACCTTTTCCATCAAAGTGGGGGACTTTGTACTTGCCTTGAAGAGTCGGCATTCTGTCGTCGTCTAAGGGGACCCAATTTCTGGTATCTTCCAATGTTGACCAGATGATATGCTTCAAATTTGTTTCCTTAGCTGCCTGGGCAAAGTCGCTCACTTCTTGATATTCTTTTTCGGCTGAAAAATGTTCCCAAAAAAAAGTAACAAAGAATGCTCCATAAGCTCCTTCTAACGTTTTTTTAATGCTCGCAGCATCATCAATGTCGGCTACTACTATTTCTGCACCTAATTCAGCCAAAGCTTTTGCTTTTTCAGAATTTGCATCTCTGGTGACAGCTCTTACCTTAAACTCTGAGTTTTTATCGGCTAAAATAGCTCTTGCAAGCCCGCCGCCTTGTGCACCTGTGGCACCAAATACTGTAATGATTTTACTTCGTTCCATTTTTTACTTTTATTAGTTACTGTTTGTGTGGCTTTTGGTATAGCCCCGTTTTTTTGAGTGGTAGCTGGTCTCCACTTGTTGTTTTTTGGAGAGTATCTGTTGGCAATAAACTTAAAAGTCAAGCATTGTCCTGCTATAATGCCGTTTGAAGTTGCCTTACGGTCGTAAAAACTCGGTAGTGGTATTTATCCGCTATTCTTAAGCTGCTCCCTCCTTGGCATTTAGTAGCGTTGCTTTTATTTAAGCACTGGCCCTTCTTTTGCCGAAGTTCTCCGTGTCTTTCTTAAAGGGTAATATAGGTTAATGAGTTGACGGTTCCAATGAAAAAGACCTTAAATGGCGGGCTTTTCTTACCGAAGCCCAGCAAGTGGTACCAATAGCTGTCGGTAGGTCTTCCATAAAGTATGCGCTGAATACCAAGCTTTAAAAATATTTGGAGGCCGAATTAGTAGATAGGATAGCAGTTGGCACAGGGATATTCCTTCCACCAAGCGGGGGAGCCTTAGGTTGGTGATTTCAATGCCTTGAGGATCAATCGGCCAAGCTCATTCACTTGATGCCAGCAATCCCTACAACTCGAATTTCTACCGTACCTTGTCGTGATTCAAAAAGATAAAAAGGTGTTTTGCCTCCTAAAATTGTGAGGGCTTTACCTTTCGATGATCCTAAAGCACAGCCGGGGGGACTGGTTCGGATCCGACACTTTGGGATCTTGGGAAGCTCAGCCAAGCAGATCACCATTCCACTCATTCGCCTGGAACTTGGGAATCCGATTCCGGAAAAAGAACCCAGAATTCTGGAAATCTACAATCCAAGGTATTGTCCCTGCTTCCAGAAGGAAAGCATGGTAAGTATTCAGCGCCTGCCAAAAAGAGGACCTCTAAAGGCGAACTTTTCATCCCTATCCATCCAATTCTAATTCCTGATTTTTATCGGGCTGGCGAAGCTATGTCCCAGTCATAAAAAAGCCCTTCCAAACAAGGTTCAGAAGGGCTGAAATACTAACGATAGTTGACTTTTTAATGGGAACTAAAGCCTTAAAGTGAATTTCTTGAGATTTCCCATCGTCCAAATTCCCATAAAATCCCGACTCAATCCCAATAGGTACTTCACCGGTTCCGTGCAACAGCGGTTTCATGCTTGGCTTTGCAAGCCGCACGAAAATCTAGTTGTTAGTGGCAGTACTATTTTTCAGCTTTACTCAAATTACTTATAGGGGTGTCCTATTAAGTTGATTGTTTAGAATTTCAAATTTGTTGATTATGGCATCTAATTTTGCCGTTTGTTTTTTTAGTGCCTTTGGTCTTAAATAGAACCAATTAAACAGAATCCAAATAAATGTAATGCCATAAGTTACTATTCCCCAAATTGGTTTCATTCGAGAAGTATATTCATACATGTATAACCCAATTCCCATTGAAAGTAAAATGAAATACAAATTCAACATGGTTGTTTCCATGAATTTTTGCTTTGATTTAATGGCTATCAAATTTTTTAAATAATCACTATTACTTTGGGAGTTTTTATAATTTTTGAAAAGAGAATAGCTTTTGTTATAACCTAAAAGGAAAATTACCATTGCTAAAATAATCAGTATAATTCCAATTTTTGTTGTGATTAGTTGCGGTTGATAATGCATCCAAATCAAGAGGATAATTACTGAAGTTGTAATTAGTAAAATGTTTGTAAATACTATCTTTCTCAAATTGTATAGATGCATTTTTTTAATCTCAGCTATTAAATTTTCCGGATTGGGAACAATGAATGTTTGCTTAGCCCACAAGTCTTTAAAATTAATATTATCGTTCATTATTAGTAAATTTTTGCGTTAATTTTTCTTTTATTCTATGAATTTTTACTCGTATGTTGGCTTCTGATAATCCAACGATACTTGCTATTTCGGCTTGGTTTATATCTTCTAGTTCGAGTGAAATAATAATACGATCAATTTCAGAAAGTTCAGCAATACATTTGTATAAAAACTGGATTTGAGGTTCAATATTATGCTGCTTCTCCTCGGATAAATTTAAAGGAAATTGCGCTTTGGGGAAACGATTTTGCTTTTCAATTTGACGCAAACAGTTATTGGAGGCAATTCTAAAAATCCAAGTTCCTATACTGGATTCATTTTTAAATTTAGGAAGTTGTTCCCAAACACTTATAAAGGTTTCCTGTGTTAGGTCTTGTGCAAGGTTATGGTCGTTTACATAACCCATGCACAAACGAAATATCTTTTGCCAATAGCTTTCATATATTTCTTCAAACACCTGCATTTATTGTTTGATTAAATTTAAATTAGATTTTAAGCTAAATATTAAAATTAGAACAATACCTACTACAATATTTTTTGTTGCTATTCCAACTGCGGCTCCAATAATGATTCCTTGCTTTGTTGGTATAAAATAGTTTAATTTTTTCATTGTTATTAATTTAAAAAGGCATTTAACTGGTTCAAATACCATTCTCTGTCATCATACATGATAAAATGTAAGTCTTTGGTTGAATATTGTAAACTGGCGTTCTTTAGGTTTTTGTATTGCTCTTCTATAGATGGTTTTATCGTTTTAAAAGAGTCTTCCAATAAAATTAAGGACGGACATTTTATATTTTCAATTTTTTGTCTTAAATCGGTATTAGTAAAATCGCAATACATTTCTGCAAATGTTTTTCTGTCTGAATTTATGCTCCAACTAATAACTAAATCCTGCTTTGAGGTTTCAGCTACAAGTCTGGAAATAGAACTTGTTTGTATTTGATAAAATTGCTCTTGTGTTAGTGCAGTCATTTGATTTACAAGTTGAGAACAATCTGGTTTTTCACTGGATTTAAAGTTGGGATTTGAAAGTGCTTGTAAACAAGGTAGTGCATCAATTACTACAATTTTTTTAATAAGATCCGGATAATCTGAGGCAATTGCCAATGCTAAACCACCACCCATACTATGACCGATTATAATTGGTTTTTCAATTTTGTTTTCTTTAATGTAATTGACAATACTGGTTTCCCAATTTGTAAAGGAGGAATTTGACTGTGGTTTTACGCCTGCAAAGCCTGCCATTGTTAGAGTATAACAAGTAAAATCTTTTTCGTAAGTTAATTTTGTTTCGTTCCAGACTTCTCCAGAGCTTGCAAAACCAGGAATAAAAATGATGGATTGTTTTCCTTTTCCGGTAATTTTAACATCAAATGGATATAACTGGTTTTGTGCAAAAAGATTTACATATAAAGCAGTAAATAAAAATATGGTCGAGAAAAATTTGATTCTGTTCATTTTGTTTATTTTTTTTAGTTTGTTTCTCTCTTAGATACGAGCTTGTCTCAAATGTTACAGTCTTCTAAAAATAATTTCAAAATGCACTAAAATGTCTATTAGGTAACTTGTTCCGCAAGGTTTCTGCAATCGTCTCGCTTCACGTAACTGTTTCGCTATTTGTGCCAAATGGTATACATCCTATAATAGTTTCGGATATTTCTGAATTAGATCAAACGCCAATCACGCGGTTTTTCATGCTCCCAATTTCTTCAATTGGGATCCTTACTTGATCTCTCCCTGGTAGGCAAATCCATCCGGTTGCCCCCATTTTTTCATCAAAAAATTAGATTATTCCTACAGGCTGGAGATCAAGACAGTCCCACTGGGCTTCTCTCTACTGTGTGTGAATCTCATAACTAAATCCTTTTCCCACAATGCCCCGAGCAGAGTATTTTTCACAAAAAAAATGGCACAATCAAGTATGATTTGGCCTTTTTTGAGGAAATCGTATTCCGCTGGAGTAGATGAAGATTTCTCTTCCCGAAGACAGGGAGTGGTTTGAGTGGCTTAAGCTTTCTTAATCCCTACGCAATAGCTATAAAAACTCGAGACAATTGCTGCACCAGATATCAGGGTCATCAAGGCTCCGGGGAGAAAAATTTACATATCCGCCGAGATTCAGGAAAATGAAATAGCCCAGATCGGCGAGACCGCCTTTAAGAGCAGCGAAGAAAATAGCCTGAGATTTTCCCTTCCAGATATAAAGTCCACTGATGAATGTCACCAATCCGATCCATACTAAATTAAATCCATGTTGCCCAAGAATAACTCCTGCTGCTTTTGGATACTCTAGCTGAAGTGTATTGGGATCCGTGGCACTCCTCTCATTGATTTCTTTTAGGATCTGGGTATATCAATGATTTTTAAAGTCTGTACTTGTAGCTAGGATCTTAATACCCATTATAAACGAGAGTTTTAAAACGGTTATTGTAATAAAAGTAACCAACATCGGGACCTTGATTTTCAAGCTACAACTAGATTTTTTGCGAGCGACAATGCTCACATACAATTATTTATTGCCTATTATTTTTACACTTTCTTGTAGCCAGTTTTTATTTAATTTTCAGAACAAAGCTTCTGATAACTTGAGAGGCATATGCTCCTATAATTGATGGAATCGTATAAATTCCATAGAATATGAATTCAATTGGAAACATATTATGAGAAGAAGAATCGGCTATCATTTCACAAATAGCAGCTAATGGAAATAAAGCCATACTCATAAATCCGATTTTCCAAAAAGAGGCGTTACTAAATAATTTAACAATAAAGCCCGATAAAAAAAGGAAGCTTAAACTATAAGTTGAAATCCCTTCAATTCCAGTTCTAATTAAAGGAAATAAAGGTGAATCATAGGTCCTCAAGTCTTCTAAAATAAATACTGGAAGTATTATGGATAACATTCCGAGAATTGATATGGCTATAAAGGCAGGCACTTTGTTTAATTTCATTATTATAATAATTTTGGCGGTTTCTCTTTAATTGGCCATAACGTCTCCCTATCAGCTATATAGTTGATGTCCTCCAAGTTTGATATGCTATCGGCTATATGGATGCGATCTCCTTTTTATTGAATCAATAAATTTTGCATATTTATTGAGTTTGAAGAAAAATTAGCTGTGAGCATTCTTTCCATTCTTTTAAATATCCCATAAAAATCTTTTCCCACCAAAACTCGAGCAGAGTATTTTCACAAAAAAAATGGCACAATCAAGTATGATTTGGCCTTTTTTTGAGGAAATCGCATTCCGCTGGAGTAGATGAAGATTTCTCTTCCCGAAGAGAGGGAGTGGTTTGAGTGGCTTAAGCCTTCTTGATCCCTACGTAATAGGTATAAAAACTCGAGACAATTGCTGCACCAGATATCAGGGTAATCATGGTTGCGGGAAGAAAATTTACATATCCGCCGAGATCCAGGAAAAGGAAATAGCCCAGATCGGCGAGACCGCCTATAAGGCAGCGATGAAAATAGCCTGAGATTTTCCCTTCCAGATATAAAGCCCACTGATGAATGTCACCAATCCGATCTATACTAAATTAAATCCATGTTGACCAAGAATAGCTACAACAGCTTTTGGATAATCCAGCTGAAGCATAATGGGATCCGTAGCGTCTGCGATCCCGGCGATAGCGCTAGCTGGTTCTCCCGAGAGTACGAAGGTTATCGTCAATACTCCGGCTATTATATGGAACAAGCCTCAGACAAGCCAAAGGATCGCGGCTACTTTTAAACCGATACTTACTTTTTTCATAGAAATTGTTTGTTTATGGATTTAAACAGGAATCAGGACAAGCCTTCCGTAGGCTACGAAAGTGGCAATCAGCATAATCACGATATTGGGTAGCAATGTGCTGGGATTATCTCCCCGTTTCAGGTGCAAGGAAAGTGCTCCAAGCATAGTAAAAATCACACCCACTGCGGCGATCGGAGTAAGTATGGGAAGAATATGTAGGAGCATCGGAAGGATTAAGCCAAAAGCAGCTAGGACTTCTACCATACCTATCAGTTTCATATTGGAAGAAGAGACATCCACTGCCCAGTCCATGCGTCCATTTCCTTTTTTGATCAGCTCTGGGTTGCTATTGCTGAGTTTCATAAATCCGGGTAGTAGCATCATTGCAGCCAATACGCCTTGTAAGATCCATAGTGTTGTATTCATGATATCTAGAATTGATTTCTACAAAGGTTTAGATCCCTCAGCCGAAATGCATTAACCTAGATTAAGAAATGAATGGGAAGGATTATTTCCGTTTGGCCTGCTCCCCTCTGATTTTGCTTAAGGCTTCTGGGGTAATTCCTAAGTAGGAAGCGATCATTTTTTGAGGAACGCGCTGGCTGATGTCAGGGTAAGTTTTTAAAAAATGCTCATAACGCACTAGCGAGGAGGAACTCATGAGCATAATCACTCTTTTTTGCAGTACGGAGAGTCTTCGGATTAATTTTAGACTATCAAATTCCCCTGTAAAGTCTTTTTCAATAACGCTTACAACCGAATCTTCAAGCGCATCAATAAATAGATCGGAAGGCTCTTCTTTGGGCAGGTTGTCGGCCACTATCCAGCCTTCTGGCCCGAACATGAAGATGTGCTCCTTTCCCTTTTCGTCTATGGAATAGCTCCGCAGTAAGCCAGCTTCAACTTGGTAAATCTTGCTGCCCAAGTCTCCTTTTCGTTGGAGTATTTGGCCTTTTTTAAGTGCTATTTTTTTCAAGGTAGAGATGTTGGGTTCTGGTTTTTTAGAAATGAAATTTAAAGTGATATGATTGTCCGCAATGATGAAAGGAGCCTTATTTTCTTTGATTATCCAGTCCTGCGACCGATATCTGATGATAGATGAGCTCCAAATTCAGGTCTGACCCTGATTTCCGAAGTCATATTTCTAGCACCTCCTATAAAAGCGGATTGACACTTAAAGTGTTTTTGATTCCATTTGAAAGTGGCAGTGCTGATTAATTAGTTTTAACGCTCAAGCGGATATACACTAATAAAAAGAAGATGAAAAACAGCCAATCATTTACACCATAGGTAGCGTAAAAAATACCAGCCATCTTATCCTTTGCGAAAACATCCAAAACACTGTTGTTAAGCATCCATCTTATCCAAACAAAACCATAGATGAACTTTTCAACAACAAATACTGCTACCAGCCATTTTACATTGTAGTAGTTTTTTGCAACGGATATATAGGCTAAGCCCCAAATAACAATCATTAATAATCCGAAATTTGACATTACATCTGGATCAAATTCAGAAATAACAGGATTGGTAAAGAACCTTGAAAAAACTAATACTGACATATTAATTAGTCCAGCAATGACAAAGCCTTTTGTAATGGTCTTACTTTTCATAGTCATAGTCATCTTAATTTAGGTTTATATTAATTCTCATTTACAACTATCCATTAACTTTTGCATGATGCACTGCACAATTCTACCCCCATTCCTTAGCCTTAATTAGTCCATCATAAAATCTCATCAGACCAAATCCAGAAATAAGTACCATCAGACGCCGAGTGCTTCCACCTATTTTTTCCATATTTCATTTCCTATTTTCTTATATAATTCACCTGCTTATTAATCCGGGTTTGCAGTACACAAGCCACTCCTTCCAATTAAATAACCGTATTAACACTACTTAATTTACAATATTTCAGCTAAAACACTGACGATCCATACGCTGTTAGTATTTTTAAAGATCAAAAAAAAGCCCGATCATTTCGATCGGGCTTTAGCAATTATTCCAAATCCACCGTCGCGGTATTGTCATCTGGAAGTCTATCAATCAGCTTATTTAGCGGATCGATGCCTGCTTTGGCGGGTTCACCCTTGACTCGGATGGTCAGGGTAGTCTCGCCGGGTTTGATTTTGTACTTCTGTAGATAAAGTGGATTGACGCGATCTTTTCCATTTTCATCTGTATCATCAGCAGCAAAAATCCCGATATCGATGTAGTCACCTTCGTATGTGGCGTTGGTTTCCATCCCCCCGCTATCGGCATAGAGCTTTTGGGAGCTGAATTTGATTGTCACATCATATTCTCCATCGGAGATTTTCTTAGCTGTTACCTCTTCCGTTTTATTATCATAAAGCGTGATCTTGTTCCAAGTATCATCCAAATAGTACATCAAACTGTCTGGAGTCTTTGCTGCCAAATGGCGATATAGATCCGAACTTCCTGGGAATGGCGGGGCCTGTCTCATCCCAAATTCGGCATTGAAATTATACAAAGCGGAATCGATCGCTCCCGCTCCGATCAAGTCTCGAAGCCCATAAAGAATCAAACTTCCCTTATTGTACCATTGATAGGGGCGGTTACAGTTGATAAATACATTTTCCTTTTTGCCTTCATTTGATCGACCAATGAGGTAATCATCCAGTTCGTCCTTCAGGAATCGCTTCATATTTTCCTTCCCGTACTTTCGCTCGGAAAGGATCAAAGCGGAGAATTCTGCCAAAGCCTCCGAAATCAAATTCGCCCCTCGGGTATAGTTTGGCGTGATCTGATGTCCCCACCACTGATGAGCCAGCTCATGCGCGGTCACGTAATAGACGTAGTCGAAGCTGTTCGGATCGGCGAAATCAGCGACCCAGCCGAAGCTTTCCGCAAATGGTACTGTATTCGGGAAGGACTGGGCAAAACCTGCATAGCGCGGGAATTCCAAGATTCGCATCTGCCGAAACTGGAAGTCTCCATAGGTTTCGGAAAAGTAAGTCAGGCCATCCTTATAGGCATTGACAAAGCGATCCAAATTATACTCATGTCCTTTCTGATAATAGATTTCGATGTCGATTTCCTTTCCGGACGGTAAAGTTGTCTTATCTCGTAGTACTTCATACTCCGCAGATAGTACAGAGAAAAATGCCTGAATCGGAGTGTCCTGAATGTAGTGGAAGTAGCGGCGACCATCTTCCTCCCATTCCTTTTGCAAATAGCCCGGAGCAATTGCGATCTGAGATGGAATCGTACTCACCGTCGCCTCAAACTGAACTAGGTCAGCTTCATCAGCGAATAGTAGGGTGTTTCTTCCATAAGGATCATCATGTGGAGGGAGATCTTCAAGCTTTTCAGGCAGATTATATTCCCGACGCTTTTCATCACTGTCCAATTCGCCACCTGCGGAGTACCCAATATCTGGCATTCCTCCTGCGATAAAGCTGCCATTGTATACGAGCTCTCTCCCAAAACCTGAATTTGGAAATCCATCATTGATAACCTTGCTTTTGATGACCAAATTCAAGGTGTCACCCGGCATCAGTCGCTGAGGTAAAGCAGTGATCTTGTACCATTCTTGCTCCTCCTTTTTTCCAAAAATCTGGAATTTTGGAGAGTCATAGACGAGTGGAAAGCGGTAGGGAAGGGGCTCACCTTGGTAGAGGATTTCAAAATCCGTCAAGCTCGTGCTGTTGAAATGCACCGAGTCGATTGGTTCATTCGTTTTGTTGACCATTTCCACTTGCGCCTCAAAGTAAGCATCCCGCTCCATCGGATAGAGATCGGCTTTGAGGTTCACTTTGGTGATTTTTGGCTGGGCCATAAACTCGTACTGCTTGAGTTGCTTCTCATAGGCTACTTGTTGCAATTCCCCTTCATCGCCTGTGGTAAAGCCATTTTCGTAAACCACCGAATTGAAAATATAGGCTCCTGCCGCAATCCCGATGATTAGGAATACATATGCCGCAATAGAGGTCTTTTGGGTCATTCTGCTTTTGGCAGTTTTCCAAGTATTCTTGAAGGAATTCTCTGTGCCTCTGCTGTAGAAAATGCTAAAGAAAAGGATTAGGAATAGACCGATGGCGGTCCAGTAAATATTGAACCAAAGGAGTGGTTCACCAAAATGTCCCAATCCATTCATGTCGCTCCAACGGTAGCCTGGCTTGTAGGAGAAAAAGAACATATTGAAATTATATCCTGCGAAATCCCTGAATACAATCATCACCAACCAAATCCCAATTGCTGCAGCATGGCCTGCAAATTTGTTGTTGACCACCAAATGCACTGCAAATACCAGCATCACCATTTGCAGGTAATCCGGTAGCGAAATCAAGTAGCTATCGACGAGATAGGTGCTCAATTCATAATTGAAATAGCCTTTCAAGGTCTGCACTGCCAATCCTACAATAATCGGAATCGTGGCCAGCATTAAGCAGATGGC
Source organism: Planctomycetota bacterium (assembly GCA_047612305.1). Taxonomy (GTDB): domain Bacteria; phylum Bacteroidota; class Bacteroidia; order Cytophagales; family Cyclobacteriaceae; genus Algoriphagus. The sequence continues at coordinate 31,302 of JBLGAM010000015.1, read as the reverse complement.
TGCCATTCCTGCAAACTTCGAAGCGATTACGGTTCCATCCTTGACTGGGAAGGTATCATTGATGACCGAGTAGCCGGATGATTTGTCGCGGTGCAAGCTTTCCCCTGTAAAAAACACGATGATGATAAATACAAAGAGATTGTAATCAAAGGTTTTATACTCCATCAAAAAGGAGGTGGAGGGAAAGTTTGGAACCGAGTACAGCGTGTTTCCTATCCAAAAATCGATAATTAGAAACACCAATCCGCCGAGTAAGATCGATTTGAAGTAGATGTCCTTAAAGATATTCTGAAATTCGATTTTAGACAGCGTTTTAAAACTGGTCCATTGGTAGTTTCCTACGAAACTTGCTTTGGCAATGACTTTTTGAAGCATTGGTGTGCTGGCTTCTTCTTTCTCGGCTTTGGATTTTTTCTGATGCGTTTGGAAGAAATAAGTAAAGCTAAAGCGCATGTAAGCGGCGATGAAAAAGACGAAACCTATCCCCACCCAAAGGAGTCGATTGATCAATAGATTTCCGGCTATTGGCAGAATGAAACTGTTCTGCTCGTAGGGAGTCAGGTACCGCGTTTGGAAGTTGAAGGTATTGATCCCAAAAGGATCCATGATTTCCACCAAGTTCTTGTTTTCGATATCCTGGGCCAGAAAATTGGCTAAGAGGTAAATTATAAATACCACGATTCCTCCGGAATAGATCGATTTGATATTTCGGGTAAATACGATCAGTGCAAAGAATAAGGAGCCTGCCAGCCACAAGTTGGGGAGGGAAAGCGTGATCCAAGGATGCAGGTAATTCATCAGCACATTGGGACCGTAGCGAAGCGCATCCGTACCGAAGAGTGGTCCGAGAAGCGTTCCCAGATAAAATCCCAGAATGCTACCAAAGGAGATAAACATCAGGGTGACAAAGGAGCCCCAAAATCTACCCATGAAATAGGCAAATTTGGAAATCGGGTAGCTAAAAAGGAAGGCACCTGTCTTGTGCTCAAGATCTCGGTAGATGGGCACGCCCATCACGGCCGAAGCGATCAAAATCCCGAAAATTGAAATCAGTAATTGAAGGTTGGCAATCACAATCGGAGCATTATGAAAGACCTTCTCCGAGGCAGGGGTATTGCCGAATCCTACTAAAAGCAGTGGCACGATAAGCAGCATCCCAAAATAGATATAGGTCGCCGGGCGACTGAATCTATATTTCAGTTCAAAAATGAAAATATCTAAAAACATAGTGTCGATTATATCGTGATCGGATCTACTTTCTTAGAAATATGGCTGAAGTACACGTCTTCCAGATCAGCTGGAACCGGCACGAATCCGTCACCCGGGTTTTCATCACTTTCGATTCGTAAGCTGAGTTTCCCTTCTAGAAGTTTGGTGGAGATCACCGAATACTTCTCTCGGTAAATCCCGAGATCAGACTTCTCGATGGATTTCTTGTAGATCGTTCCATCTACCGATGCAATACCTTCGGCAGGCTTTCCTTGCATGAGTACTTCGCCTTGGCAGATGATCGCCATATTGGAGCAGAGCGTGTTTACATCTTCCACGATGTGGGTCGATAGAATCACGACCGTATTTTCTCCAATTTCAGAGAGCAAATTATAAAATCGGTTTCGCTCCGAAGGATCCAATCCAGCGGTAGGCTCATCGACGATTATCAGTGAGGGGCTTCCTACCAAGGCCTGCGCAATGCCAAATCGCTGGCGCATTCCTCCTGAGAAAGTGCCTAATCCTTTTTTGCGGTCTTTGTAGAGATTGACTTTGTGAAGTAAGGATTCCACCAAAGCTTTTCGATCAGATTTACTGCCGATTCCTTTCATCTGAGCGATGTGATCTAGCATGACTTCCGCATTGATTCGCGGATAGAGCCCAAAGTCCTGAGGCAAATAACCCAGACGCTCACGGACAGCTTGCTTGTCTTCGATGACATTGATGTCATCCAAAAAAATGGTTCCGGAATCAGGATCCTGAAGGGTTGCGATGGTTCGCATCAGGGTTGATTTTCCTGCTCCGTTTGGTCCGAGTAGTCCAAACATCCCCTGGGGAATGGTCAAAGAAACGTCATTCAAAGCCTTAACTCCATTAGCATAGGTCTTTGAAAGATTTTTGATGAGTAGTTCCATTTGCTATGGTTTTTTAAGATGATGGTGGTCTGGATTTTTTTGAAAAGTCAGAATCGCGTTGACTTTTAGTAATTTGAAGATAGGAAATTGATTTTAAAGTCTTTTTAGGATGATGACAAATTCAGGATTCAACTGTTAGATACAGATTTTTACGAAAGAGTTGCTCCAGCATACTTTTTGCAGGTAATTGGTTTCAGAAAAAACCACCTTTGCATTCGTATTAATAAAACCATTTAGACATCTCATTTTCATGAAATTCTTTACTCCTTTAGCGTCGCTTGTTTTGCTTTTTGCTTTTTTCTCCTGTACCAAACGAGAATTTCTGAAAGAATCTGGTCAGGTAGAGTCCTTTGCTGAAATGGTCCAAGCTGGCCTAAAGCCTATTGCATTGGGTCCTCCGATGAGTTCTGTGGAGTTGGACTTGTTTTTACCAGAGGTAAAACGCCTGGCGGCCAAATATGAAATTGAGTTTTACAGGGAGCCCGCATTGATCGGTACTGGTCTGTTTGATTCCGCGGCGGTTGGGGATATGGAAGTGTTGATTTTGTACAAAGGTAAAAGTCTGGCTGCCTACCAAATGCTAAAAACTGAGGCAAATGACTTGGCTGCAAAAGGCGAGTATTCAGGCACAAAAAAAGAAGCCATCTCCAGAGCTTTTGGTAGACTGCTCGGTTATCCAACTTCTTGGATCAATGATTTGCTGGCTGAAAATTCGGAGTTCAGGGATTTGGAAGACTTTGAAATATCTGGGCAGGAGTTGAGTTTTTTTTACAAAAATTTGCCTATGGCCAAGGCTTTTTATGGTGAAATGCTGGGCTTGAAAATGATTTCCGAGGATGAGAATTCGGTGACTTTCCACCTTGCCGGAGATTCGAAGCTGGTTTTGAAAAGCATTGAAGGAAGTGCTTATACCGGCAAGGAAGCTAAGTCGGTTGCCCTGGCACTTTTGACCGACAATCTGGAGGCATGGTATACTCATCTTCAAACCCAAAAAGTAGCTATCAAATATACCTTAAAGGTCAATCCTGATGGAGCGCATGATGGTTTTGTGGCGGTGGATCCTGAGGGCTATTTATTGGAATTTGAAATGTTCCGAATGCATCCCGAGAATGAGCGATTTATCCCCGAGTTGAAAAGTTTAAAGCCTCTGGCGACCAGCTTAGGATCGGAGTTTAATTTTTATGCGAGCATCACCTGGCTGTATTACAAAGAAATGCTTCCGATGGAGAATTTTATGACAGAAGCGCTAGGATTGGAATTGTCGGCAGACCAGGGTTGGGCCAAAATCTATAAGGTATCGGAAAACAGTTATTTAGGTTTGGTGGATGAAAAGCGGGGGATGAATAGCTTTTCGGAAGAGAAACTGGCGGAGGTAAAATTCAACTTGGAGGATGCGAAAGGCTGGGAAGAGTATTTGCTAGAAACAGGTTTAGATTCAATAAGAGTACGGTCTACATTCAAAGACTTGGGAGGGTATCTATTCCGATATTAATGCTTTACATATGAGATTTTTTTAAACCGCATAGGAATCATAGAAAACATAGACTTAATTCAATACATGAACCTGCTTTTCTAATTCAATTATTTTTTAATTTAGATGGAAAAATATGATCCATACTCAGAAATCTCTAGATGAACTGTCTTATCGAGTTTTAGGAGCTGCTATTGAAGTTCATAAATTTCTAGGTCCTGGACTTTTGGAAAGTGTTTACCAAAAATGTCTCGCTACTGAGCTCAGATTTAAGTCCATTGAATTTGAAACTGAGCTTTCAATCCCTATAATTTACCGAGATCAGAAAGTAGAGACTTTGTTAAGGTGTGATTTTTTAGTCGAGGAAATTTTGGTTTTGGAACTCAAGTCAGTTAACGAGATATTACCTCTACATCAAGCTCAGCTAATGAATTACATGAACCTGCTAAAAGTCCCTAAGGGTATTTTGATCAATTTCAATGTGATTAATCTTTTTCAGCAAGGTCAAAAAACTTATATCAATAAGCATTTTGACAAATTAAATCGATCCTAGATCCTATGTTTACTATCGTCTCTATGCGGTTCTAAAAAAAGAGAATATATGGTTTAATTAGTATTTTAGAGCACCAACCACCAAGCAGCTTCCTATCATGAAAAAAGCACTCTTTATAATCCTTTTTGTTTTTACCGGTTTTCTGGCGCAGGCCACCGAGTTGGTCCAACTGATCAATACGTATCAGGCGGATTATGGCGCTCTTCGACGCTTGTACTCGAATCCGCTTTCTGCGGAATATTTTGAGCGGATGCAGAACTTCAATCAAGATTATATGAAGTCTTTGCAAGCCTATAATTACGATTCATTTTCTGAAGATGGGAAGATTGATTATGTGCTTTTTCGAAATTTTTTGGAAAGAGAACTGGCTGAGTTGGACTTGGATCGAAGAGCTTTCGGAGAGATTTCTTCGGTTTTAGCTTTTGCGTCGCCTTTGGAAGAATTTGTAACAGGGAGAAGAAGAGCCGTAAGACCAAAAGCACAGGACTTGGCAGCGGCTTGGAATCAGGTGGCTTTGCAAGTTGATCAGCAGCTCAATGCATTGTCTTCCCAGTCAAAATATACGAGTTGGCAGAAAGCCGATCTTGCAGCGCAGGCGGTCGAATCAATGAATAAAGTAACAGGGGAGGCCTATAGCTATTACTACGACTATGATCCGAAGTTTACCTGGTGGATGCCGGCCTCTTGGAAAAAGCTGGAGACCTCGATGAATGCCTATGCCAAAGGTTTGCGTGAGCACTATACCAATTCGGTAAAAGATGATGGAAGCGGAATTATTGGAAGACCGATAGGAAGAGAAGCCTTAGAAAAGCAATTGGCCTTTGAAATGATTGCTTATTCTCCGGAGGAGTTGATCAAGGAAGCAGAAAAGCAGTTTGCCTGGTGCGAGAAGGAAATGCTAATAGCTTCGAATGAATTGGGCTTCGGGAATGATTGGAAAGCAGCTTTGGAGATGGTCAAGGAAACGTACTTTCCAGAAGGTGAATGGCCAGCAGAGGTGATTCGATTGGCAGAGGAAGCGTCAGATTATGTAGAGTCCAATGATTTGATTACCGTTCCAGCTTTGGCTAAAGAGACTTGGCGAACGATTATGATTTCAGCGGAGCGGCAACGCGTGAGTCCATTCTTTCTCGGAGGAGAAGTGATTCAGATTGCTTATCCGACTACGGAGATGAGTTTTGAAGATAAGATGATGTCCATGCGTGGAAATAACCCGCATTTCTCTCGGGCAACCGTTCAGCATGAATTGATTCCGGGGCATCACCTGCAGCAGTTTATGAATCAGCGCTACATGACGCATCGGCGGATGTTTGGTACTCCATTTTGGATGGAAGGCTGGGCGCTGTATTGGGAATTTTTGCTTTGGGATCGGGACTTTCCACGAGATGCCAAGGACAAGGTGGGGATGCTTTTCTGGAGAATGCACCGATGTGCACGGATCATCTTTTCGCTGAATTACCACCTTGGAAATATGACTCCGCAGGAGTGCATCGACTTGCTCGTGGACAAAGTTGGTCATGAGCGAGCGAATGCGGAAGCTGAAGTTCGGCGTTCTTTTGAGGGAAGTTATGGACCGCTTTACCAGATTGCCTATATGATCGGAGCATTAGAAATCTATGCGCTACGTGATGAAATGGTCAATTCGGGTAAAATGGGCGAAAAGGAATTTCACGATTTGATTCTGACCCAAAATGCAATGCCGATAGAAATTTTAAGAGCAAAAGTAACTGGGAAACCACTTAAGAGAGATCATCGGGCGAGTTGGAGGTTTTTGGATTAAGGAATTCCTAATAGAAATAATAATCGAGGGAAAAATTGAATTTGATTTATTAACTATATTGTACTTATGTAATATATCGGGTCCTTTGGTTATTTAATTCTTTTGTTGTTTTTACTCGCAATTCTTGTTGCCGGGGCTTGGTTAATTTTCTTCCATAGTTGGAAGGCCTGGAAAGAATTCAGAAAAAGCTAATGACAAAAAAAGGAAGCCCATTTGGACTTCCTTTTTGCTTTGAATACTGATAAGTTTATTCAGGCATATTTTTCAACTTGATTACAACCACCCCGTTTTTGCCAGCTGAACCATATTTTTCCAAGGCTTGCTCACCCTTAAGCACCGATACACTTTCGATATCTTTTGGGTCGATCTGTTCAAAGGAAAGGACTTTTTTCATTCCACTTTTGGTTTCAATGTAGTAAAGAGGTTGCTCGCCATTTCCAATGACACTTACGGATAATTTTGGGGATGTAGAAATGACTGCACCATCTACGATCATTTTAGATGAAGTTCCGTTTATGGAAGTGATTTTATCCCCGGAAACTGTATTTCCTTTGCTGACATAAAACATCTTAGGTTCTTCAAGTTTTGAAATTTGCTCCGGGCTTAGCTCATTTTTGATTGCGATCATGGTATTAAGTTGTATTTTCTTCAACTGGTTTTCTAAGCGTAATACTTCATCCATTTGTCTAGATACGGCTACCTGATCAATTTTTTTCTGATCCAACATCTTTCTGATTTTGGAAGTGGCATCATCCAGATCCCACTTCAAAGACGAAAACTGCCCGGCATTTTCAGTATGCAATTTTTTGATTTTGGCTACCTGGGCTTCAGTCAGCCCTATGTCCTCTCGAACCTCTATGAGGTTCGAGGTGGAGTAGAGTTTGGTTTTGAAAATGTCCTGCGCTGGTGCGGTTCTAGCAAGTAGGCAGAAGAACAGAATTAGTATATTTTTCATGGGTTTAAAGATTTTAAAATAGTTGGTTTAGTTTAAAATTCAGTGAGCAGGGAGGCCGTGGGGGATTCCCAGATATCCATTACAGTAGTTTCTTGAATTTTGAATTGCTGTTCCTGATTTGGACCTTGCTCTAAAGTGATGATGATCACTTCTGCCGGAGCTTTCATCTCTGGTTCTTTTTCATAGAAAAGGAAGCCTGCCAGAAATAAACTTGCTGCTATTCCAACCGGAATGAGCCAATTAATGGAGCGTGTTTTGGACTTGGGGAATGCCGGGATTTCCAGATTTAGGTCCTCCTTGCGCATGTCTTCAAAGAAGCTTTTGATCAATTCGTCATTTTCCATGGTTCGCTTCAGTTTGTGATTTCAAAATCAATTCTTTTAATTTTTTCTTACCTCGGGCATAGTGTGTTCTGGCGGTGCCGAGTTGGATCTGAAGCACTTCAGCACTCTGCTCAATCGTCATCTGATGATAGAAAACCATCAGTATCACTTGTTGCTGCATGCTTGGAAGCAACTTGATGATTGCATCGTAGTCAGTATAGTCGATTTCCACTGGCATATCGATTAATTCATGACCTGCGGCTAGTGGGAGCATTTTTTCTGCCTTTCGGAGCTCATCAACGGCGGTATATCGAATGATGGAAAAGAGCCAGGTTTTGGCCTTTGCAGCATCATTAAGTTTTGCTTTTCCCTCCAAAATCTTCAGGTAGGTAAGCTGGAGTACATCCTTTGCCAGTTCAGAATCAAAACCGCAACACTGTCTTGCCCAGATATAGACTTCCCGATGGTGGGATTGGAGCAGCTGTTGAAGTGAGTTTCGATTCATTTACATCTTTATGTCGGAGAAAAAACAAAATATAGGACAAGCCTTTTCAAAAAGTCTGAATTATAAAGTTAGAAGTCTGAAAACTTACTCGATCTGAGAGCTCTGCAAACTGCTCACTGATCACTGCCTCATTCCTTCTGTTTTAATTTTTTAATCTGGAAAAGATAGGCTAAAGTAAATTCAAGATTGGTCGAATTGATCTCAAAAACCCGATCCATACTCTCAGGATTTGTGAAATCGTAGGCAAATCGAACCTCAGCTGCCAGCGTGCTTTTCCCAAAAAGTTTGGAAATTCCAGCTCCAGCAGTCAGGCCGTACATCAATTTCTTTGGTTTGTCATCCACACTTCCAAAAGTAGGAAGAATGCCTCCGTTGGAATTTTCAAATTCGCGACGAATGTCTTTTGCGTTAAGTAGATACCCGAAATGAGGGCCAATTTTAAGTTGAAAGCGGCCTGATTTTCCTAGGAAAAAGCTGGAGAGCAAGGGCATTTTCAGATAATTGAATTCTGTCTCATTGATTAAGATCGGAGCAGTATCCCCATTTGGTTGGGCGAATCCAATTGATAAATACTGGAAGTTGACTTCAATACCGGCATTTTTCGCATTGAAATATTCGAACACCAAGGCAAAAGTTGGTCTTCCTAATCCTGGAACTGAATTGGCTCTTGATCCTGGACTGGCTTGGTAAGTGTACGAAGAAGTCGTATATCCTCCCCGAATTCCCACACTCGTTTGGGCAAAAGATGACCAAGCAAATAGAAGAAATAGAAGGGTCAAACCGGTTGTGCGCATAGTCAAAAGTAAGGAATTTAAAACGCTACGATTACTTGATGTTAATCGTGAATGTTCCCGAAACAGGCAAGCCATCTAATCCCAATCCCCGGACTTCCACAGTCATTGGACCGGCATTTTCATTGGTGTAGAATGATACTGTCACATTCCCCGATTCATCGGTTACTAAGTACGGATTCCAATACAAGGTCTGCCTTTGGTCTTTCAATTGACGATCTGCCTCTTGGGTATAATCCACTTGAAAGAAAGGACTGGTTGGCTGATAGCCCTCGATCTGAAATTCTTTGAATCCAGTGATTTTATTTTGTAATGATGGCGCCACCAATGGGTCGAAGGTTTTCAGGTAAACAGCGATGACTCCATTTCGGCCTTGATCCCCGAGCATGGAAACAGTCCGAGAGACAATTTCTATCCGATCGATATCAAAGGGGTTAATGGTTCTGAGATTGTCAGAAGCTGAGACTCCTCCTGAACTAACCATAATGCTACCGTTGACCATCACAATTGGTTCCATACTGGTGGAAACAGAAACTGCTCCTGCGCGGATTCGGATCTGCTGTCTTCCACTTGATCCTTCAATAGTCACTCGTATTCCCGGAACACTCCCCGCAAGGGAATTTACTAGGTCGGAAGTATTCCCTGTTGCTAATAATTTGTCCCCTTTGACAATATAACTGGGAGTTCCATAGATTGCCTTTGGAGTTTTTGACCCTTGCTCCTCCACGGTGACTGAATCTAACTCTATCACTTCTCCGGCTTTTTCTAGCGCTCGGATAGGAATAGAGACTGTTTTTGCCTGAGGGAAATAGGCTGATGTAGGAAGTAAGACTGGCGCATTTAGTGGTTTGACCAATTCTACTTTTGCAGCAGGCTTTCCTTTTTTGTCTGCGGCTTGAATAGCTAGTTTCATCTGACCATAGAAGTCCATATCCTGTAGGGCAAATTGACCATTTCGGTCAGATTCTAATTCGACCATCCCTTCGAAATCGTTGATAAATGCCACGACTTGACCAGTGATGGGTTTATCTTTTTCATCCAAAATTTTACCCTCTTGGATCAGATTTTTTTCAATTGGATAGGAGAATCTTTCTAATCCCATTGTTGCAGGGATCTCTTCCAGAGTCAAAGATTTTTGAATGGAGTTTGTGGACTTGATCTGCACGATTTGGGATTGATCCAGTATGGCGGTAGAGAGTGTTGCCTGTACAGGAAGCCCTCGATCATTTCGTATTTGAAGGCTGAGCGTCACCAATTCTTTGGGGCCATAGCTTGATTTATCCGCCTGTACGCTCACTCGGTCCGCGGCAACTGGCTGAGTTTTCTCTGTCTCAAGCACACGTTGATAAGGATTGAGTATGCTTATGGTTTGATTGAAATAGTGATTCGGGCCGTAGTTTCGATTCCAATTCGTATAAGCACGGAGGTAGTATTTTTCCTGATTTAGTGAATCCGGAAGCCTGAAGTCACCTACTACGATCCCGTTCATGATTTTGAACTTCTTCTCAATCACAAAATCCCGATCTGCGTTGATAAGCTCCATGTGAAGAACTGTGCTGAGTTCATCTCTCAAATAGATGTTTCCATAAGTGAAATAGGCCTTGAAGTAAAGTTGATCTCCTGCATAGTAATAGGGCTTATCTGTGTGGAGATAGATTTTTTCCTGAAAGTTTGCAGCAGTTCGTTCTAAATTTTGAAGTTGGATTGCTTTCTCAGCATCATAATCCAGCGGCAAAAGGGTAGAAATCCGCTTTCGATCCATGTCACCAGAGAAGACTAGATCCTGCGGATTAAGAATCATTCCGTTAGCTCTCACCCGGACGAGACCTTTATTCACCTCCAGCCAAGATACTGGATAGGGAGCATCGACATAGGTATTGATTTGGGAATATCCTTTTTGATAATGAATCTCTATCCGACCTTTCATCGCAATTAGAAATTCGCCTGGCTTATCAGCTGGAGTAATGAGTTCAGGATTTTTGTAGGGGATGACCGATTTGCCAATCTCATTTGCAAAAATATCTGTTCTCATATTCATAGAAGGAGATCCCCCCGGCTTGTCTCCATAGAGGAAAAAACCCTGCTGTTCTTGTTCTCCTTTGATCATCGCCCGAAACATATTCATTGGAGACTTTTGATAAACCAAAGATCTATTTTGATCCCAAGCAGCCTTTTGAGTCTCAGAGTTGGGCTCCATTTCTTGAAATCTAGCCGCGCCTACGATTCGATAGTTAGTAGGGGAATTATAAAATTCCTTCAAATCGAAGCTGATTTTATAGCCTAGGTAATTGTTGATAATTTCGATAGGTTGGTAGGCAGTAGCGAGAAAAAGGTTTTTTTCTTCGCCTTCGGCAAAATCAATTACCCAAGGGTTTTCGATACTGGAAAGTGCAGCTACTTCGTCATTACCTAAGAATAAGTTTTGGAACTTGCGAAGATCACGTTCCCAGCTTTTATCTCGTGAGGCTTTGATCTCCACGTCAGAGAGTTCGGTGATGATAGCCTTCATGCTTAAATTGAGGGTAGTGGTTCCTCCAGAATTCAAGGTGACTTTTTTGATTTCGGCGGTGTAGCCTAAAAAGGAAAATCCGATCTCAATGGATCCCGGTTCAAGTCCGGAAAGCGTGTATTTTCCATCTAAATCCGTCACGGTGGCAATCGTGGTATTGTTGACAAAGATATTGCAATAGGGGAGTGTTTCGCCTGTTTCAGCATCTTTCACCACTCCGGAAATCGTAGCAGTTTGGGCATAGGCAAAAGCCATACAGGCAAAAAATAGGAAGATTTGGAGTACTAATTTTTTCATGACTACTAGCTGGTTTTGTTTCTTAGCTTTTAAGAAAGCCTAAATATAAAGCTTCCTTATTTTTTTTGTTCATTGATCAGAAATGAGCCAGTTAGGATTTCACCAGTTTCGCTGATTCCTCGGATTTCTACCCACATAGGACCTCCAGATTCAGAAGACTTAAACTGGACCTTTTTGGCTAATTCCAGCTCGGAAGTAATCACCTCGGGGTTCCAATATAGGGTAGGAATTAGTCCTCTGAGGAGTGGGTTTTCCAGTTGTTCTTTTTGGATATCGAGGAAGCTTCTGGGAGCAGGATAGCCAGCGAGAGTAAAGGTGGAGAAACTATTTCTTTTGGCTTCATTGGCTAATTCCAAGTCCTTTCCTGTTTTCATAAAAATGGAAATGACTCCATTCCTTCCCGCATCACCAAGGGAAGGAACTAACCGCTTGATGACTTCTACACGATCTATTGCAAAGACGTTGATTCCTTCGATGATTTGGAGCACTGATCTACCCGTAGGTCCACCTCCTCCCAAAGTTGTTCCTGAGGGGAAGTTGATTGGAACGCCATCGATAAACACCAAGGGCTCACCACCACGAAGCCTGACTGAAGGAGGATTTCCTGAGACGATCATTCCCGGTACTTGCCCAGATAGTAAATAAAGAAACTGGGCGGTATTTCCATTCAATTGAAATTTAGCAGGATCTACCACATTGTCTGGGGTTCCATAGATCATCGCACCTCTTGGATCTGCTTTCACTTCTTCCAAAGTGAATTCTTCCATTAAGATCTCACCTTCCTGCATATTCGCCTGAAGTTCTTCTACGGTGAGGGGTTTGACGCTAGTTCGGATCAATTCCGGGAATTCATAAGCCGTAAGTTGGCTGCTAGTAGGATATCGCTGAATCTCCAATGAGATATCCCGAATAGGCATTCCATCTCTGGATTCTGCACGAATGGCTATTTCAAACTCGTCTTCAAAATCCAAGTTTGGAATCACAAAGCTACCATCCTTATCTAGCTTGTATTTTTCCATATTTTGAAGCGCATTGACTAGTGCCGTTACATTTCCGTCCATCGAGGTGGACGCGCTACTTTTTACTGAACCTGTTACACTATAGGCTGTTTCTAAAGGAAGCTTAAAATCAGCAAGACTTTTGGAGGAATTGATCGTTTGGATTTTAGCAATCTCACTTAGGTCCTGTGAAGTAGAGACCGGAAGACCTTGACTAATGTCTAAAATGCTGATCGTTAGATCCGATGTGATGGGTTTTCCTTTTTGATCTTGAACCATGATATTCAAATTCACGGGTTCATCGGGACCGTAAAATTGTTTTTCGGTAAAAATGGAAACCCCTACTGAGTTTTGTTTCGGCAGATCTGAGCGAGGCATCAGGCTAGGATCATGAACCTGAATGGGGATGAATGCGCTATTTTGATCGCCATAGTTTAGGCTCCAAGAAGTATAAGCTCTCAAAAAGTAGTTTTCTTGATCAAGTGCTACAGGTAGTACAATAGATCCAAATGCCTTCCCACTTTTGATGAGAAATACCTGATGAAGTTCCAAATATCCAGTCGTATCGATCAGCTCTAGGTGGAGGACCTTGCTGAGGCTGGGACCTAGTAGCGGTTCGGCATAGATCATATTTGCTTTGAAAAAAAGCGTCTCTCCTTTCAGATAGTGATTCCGGTCGGTCAGCAGCAAGACTTTTTCCTGCATGCTTTGGGGAGTTTTTTCAAGATTGGCCAAGGAGATCAATCGATCCCCAAATAAATCTGAGGGAAGCTGAAAAACCGGATTAATAGTTGAGAAATAACCCCCAGATATCAGCTGCTCATTGCTGACTGGACTTCCGTTTAACTTGACTTCCAGAGATTCTACCACATAGTCAATACTGCCTCTTTTCCCGTTAGGAAGTGTTATTTCCACAGGTCTTTCGAAGGACAGAAAGTAATCACCCTTGCTTGAGGATACCGTAATCGATGGATTCGGGTTTCGCTCAAATGAATCAACTTTCCCCTCCATGAGTAGGGAAAGGTATTTTTGGGCTGAATTATTAAAAATTTCCAACCGTTTTTTAGCACGCGCCTCACCTATTTTTTTCCCTTCGGGAACTGGAATTTCGAAGTAAACCTGCGATGTAACTGGCCGCTGATCAGATTCGATCAGAAATGGCTCGAAGTAGGTAGTGACCAGGTACCCAGTCTCATTATTGGTGATGTAGAATGGCCCTGAGGAGGATACTCGGACAGATTTTTCTGCCAATTCTTCAAATATCAAGTTAGCACCTTCATCTAAGATTTGGATTTCAATTGCTTTATAGTCTTTTCCAAGTAGCCTTTCGTAGGCTTGATCCATCAGTTTGCTCCGCTTGCTTTTGGACAGGCCTAGCTCAGTTGCGGCAAAGCCAGACTTTTGTGCCATTTCTACAGGGAGGACAGTAGTTCCGTTTGGATTGACTACGATCGCTTTCGAAAAACTCTCCCAACCTTCATTCTTTATCAGCAGCGTCCATTTTCCCGAAGGGAGTCTAGGCAAAAAGAAATTACCCACAGAGTCTGCATACGTTTGGTAAGTAGTGTTTGGGATAAATATGTGGGCGTTGGCAATCGGGAGTTTGGTTTGCTGATCGATTGCCTGACCTTTGACCGAACCGGTTTGGCTATAGACGATTAAGGAAATTACTGATAAAGCGAGTGTGAAAAAACCTTTAATTAGCCTCATAAATTAGCACTTAGTTATATATTTCTAAGTTTACTAAAAAAAGCTCCAGTTTGGAGCTTTTAGTTTGAGATTTTTAAGAAAATTAAGATTTTGGCTTTTTGCCTGTTTTAGGTTCGTCCAAATCATCTCGATCTTTCAGCTTTTTATCTTCGACGTTTTTATTGAGAAACTCATTGATCTTGTCGATGGAGAAAGAGGATGAAATCTCCCCAAAGGAATTGATTTCCATTTTGAAGCCTTTGAGTTCATCGTGTACCTTAGGATCTACGTCTTTCTTTTTTTTCTTGGCCATGACTTTTTATTTAATCTATTACAATTAAGGTAGCTAACGCAAACCGAATGCGTTTGGCTAATTCTTCGGTACCTAATATAGCAAATACGCCCATCAGATCTGGACCTATTCCGGAACCGGTGGTCGCTAAGCGAACTGCTTGCATCACTTTTCCAAGTTTAATTTCCTCGGAATTTGCGGCAGCTTCTAAGATGCTCTTGGCTGTCGTGGAATCAAATTCTAAAGTGAAGTTTTCCAAGGATTGAGCATAGGCTGAAAGTACTTTTACGGCGTCTTGGTTCCATTTCTTGGAAGCAATGTCTTCATCAAAATGTTCCAATGGAAGCACTATAAATTTTCCTTGAGCCCATAGTTCGTAAGGAAAAGTAACTCGCTCCTTCAATAATTGAACAATCTCTTCTGCCTTTTCGATCGACACTGGGACTCCTTCAGCAGCAGCATCCTGTATGAGAAAATTTGCCAAATCTGATCTGGACATCGCTCGGATGTACTGCTCATTGTACCATTTTGCCTTAGCAATGTCAAACTTGGTTCCTGACTTCCCGATTCGTTCGATCGAAAATGTCTCAATTAAATCTTCCATTGAGAAAATCTCTCGATCATCCCCTGGATTCCAACCTAGGAAAGCCAAGAAATTCAAGAATGCGTCAGGCAAATATCCTTGCTCTCGGAAACCAGCGGCAGTTTCACCGCTTTCTTGATTTACCCAATCGATTGGAAAAACCGGGAATCCCAATTTGTCACCATCCCGCTTGGAAAGTTTGCCATTGCCGTCAGGCTTGAGCAAAAGTGGTAAGTGTGCAAATTCAGGCATTGTAGCCTCCCAGCCAAAAAACTTGTATAGCAATACGTGAAGTGGAGCTGATGGAAGCCACTCTTCGCCACGAATCACATGAGTGATGCGCATCAAGTGATCATCCACAATGTTTGCCAAGTGGTAAGTAGGCATCCCATCCGACTTCATCAAAACCTTATCATCTAAGGTGGAGGAGTGCACCATCACCCAGCCGCGGATCATATCATGAAGACGTACTTCTTCTTTGCGAGGGATTTTTACCCGGATCACATAGGGATCGCCAGAAGCCAACCGTGCTTTCACTTCCTCTTCAGGAAGAGTAAGGGAGTTTATCATTTGGGTTCGGGTGATGCTATTGTATTGTGGCTGCACCACTCGGGCTGCGGTCAGGCGTTCCCGCATGGCTTCTAGTTCTTCCGAAGTATCAAATGCATAATAGGCATGACCTTTTTCTACTAGGTCCAGCGCATACTGCATGTACATGGATTTACGCTCTGATTGACGATAAGGTGCAGAATCACCAGGATTCCATGGGCTTTCATCAAAGGTAATATTGAGCCATTCCAGGGAATCTTTGATGTACTCTTCCGCTCCAGGCACAAATCGGTTTTGATCGGTATCTTCAATTCGTAGGAGGAATTTTCCGCCCATTTTTTTTGCAAAGAGGTAATTATATAGGGCGGTTCGTACACCGCCAATATGTAAAGGGCCCGTAGGTGATGGGGCAAAACGTAATCGAACTTCTCTTGTCATGTGGTGTAATTGTCAAAATCCGGGAATCCGGTCTAGTTGAAGTTTACGGAGGGCAAAGATAAGGAAATGTAAGGACTCTGCCTTGTCATTTCGACTGAAGGGAGAAATCCCAGGAAGTGCTATAACACTGATATTTATTAGCCTATATTTTATTTTGTAAAAAAATCTGTTGCGGTGAAAATGAATTAGATTCCCACTCAAGGCTACTTTTTGAAAGGATTTAAACACAATTGGCGAGCATATCAGGTGATTAGAAGAAATAACAGCAATTCGAGGTTACCTTTGTGTCATACAAGCGACTAAGTCATTCTCAAAATTGTGAGAATGTAAAAAATACCCAAACATGCGATTTGAAAATCTAGAAATAATAGAGCCCATTTTGAAGGCTTTAATAGAAGAGAATTATACTGAACCAACGCCAATACAAGAAAAAGCAATTCCGCTCGTCCTCCAAGGCCATGACGTCTTAGGAAGTGCCCAGACCGGAACGGGGAAGACCGCGGCTTTTTCAATTCCAATCCTCCAGCGACTATATCTCGATCGTGATCGAAATCCGAGTGCTCGGAAAATCAGTACCCTCATCGTGACCCCCACCCGTGAACTTGCCATCCAAATAGGCGAGAGTTTATCCATCTATGGCAGATACACAGGATTGCGAAATACAGTGATCTTCGGAGGAGTCAATCAAGGAAAGCAAACCGACGCACTGCGTAATGGGGTGGACCTTTTGGTGGCTACCCCTGGAAGACTTTTAGATTTGATGAATCAAGGATTTATCAATCTGAAGAACATCCAGTATTTTGTTCTAGATGAAGCTGATCGTATGCTGGATATGGGTTTCATCCATGACATCAAAAAGATCATTGCGAAACTGCCTGAAAGGAGGCAGTCGCTATTTTTCTCGGCAACAATGCCCGAAAACATTGTGGAACTTTCTCGTAAAATCCTTCATAATCCCCAAAAGGTCGAAGTAAGTCCTGTGTCCTCGACAGCGGAAACCATAAACCAGTTACTATACTACACGAATAAGGATACGAAAAAGGATTTATTACTTCATATTCTTGAAGATCAGAAAATGGAACAGGTCCTCTTGTTTGCTAAGACCAAGCATGGTGCGGACCGGATTGATAGATCCTTGAGTGATGCGAAGATTAAATCTGCGGCTATTCATGGAGGCAAAAGCCAAAATCAACGACAGAAAGCCTTGCAGCAATTCAAGGATGGACAAGTACGTGTACTGGTTGCGACAGATATTGCAGCACGAGGAATTGATATTGATAATCTACGCTATGTGATCAATTATGACATTCCAAATATTTCTGAAACGTACGTGCACCGAATAGGTAGATCTGGACGAGCAGGAGGGGAGGGTATTTCGATTTCCATCTCCGAGCCGGAGGATAACGCATTTGTCAAAGACATCGAAAAGCTCATCAATCAGCGAATCGAGGTGATTCGGGACAATCCTTTTCCCCAAACTGAGAGTCCGATGTCAGCAAAGGAAAAAAAGGAATTTGAAAAGGAGAAAATGAAGAAGAAGCAGGAGTTTTTTGCCGCTAGAAAGAAATCTGGTCAGCAAGGCAGAGATGGGCGGAACGATCGAAAGGGTAGAAATTAAGATGCTTGAATTAAGATTGAAGAAAAAAAGGAGCCTTTTAAGGGCTCCCTTTTTGATTTTAGAGGGTTTAAAGTTGTCCTATTTCTTTTGTAAAAAAAGAGTCAATTTTTATGGTTCTACCTTGAATTAAGGAAGAAGAAAGTTTGCCTTTAGTCTAATCTTAGGAAGCGTATAATGGGATATGCATTTTAATAATGATTCATTACTCTTGAGAAGGGTCAACCTATTGAGTACATTTAAAGATTTTCTATAGGTCTATCCTTGTCACTTTTTGGCGGCCAAAAAGTAACCAAAAAGCCCTGAGCCTCGGTCTTTTCTTTCCGCTAGAAGTTTTTCGATTGATTTGAAATGAGAAGTCAGCGGAATTTTGGGCTGCCTTGCAGACCTATAAAATGACTCCCTCCCAAAACCTGGCCCAAGTCTTAAAATGCCTAAGGGGCATTTTCTTTACGACTTGTCCTCTCGTTCCTCGGGAGCTAAGTCATTTTCTTAACGGCGTTCAAAGCAGCCCAAAACCGAAAATCCCATAATGCTCGCCCATCCGGATACTATCCTCCAGAAATTCATACCCCCAATTAATTAATTGTAGATTCCATTAAATTCGTGATAGAACCATTTTTTTAAATGTAACCAGTAAGTTCAAATTTTCTTCCCCAACCATCTTGATAGAAAAAAGGCTATCAAAGAAATGCCCGTAGCTGCTCCAAAAACTAAAGTAGACCAGAGGATAGAGCCTGGCTCAGGTTGATATTTCCAAAAGGCGAAATTGAATTGAATGCGCCAATCACTGAGTTTGCCTTCATAGGCTAGGTAAGTCATTCCGACTAAAAGGGCGGAGCAAAAAGCAAATAATAGCTGGATCATTTTTAGAGTAATACTTCCAAGTCAAGATCCGGTGGCTGAATAGGAATGGTCAATCATCATGAAAATTTTTTTTTCGTAACTAAATCTTCTGCGTCTGTAGTTAAAATTTCCGGATACTCCAATCTGGTTAAGATGGTAACGGAATTGACACCTAAAAATTATATTAACTTTCTATTGCATATTAAATTTTTAATTCTTAGTCTTGAACTATAAAATATTCTTAACAAACTCAATTTTTAACAATTATTATTTTATGAAAAACATTTTTACCCCCCCCCCTATCTCTCTCTATGCCATTGCAAAAAAAAGTAGTTAGATTAACTCTATTACTGACTTTTGGAATTTCTATGCTGTTTGTATCATGTATAGAGGAACCCGTGGATTCTTTAATTGATGCACCTCAATCAGAAATCATTTCTGAGAATTTAACCCAGCAAGAATTCGAATTAAATCTTGTCAAACTAAGTCTTCTGTTTGGTGAAGTTTTTAAAGACCCTATTGCACAGGAGGAATTATTTTCGTTTTCTAGATTGGATCAAAATTCAGGTAGCATAGAGATTAATCTAAAGTCATTATTCGAACAGGAAATGAATCCTGGAAGTAGAAAGAAATCAGAAATTGTAAATGCATTTCAAAAATATAAAGACCCAAATGCAAGGATAGATTCAGATTTGAAAATTGATGAACTTATTTCATTTATAATCGATAATGCTATTTCAATTTTGGCTCCTTATTTAGGTGAGGATTTTTCAGGTAGTGAGCTAAAGGAACTAACAGTATCTTGGTGGACCGAGGAGTTCGAGGAAGAACACATGGCAAAGGATGAAGATTGGGCTGGGCAAACGAAAGGAATAAGAATTCCTTTCACAAATGGTAGAGCTGATTTTAAAACTGCTTCTGAGGTATTAAGTGATGGGTTTTTCTTAGTCGGTGATGATTGGGCTCAGAGTAACCCAACAATAGTCCTTGGTTCTTTTCCTGTAAAGGAGACTAATTCAAAAGCGAAAATGGATAGTAATAGCTCCAGGATTTCAGGTGCTCCAGTGGCGCTTTGCGACGCAACCAATAAATCAACTCAAAGTATTGTAGTGAGGATGCCCGCTTTCAGATTAGAAGATAATATTGCACCATGGCCTAAGGATAATTATATATACTTATGGGTAGGTTTTGCAGGAGGAGTTACTTTTGGACCAAATGGCCTTCCGACGCTTACTCCAAATATAAATCTTGTAATGTCAGGACAGAGTGGAAAAATAACTAGAAAAGAGGCAAGGATTCAAAGATGGAAGACTGTCCAATCGGCATTTATCATATCGAACTGGAACCCGGAGGCTGATAATATGTATTTGGTTTGGGGCTATGAAAAAAGGAATTCAACTATTGACTATACGGGCGCTTTAAAGGCAACTAAAGATGGGGTTTCAGCTGAAAACAGCTTTAAAATTGCCGAAAGAGATGAAATTAGACTTATATCAGCACTTTCATTTGATAAATGCTTTACCATTCGCAATAATGTCAGTGGAATTGATCAAGGTTGGGGATTTTATTCTGGCACTACACTTCCAAGATACCCTTTTGGAGAAATAAGAGCTTACTTCACACTAGAGACCTTATGACAAGAATAAAATACCTCGGTTGTTTTTTCTTACTGGCTATTTCGTTTTCTTCCGGAATTTGCCAGGAATTAGACAAAAATAAAAATGTAGTAAGTGTGGATTACACGTTCTATCAAGGTGATAAATTTGACGGTGGAGATGCTTTGGCACGAGGTGTTGTGATAGGGTATTCGAGGTATTTTATGGAAAGAATCTACGGAGACATAAGCTATGGATTGATGAATTTTGAAGGGAAAAATAGCAAATGGTATCTTGACCCCGAAGAGATGAGTTTTATCAATATGCGAACATTTACCCTGGGGTTAGGCTATGATTTAATACAAAATGGGCGCTTTACACTTTCCGGAGAAATGGCCTATTTGTATCAATCCAATGAGGGACTCTTAATGATATTGAATACCGGGACTATAATTATCCGTGAAACCGGTGTGACAACAGACAGTGCACTGAGGACTAAGCTAAAAGCCAGTGTAGCGATAGATAAAAATCTTAATTTTATTACCTCTTATTCACGCGGATTTAGATTCGTAAAGTATTCTAGCAACTGGTTGAGTCTAGGTTTAAGCTATAGTTTTTAGAATCTCAATTTTACTATAAACCAAAAAAAGGAACCTAGCAATAGGTTCCTTTTTGATTTCAGGCGTGTGAAATCTTACTTTCTCACTCTGATTTTTTCCTTGATACGTGCAGCTTTACCCTGACGTCCTCTTAGGTAGAATAGACGAGCTCTTCGTACTTTACCTTGTCTCAATAGATCGATTTGCTCGATAGCTGGAGAGATGATAGGGAAGATACGCTCTACTCCGATTCCGTTAGAAATCTTACGAACAGTGAAGGTCTCACCGTTAGAGTTAGGGTTTCTTCGTTGGATCACAGTTCCTTGAAACTG
Source organism: Planctomycetota bacterium (assembly GCA_047612305.1). Taxonomy (GTDB): domain Bacteria; phylum Bacteroidota; class Bacteroidia; order Cytophagales; family Cyclobacteriaceae; genus Algoriphagus. Next base: position 10,459 of record JBLGAM010000015.1, on the reverse strand, counting down.
CTGGATACGCTCCTTGTTACCTTCTTTGATTCGTACGTGTACGTTGATGGTATCGCCGGCTTTGAAAGTAGGGAATTTAGCTCTTGCTTCGCTGTATTCCGCTTCTACTATTTTTATTAGATCGCTCATAGCTTTATGTTTTTATGCTTTCGCTTTTGCCAACGCGTGGCTTGTTTAAGTATTCTTGTTTGACTTTAAATCGCTTTTCCCACTTTCTTATTTGCTGAGCAAATCAGGTCTTCGTTCTTGGGTTCGGCGAACCGATGCTTCAAATCTCCAATCATTTATCTTGGCTTCATGTCCTGAAAGCAAAACCTCTGGCACTTTCATTCCCTCATAATCTGCGGGACGCGTGTACACAGGTGGTGCCAAAAGGCCATCTTGGAAGGAATCTGTCAATGCTGAGGTCTCATCATTTAATACACCCGGGATCAATCGGATAATTGCATCTGCTACTACCGCAGCGGCAAGTTCTCCTCCCGAAAGCACAAAGTCACCAATACTGATTTCTTTGGTAATGAATCGCTCCCGTACCCGTTCATCTACACCCTTGTAATGACCACAGAGGATCAAAAGGTTTTGATTAAGGGAAAGTGCATTGGCCATGGGTTGGTCGAAAGTCTTTCCGTCTGGCGTCATATAGATGATTTCATCATAAGTTCGCGTTTTCTTCAAGGCTTCTATGCATCGGGCGATAGGCTCGATTTGCATGACCATTCCGGCACCTCCACCAAAAGCATAATCATCGACTTGCTTTTGTTTGCCCGTTGCATAATCGCGGAGGTTGTGAACTTTGACGCTGGCGATTCCTTTATCTTCTGCTCTTTTCAGAATAGAATTTGAAAAAGGCCCTGTCAGCAAGTCCGGCACTACCGTGATGATATCAATGTGCATGGATTAATCTTCCAGATAAATTTCAAGTAAACCATCGGGTAGCTGGCAGTAAACTTTTTTAGCTGCCTTATCCACTTTGGAAATAATGCCATCCTGAATCGGAATTAGCACTTCTTTACCTTGGTGAGTCACTCCGAGGAGATTCTGAGTATCCAAATCATAAATGATCTGAACGGGTCCAATCAATCCTTTGGTCTCGTCAAAGACTTCAAAACCGATCAATTCGTGGAAGTAATATTGCCCTTCTTCTAACGGTGCAAGTTCCGAGACTGGAAGATATACTTCCAGGCCTACCAGTTCCTCAACAGCATCTATGGAGTCAAGCTCCTCAAATTTAGCTAAGACCTTATTTCCAGGCTGGAGTACGAAGTGCTCCAAGAAATAGGGGACTAGTCGGGACTTTCGTGCTAGAAATACGTGCTTGAGATCTTCATAATCCTCAGGATAATCTACATCTAACACAATAGTTACCTCTCCACGAAGTCCATGAACTTTAGACACGTAGCCTATTTGAAAGCATTGATCCTTGTTCATGGGGATTGTATTTTATTGTGCTTTTGCTTCCTCTTCGCCTTCAGCAGATGCTTCAGGAGTAGTCTCTTCAGCAGCAGGAGTCTCTTCAGCTTTAGCCTCAGCTACAGGAGTAGCTTCTTCTGTAGCAGGAGTTTCCGCTTCAACAGCAGGAGCATCTTCAACAGCAGGAGATTCTTCAACAACAGCTTCAACAGCAGGAGCTTCTTCTGCAGCGGGGGTTTCAGCAACTACAGCCTCAACAGCAGGAGTCTCTTCTACCACAGCAACAGTTTCTTCAACTACAGCTTCCACTTCAGGAGTTTCTTCTACCACAGGAGCAGGATTATTTGCAGCTTCAGCAGCAGCTAGAAGTGCTTTTTGCTCATCTTCTTTTGCCTTAAATGCGTCCATCCGAGACTGATTCTTAGCTGATTCAGCATCAAATGCTTTCTGACGAACATCTGCTTTTGCCTTGCTAATAGTATCTGACTTACCAGCGATTTTTGTGTCTTTCTCGTTCAACCACGCTTCGAATTTAGCATCTGCTACTTCTTGTGTGATTGCACCTTTCAATACACCAATTTGAAGGTGTTTCTTCAGCATGATACCTCTATAAGAAAGCATTGCTTTCACAGTATCTGTTGGCTGAGCTCCATTTAACAACCATTTAAGAGCGCGCTCATTGTTAATGTTAATAGAAGCAGGATTCGTGTTTGGGTTGTAAGACCCGATTTTTTCGATGAAGCGTCCATCACGTGGAGCTCTTGCATCAGCTACAACCACGTCGTAGATAGCTAATTTTCTTCTACCTCTTCGTGCTAATCTGATTTTTACTGACATAAATTTATAATGTATTTAGTGAGTGGATGGAACCCGTCCATCCTAATTTTGGAGTGCAAATATAGTGTAATTCATTGTAAAGACATAAGTTGCCCTGAAATATTTGTCAGAAAGAAAGCTTTTATTTAATCTTGTTCTCTTATTCAGAAATTCTGAGCTGATTCAGTCATTCTTGCTGCCTACTTCATTGCCCACCCGAATGGCTTCAGGCGGGCGGGGAGCGGAGATAGAATAAGCATTTCCTAAACGTTAGTTGTACCTTTGGCTTACAAAAAAAGGAGTATTGTTAAATGGCCCCATAGTTCAACGGATAGAATGAGCGTTTCCTAAACGCTAGATCCAAGTTCGATTCTTGGTGGGGCTACTTTGTTGATATTCAATGAATTAAGGTACGGGTATCATTCCCTTTTTTTGGATAAACTCCAACCTTGCAGTAAACATTGCAGTGGATTTGATTATTTTTTTGTCCCTAGTATCACCTTTTTTCAATCAATTTTGGCTTGATGGAACCTCTTCATGATGTCAAATGACCCTGAAAACCCATGTCTTTCTCTTAAATAGATTTTTGTGATTCTAACATTGGCGTGACCAAGTACCTGTCTGATATCTTCTTCGGAATTTCCCATGTATGCCATATGGTTCGCAAGCGTATGTCTTGGTATTTGGCCAGTCAACTTAGGTATTCCCATGATTTTGCTAACCCTTTCCAACGCACTGTTATGACGGGTTCTGACTCGGTGGATATTATACTCCTGTTCCTGAGTAAAGTCCTTGCCATTTTCGAGTGAATCTTTGAAATCATCGTAACTCAACATGGGAAAAATAAATTGGGCAGGAAGTTCTTTCACCAACTTGAAGAAATACCTTATTATTTGATCCTCCAGTCGATTTTGGATGTCCTGAATGTAGTTTGTCAGCTCAGGACCAGATTGTTGACTGGTGACCTGTCTAATGACCCCGGTGAGTTGTTCATGGTTCATGTTGGTGAAGTCAATCCCATCAAGGCGGAATAGTTGCTGGACGGATCGGGCGTCGAGAACCACCTTGCCCAACTTTCCGGGCAAGATGCAGGATACCAGAACAGGATCTATAGCCTTGCTCTGGATGCGGAATAGATTCCATCAAACTGGACAGGAATGCACCTACTTCGGTACTGATTTTTTTTCCCTCTCCTACAAAGAACACATGGCTCCAGTCAGATACATACTTCTGGTTTCCAACCAGATGCTCCAGCAGCGTAGTATACTTGTGTTTGCGTTTGTTTCGGTTGTGTTTGGCTACCGGATGGTATTGATAGAAGATTTCCACGCTATCATCATTGAATAGTATTTTAACTTTCTTTCCCATGTATTGATGCGGAACACTGTAGTAGTGCTTGTCTTCCCCCAGACAGATATGGGAGTTCTTCATCACGGCACATACCTTGACGTTCATCAACTGATAAGGAAGCTCGGCTAGCTTAAGTAGGCTGTTGCGATCAAGTTTCTCAAACTGCTCTCTGTGGCTTTCTTCACCTCTCAGTGCATAGTCGTTATAGATCTTTACCAAGAAGGCTACAAGTGCTTCATTGAGGCTCTCTAGGGATAAAAATACTTTTCCTTGCAGCTAGACATAAATCCGCTGATAAACCAGTCTGACAGCGCCTTCTACCAGTGATTTTTCTCTGGGCTGTCGTGGTCTTGCAGGAAGAATCGTGGTATTGTAATGATCGGCGAAGGTCTCAAAGGTCTCTTTCAGGACAGGCGAATTTTTTCTGCCTTTGGTAACTGCTGACCGGAGGTTGTCTGGTACAATAACTCTGGGTACACCGCCGAAAAATTCCAGCATCCGCCTGCAGCTTCCAATGAAGTCGGGTTTCTTTGGGTATAAGTGGCTTCTAAATAGGTGTATTGGTTACAGCCCAGTGTAGCTACAAATACTTCTACAGCAAACTGCTCTCCGGTATGGGGATCAATGACGTAGAGCTTCTTGCCAGCATAGTCGATGAAAACTTTTTCTCCGGCCTGATGCTCAAAATGCATCGTAAGTCCTTGTCTGCCCAAGTCCTCGCGAATGTGCTTGGGGAACTGGCTGGACTGAAAACCGTCAGGGTTCTTCAGCTTATACGACTCCCAGGGACGCTGGCGAGTCATTCCTTTTTTGCGGAGTTCGTTAACTATCCCAGGCAACAGGGGGAGCAAGATTTCCAGTTTGTCACTTTGAAGTAGTGGAGAGGAAGAACCGAGAATCAGCTCTGCCAGGCCTTCATCAGAGTTGGTTTGCTTCATGGAAAAGCATGCCTGTATCCTGAAATCTTCTTAGGTAAGACTTGATGGTATTGCGGGAGACTCCCGCTAGTTTGCTGAGCTGTTTGCTGCCATGCCCTTCGAAATGGCCTCGTAAAATTTGTCTGATCTTATTCATGGTAAGGGGGCGATTGGCCATTGAAAATGTGATGTTGTTCACACTTCCAACAGGTCTTAAAAGCCTCCTATTCCATTCCCAAAAAATAACTTCTGACGGGGGTCAGTTTGAATCACCAGCCGGGGGTCAACTTAAATCGTCAGCCGGGGGTCAACTTCATCGTTTTTTGCAGCAGATAGGTATGCAAGCATAAAGACAAGTGCGAATAAATAATTCTTCATCTAGTAAAGATAGATCATAAGATATAACCCTCTAACGCACTGATAAACAAAGAAAAAGACCTCCACCGCGTCGGAGGGCTTGTCCTTGTGGATCCTACTCGAACCTGCGGCAATCCCTGTGAATTGAAAAGAGGTTACCCTCCCGTCAACTTGATTTCATAATTCCCAGTAAGGGAAGCAACTCTTCCTCCTGGAGGAGTAGGCACATAAAATACCAAGATGAGAACTTGTTCATTCTTGGTGTAAGAAATATCTACTTGAGAGGCAGGTTTGCTACCATTGAGACGGATCTTATCAAAGTTAGCCCCCACAAATTCCCAGGTTCCGGAGGATTCAAATAAGTCCGAAGCCCCAGAAGTGGTGTAGGATTTGTTAGCACCTTGCAAACGGAAATTAAGGTTTGGATAAAACTTACTTTCATCGATTTTATTTCGTTTGACATAGCCCAAAGTGCCCAAGGAATAAGTAATTGCTAGCGGACCACTTAACTTTTCAATCGCCAGCTCCTCGGGAGTTTTTTGAGGTGCAGCAGGTTCTTCTTTTTCTTCACCGCAGGAGGCCAAATAAAATAAGCAAAAGAGTAATAAGGTAAATAGCTTGTTCATCACTTAGTGGATTACGATGAATTTGATTAGATGTAGCGTGTCACGCGTGCCTAGTCGAAGGAAATACATGCCTGGCTTGAGTGATTTGGTGGAGAAGCCGAGCAAGCCATTGCCTTCATCTTCTAAGCTGAGCTCTCCAATAATTTTGCCGGAGGCATCTACCAAGGAACTACTGCGAATAGTGCTCGCGCTAACTCCGGCTGCAAAGTCCAAGTAGAGGTAGTCATTCACTGGGTTAGGGTAGGCTCTCAAGAAATTGGCATCCTTAGGGCGCTCAGGTGATGCGAGGATTATGTCTACGCGAACAGCAACCTCGACACTGCTGGTATTTCCGTTGGCATCGGTGATCGTGTAGGTAACCTTGTTGTCTCCCCCATCGGTACGGGTAAACTCAGTTTTGGATAGGGAACGTACCTTGACGCTGCAGTTGTCACTGCTACCCTCGTCTATATCTTCCCACTTGAGTGTGGCCTTTCCTTCGGCATCTAGATTGACGGTGTAGCTATTTTTTGCCTTTAGGATAGGTTTGATTTCGTCTACTACGGTAATCGTAACTTCGGCGGTGGAGGTATTTCCTGAGGCATCGGTTGCAGTAACCGTAATTTTGCTTGCTCCTAGGTCAGCACAGGTGAAGGCAGATTTGGAAAGTAGCTTGTCTTTGATTGCACAGTTATCCGTACTTCCCTCGTCTATATCTTCCCACTTGAGTGTGGCCTTTCCTTCGGCATCTAGGTTGACGGTGTAGCTATTTTTTGCCTTTAGGATAGGTTTGATTTCGTCCAACACGGTGAGAGTCACTTCAGTGGAGGAGGTATTGCCTGAGGCATCTTTTGCGGTGAAAGTGATTTTGCTGGCTCCCAGATCCGCACAGGTAAAGGTGGATTTGGAGAGGATTTTGTCTTTGATACTGCAATTGTCGCTGCTTCCCTCGTCGAGGTCTTCCCATTTCAAAGCTGCCTTACCTTCTGCATCGAGTTTAATGGTGTAGGTACTTTTGGCCTTGGCTACAGGTTTGATTTCATCTACAACGTTTATAGTTACCTCTGCAGTAGCCGCATTTCCTGCAGCATCCACTGCAGTGAAGGTGACTTTATTGGAGCCCAGATTTGCACAAGAGAAAGCGGTTTTGGATAATGTGGTTTGGGTTATACCTACATTATCTGTAGAGCCATTATTTATATCAGTAGTTAGGAGCTCCGCATTTCCAGATGCAGGTAAAAGAATCGTGAAAGAACTATTTAGTACCAAGGTAGGTGCTTGTGTATCCGGGCATCCTTCCACTATGCCAAATACATTTGGGCAGTTATCAACATTATCTAATAACCCATCCCCATCGCTGTCTTCGCAAACATCTCCAATTCCATCATTGTCTTGATCGGCTTGATCAGAATTAGCTTTTAAAGGGCAATTATCTTGGCTATCTATTACCCCATCCCCATCAGTATCGATCACTTGGGTAACGGAATAAATGCTTATACCCACTTCCTCTGCCAAATCCATATCACGGCTGAGTACGATTACAGTACTATTATCTGCCGACCAGTAAGCCCACTGGGCTTGTTCTCCTCCTGTTTTAGTTTTGTCTTGAGCATCGTAAAAGCCGATAACCCCTGACGGGCTGGGAAGCTTATCGCCATATAAATTATAGATATTGACTGCATTTTCACTAAAGTTTCCGTTTTGGTATTCAACTCTATCAGCTTGAAGCAGGTATTTGCTGTCAGAGGAGAACATCGACACACCTGCTCGGTGAGTTGAGGAAATAAAATCGCCTGTGGTAAGGTTGTAAATTTCTCCTCCGAATGTGGTCATGTACTTATTATTTGGAGAAATTCTTGAATCAAAAGTTCCAGTGTGAGTAAACCAAAAGACTTCACCAGTTGCAGTATCTACAACAGCTTGATCTTTAGATTTAGATCCAGTAGCAATTTTAGTACCGTCTGGACTCAAATTTAAACCATTGATGAATCCCCAGCCACCCACATAGGCTGTCCAAACTAGAGTTATTGATTTAGTTTGTTCGTTGATGGCATACTTGCGTAAATTGCCATCTCCCGTGCTTATTACAATAGAATTATCATTGTCCAGCCAAATTAATTCTCGATTTTGACCATAAGAAGTAAGTCCGATGTTTTCTTCCATAAAACTCTTATTCTCAACATCAAATAAATGAAATTTACCATTTTGATCGCCAATTGCCAAGTAACGTCCATTTGAAGAAAATTTGACATTTTTGGATAGAATACCAGTAGCAATACTATGATATATATTGCCATTAGTACCATTAAAAATGGTAATGTAATCCCCTCCAGTATTGTTATTATATACCTTAGGGCCTTGAGCACCAGAACTCGCCACTGCTACTAATTTACCATCAGGTGTCATGTCTCCTCCCCAAGCTTCGGCACCAAATTCTTTTTGCCACTTGATACTTCCATCAAAGCCCATTTTATAGATAGTGCTGCGGGTTTTTGGGGATGAATTTGGTCCCCAATTTTCTGCTCCTGGAATTGCTACAAAAGTTCGCTCCGACTCAGAAACTGCCCCGCGCCAAAATCCTGTTGGCGTTTTGAGTGATTTTAATAATGTGAGTTCGAAAGGAGAATTGCCTAAGGCTATATTTGCCAAAGTAATTTCCTGATTTGCTTGAGCGACATTTAATTTAAAGTATTCGGATTGCTTTCCATCGGCTTTAATTCGTACATACCAATCTTCACGATCGGCTAATTGAAGTGAAAAGGTAAATGGAGTAGCGGCGCCATCACCCAACTGGGTATTTGTTTGTTCAAATTGGTTTTGGTCTTTTCGTTCACCAGATTTTGTAAATACTTCCAACAAAAACTTTGCACTAGAATTACTTTTTACAGAAAGATTAATTGATTTAGGTCCTGAATTAAAAAGCTGGAGATTCTCATCATTGATGAAAGTAAGAGTTACCGGTAGGTCTAAAGTTGAGTTTACTTTAGGGTAGGGTCCTTGTAAACCTGCGTTATCACCTTGGGCAAACAAGAAATGAAAATTATATGCTTTCGAAGCTCCATTTACCGGAGGTACATTTTGCATGCGGTCCTCATAAATTCCATTTAGCCAGTTTTGTACATAAGTCTTTTCTCCTGGATTAATCTTCACGCCACCCCCGTTGGGAAAAATAGCAAATCCATATTCACCATGTAAATTACGCTGCTGATTTTCCGCTACCAAGCCCTCTATAAAAATATCAAAATAAAGTGGAAGGCCACTAGAATTGGAAAGGTTTTCAACTAATAATTTTGCGTTTTCATGTCCATCCAAAGTTCTACTGATTTGGCTTGGACCAACATAGGTAATACGGTACCCATTCCACAAAACGTTCTGAGCACTTGCAACCTGCAATCCCATGAACATAAATACAAAAAGGGTAATTGCCCTATTAAATAGCTTCATCTTTTAGTAAATTTAGGGTAATAAAGTCTAGCTAAATTGAATTTAATAAACCTGAACTTTGTCTACACTAGGTAGCTGCTTTGCTATTCTGTATTTCAGTTTTAATAACTAATTACAGAATACTAAATCTGTAATTTCAGAAACACTCGCTCGTATTTCTGATTATTTTTCTGGTATAAAGGATTTTTCATTGAAAAAGCCTGGCCAATAATTAATTTTTTATGATTATCCGCAAATAATCCAGTGGCTTAAGATTTGGTTGAATTACTGCGGATAATCGTCGACAGACGACAGTCCACAACTAACTCACCTAAATGAACTTCAAGCCTTATTTTCTCTAGTTACTGGTAAAAAAGCGAATAATTCATATAAATTTTAATTGAAAAAATAAAAAAAACAAATATGTAATTAATTTTTTTGGAAAAACAATAATTTTAGTTCATACCAGGATGGGGTGGGAAGAATCACCCTATCACTCGCCCGTCAGTTTGATCTCGTAACTTCCCGTGAGTGCTGCCACTCTTCCTCCAGGAGGAGTAGGTACAGAAAATACCAAAATTAGGTCTGTACCATTTTTGGTGTAGGAGATGTCTACTTGGGCCGCAGGCTTGCTCCCTGTGAGGCGTATTTTGTCAAAGTTGGCACCCACAAACTCCCAGTTGCCAGATGCATCGAACAAATCTGGAGCACCAGAAGTGGTGTAGGATTTGTTAGCACCTTGCAAACGGAAATTAAGGTTTGGATAAAACTTACTTTCATCGATTTTATTTCGTTTGACATAGCCCAAAGTGCCCAAGGAATAAGTAATTGCTAGCGGACCACTTAACTTTTCAATCGCCAGCTCCTCGGGAGTTTTTTGAGGTGCAGCAGGTTCTTCTTTTTCTTCACCGCAGGAGGCCAAATAAAATAAGCAAAAGAGTAATAAGGTAAATAGCTTGTTCATCACTTAGTGGATTACGATGAATTTGATTAGATGTAGCGTGTCACGCGTGCCTAGTCGAAGGAAATACATGCCTGGCTTGAGTGATTTGGTGGAGAAGCCGAGCAAGCCATTGCCTTCATCTTCTAAGCTGAGCTCTCCAATAATTTTGCCGGAGGCATCTACCAAGGAACTACTGCGAATAGTGCTCGCGCTAACTCCGGCTGCAAAGTCCAAGTAGAGGTAGTCATTCACTGGGTTAGGGTAGGCTCTCAAGAAATTGGCATCCTTAGGGCGCTCAGGTGATGCGAGGATTATGTCTACGCGAACAGCAACCTCGACACTGCTGGTATTTCCGTTGGCATCGGTGATCGTGTAGGTAACCTTGTTGTCTCCCCCATCGGTACGGGTAAACTCAGTTTTGGATAGGGAACGTACCTTGACGCTGCAGTTGTCACTGCTACCCTCGTCTATATCTTCCCACTTGAGTGTGGCCTTTCCTTCGGCATCTAGATTGACGGTGTAGCTATTTTTTGCCTTTAGGATAGGTTTGATTTCGTCTACTACGGTAATCGTAACTTCGGCGGTGGAGGTATTTCCTGAGGCATCGGTTGCAGTAACCGTAATTTTGCTTGCTCCTA
>JBLGAM010000014.1:0-49794 GCA_047612305.1 Planctomycetota bacterium | reverse complement strand
ACCAACCCACTCGCTGATCAGCAAGACGCTGCTTCATTGGCTCTTTTGGAAGAAGAAGCATAGAAGAGTTCATCTCCAAAGTGATCAAACCAGTTGAGCTATTCGAAGGTGGTTCAGTAGCAGAATAAGTCATTACGTACCTAGCTTCGATATTGGTCGGGTACGTATTTATATGAGAAATATATGATCGATCATTATCTAATCGGGTCACTTTATATTGAGTTCGGCGATTCCTAGGAAGGCCTATTGCTTGCACGTCTTTGCTGAACAAGTCCGTAGCTTCGATTACAATACCTGTAGAGTCAGTCCCATTCGACTTAATATCAAATTTTTGGAGAATCGGCTCAAGATTTGAGTTTTTAACTGCGATTGCTATTGGCAAAGAGTCTGGTGCATAATTGTTAACTGCGACTACTTTCAAAAGAATGTCATCGTTGTTTTTCTCCCAACGAAGCATCATTGTATTTGTCCGCTCTCCGCCATAACCCAATCCATCTGCAGTCTTAGCAATGGTTGTTACCATTAGCATATCTCTTCCTAGAAGGGAATCGGGGATTTCGTAGTAGAATTTCCCTTCTATTTCGTGAACCTTAAACAAGCCATCTTTAGATTTAGCATTTTTAGTAATGACCTCTTTGTAGGGCTTAGGACCTGTAGTCTTAGCAGGAGGTTTTACTGGTGCAACAGCTGCTGGAGCATTTTTAGAATCTTTTTTATTCTTTTTTTGTGCAAAAGCACCTTCAGAATAAAGTAAGATTCCAAACATTCCGAGAACTAAAGCGCTTCTCTGAATTAATTTGGGTATGGACTTTCTCATAAATACTTTATTTATTATTTTATAATAAACAGCTAATTTCAAGAAAGGGTGATTATTGAACCTTCATTTTTTATAAGCGGTTTATTCTTCAAATTAAAGGCAACACTGTGTTAAAGAGTTTTGAAAATGTAGTTATTGGGGGAGGATTGGCTGGTTTGATAGCTACAAATTTGCTCGCCAAAGAGGGGAAACAGGTTCTATTGATTGAAAAGAAAACCTATCCATTTCACCGAGTATGTGGTGAATATATTTCCAACGAAGTAAAAGGATTTTTAAAAAGAGAAGGCTTGTTCCCTGAGGCACATGAATTGCCTCAGATTGATCGATTCACTTTTTCAGATACAAAAGGCAGGGAGACCACAGTCCTCTTGGATCTGGGAGGGTTTGGTCTTAGTCGCTATGTTTTTGACGATTTTTTAGTGCAAAAAGGGGCTGAAAAAGGGGCTGAAATCTACACGGGAATTCAAGTGGAGCAAATCGAATTTCAGAATGATCAGTTTATTCTCCAGCTTTCTGATGGGAGCGAATTGCAAGCTAAAAATGTCATAGGTGCATTTGGAAAACGCTCTAAGCTCGATAAGGTTCTTGCCCGAGATTTTATTCAAAAAAGAAGTCCATATATCGGTGTCAAATATCATATCAAGGCGGCTATTGATCGAAAAGCAGTAGCCCTTCACAATTTTTCAGGAGGTTATTGTGGCATCAATGCTATCGAAGATGGAAAAGCAAACCTCTGCTACCTAGGCAATAGAGATCAATTGAGGACATATGGATCGATCCCGGAGATGGAGGAGGCTATTCTATGGAAAAACCCGCATTTGAAGGAGTTATTTACCACTAGTGAGTTTCTCTTCGAGAAACCTGAGGTAATTAATGAGATTAATTTCGAATCCAAAAATCCAGTAGAAAGTCATATTCTAATGGCCGGAGATTCTGCGGGACTGATTACTCCACTTTGTGGAAATGGAATGGCTATGGCGATTCAGGCTGGTAAATTGGCCGCTGAGGCAATTTTAACAAAAAAATCAAGATCAGAAATAGAGCAAAATTATGAGATGAATTGGAGGCGCATCTTTGAAACTCGGCTAAAGGTAGGTAGGACTGTTCAACTACTTTTTGGCTCAGATTATTCCTCCACCATTGCTAGGAACCTGATCCAACATGTGCCTTTTGTCGCCCGGAAAATTATTGCAAACACGCATGGGCAATCCTTTTAATAGCCAAAGACCTGCAATATCTGGGTGTTTTCGAAGAAGTAATAAATGAAAAAGGCATTGAGGCATATTGCAGATATCGTATTCATTCCCATCGCCCAAGAGTAGTTTGCATACTTGACAGGGTTGGTTCGGATAAAACTAAACCAAATCAAAAAGAAAAGTAAAATCGGCGCCATCGCAGCTAAATATACCCAGCAAATAGCTACTTGGTTTAGGCTTAAAAAGAACCAAATAAAAGCAGCTCCTGATAGCGCAAATACCAATGCTGAAAATGAAAAAGTCCCTTTGATTCCCAGGACTAAACTTAAGGTCCGATCTCCACGACGTGAATCCTCTCCATGCTGATAGACTTGAGTGAGGGGATAATATCCCCAAAGCATTAGACTAGTTAATAAGCCAGGGATTAGAATATGAGGCTTGAGCATCACATCCCAGCCTAAGTTGCTTAAACCTGCATAGACCATGGTAAAAGTAAAGTAGCCCTGAAAGAATCCAGCAATCAGCCAGCTCAACCAAGGGTACTTTTTGATCCGGATGCCAGGGTGAGAATAAGCCATGCTCACTAATCCGTAAACAACAACCATAGAAGCTAAGCTGAAATTGATTATTGTGGCTAGTCCAATGGCGATCAGGAAGAACACTAACGAAAGCCAATAAAGATCCTTGGTGACTTTTGGAGGATTTTTTAAGCCGCCAATACTCTCTTCATCTTTGTCAAAATAGCTATTGTAACCATTGCTGGAGGGGTATAGAAATAGATGCAGCGAAAGAAATACCCAAAGCAATCTGGATTCATTGAGATTGGGAGTCAGTGCTAGAGCAAAAAAGAAAACAGGCATCAAGAAAAGAGAAAAAGGGATTCGAAGATGCTTGATGGAAGAGCTTGTGATCATAGTTTGGATAAATACGTTGGATAACCTTATCGTGGCAAGAAGGTTGTAACAGAGTTCCCACAATTTAGAAATATTCGTTTAACTTGATCTAATGAATTCGAGCATAATAAGCATCGGACTGGCTAATCCCGGTTCTCCAATCGAACAGTCCTCCATAGCAAATTTTATGCAGGTAGCTCATCAACTTGAAGATAATGAGGCCAGAAAGCTGAATTTTCTATATAAGAAATCAGGGATTTCTTCCCGACATAGTGTGCTTACTGATTTTGAAAAAAAAGCATATCTAGACTATTCATTTTTCCCAAAGTCAGAAAACCTAGAGCCATTTCCCGGAACCAAAGCTAGAATGGAAGTTTTTCGAGCGGAGGCTCCAAAACTTTGTGAGGAAGCAGCACGAGAGTGTCTGGGGAAATCCGATATTACAGCTGATCAAATCACCCATTTGATCCTAGTGTCTTGCACAGGTATGGTCGCCCCTGGAGTGGAATTGGAATTAATGAAAACTCTGGGACTTTCAGATTCAGTAGAGCGCTATTGCATTCACTTTATGGGCTGTTATGCAGCTTTTACGGGTTTGAAACTCGCAGATAAAATTCTTCGCGCAGAGGCTGATGCAAAAGTTTTGGTAGTCTCTGTAGAACTCTGCACAATTCATTTTCAGAAAGAATACATCGAGGATAATCTTTTGGCAAATTCACTGTTTGCTGATGGCGCTGCAGCTGCTTTGGTGATAAATTCAAAAAAAGGACTTAAAATCAAATCCTATTTGAGCCAAGTCATTCGTGAGGGGGAAGATGACATGGCTTGGGGAATAGGAGATTTTGGGTTTGAAATGCGCCTCAGCAAGTATATCCCCGCACTCCTTGATGAAGGGATAGGGCGGTTGAAGGAAGTTTTTGAGCGTAAATTCAATCTTTCAAAGGTTAAAAATTTTGCTATTCATCCCGGGGGAAAGCAAATCTTGCAGAAAGTTCAAGAAGCATTTGGAATCCCTGTAGAGGCTAATAAACATTCCTTTGACGTGCTTAATAATTTTGGGAATATGTCTTCAGCGACGATCCTTTTTGTATTGTATCGCTTTTTAGCCGATCCTGAAATTTCAGGGGATATTCTTGCCTTGGGATTTGGCCCAGGACTTACCTTAGAAACGCTTCACCTTGAGAAATGATGAATAAGTTTTCTCAGCGGAGTTTTGAAAAGGAATTAATGGATGACCTAGAGTGCTCGGGGGATGAGCTGGCGCAAACTCTCAAAGAACTCAAAACAATAAACAAATGGCTGGGTGGAAACCAGGTAACTACCGGAGGGCTCAAGCAGATTTTCAATGCACATCCTCAGGAAGAATATAGTATTGCGGATATTGGTTGTGGCGGAGGAGATATGATACGGGTCATGCAAGATTGGGCTAGAAATATGCAGAAAAAAGTCAATTTTGAAGGAATTGATGCAAATCCGAATATCATTGAGTTGGCTAAAATGAGGCTGGCTGATTTAAAAAATGTAACTTTTTATGTTCAAAACATTTTCTCTCCGGATTTTTTGGAGAGCAAAGTGGATGTTTGTACTTGCACCTTATTCACCCATCATTTCACTGATTTGGAGCTTGTTCAGCTTTTGAAAGGGCTGAAATTAAAATCTAACCTGGGTATAGTCATCAATGATTTGCATCGAAACCCCATAGCTTACCATAGTATCAAATTACTTACTAAGCTGTTTAGCAAATCACCGATGGTCAAAAATGATGGTCCACTTTCCGTTCTTAGAGCTTTTTCGAGAGCCGACTGGGAAAAGATTTTGGACGAGTCCGGGATAAAAGACTTTCACCTAACTTGGCATTGGGCATTCAGATGGCAGGTATTAATCATAGTTTAATCAAAAGAAACCGAGTCTTTCATGGAAATTTCACCAGAAATTTATGACGATATTGTCAAACAAGCAATAGAATTGGCTTATCAGGTCATACCATCCATTCTTTACGCGATTTTTTTCTACTTCGTAGGAAAATTTATAATCGTTCGGGTGTTAAAAGGTTTAAGAAAGTATCTCGATAAGCGTGAAGACAGTCCTTCACTAAATGAATTTGTTTATTCTTTTACCAAGGTAGTTTTATTCATAGTCCTCTTTGTAGGTGTAGCAGCAATTATTGGAATACCTGTCACTTCTTTCTTAGCTATTTTTGGAGCAGCTGGTCTTGCGATTGGATTGGCACTTCAAGGTTCTCTTTCAAATTTCGCAGGAGGTTTACTGATTTTGGCATTTAAGCCATTCAAGGTTGGTGATGTGATCACCGGACAAGGTCACACGGGTAAGGTTTCAAAAATCCAAATCTTGTATACACACTTATTGACCTTTGATAACAAAGAGATCATTATTCCTAATGGGAATTTAGCAAATTCCGATGTAGTCAATATGAGTACGCAGGATACTAGAAGGGTGGATTATATAGTTGGTGTTGCATACGGTACGAATATCAAGCAGGTTAGAGAAATCATCTTGGGGATTTTTGCAAAAGATGAACGTGCCTTGAAAGATCCAGAACCAGTGGTTTTCTTAAATAATTTTGGGGACAGTTCCCTCGATTTAGTTATCCGCGTTTGGGCAAATGCTGAAAATCTTTGGCCCTTGTACTTTGATGGGATGGAGGAGATAAATACTGAGCTGAGGAAACATGGAGTTGAAATACCGTTTCCCCAGCGGGTGGTGCATCAAGCAAAATAAAAAAAGACGATCAAACTGATCGTCTTTTTTTTGAAAGTCTTTTAACTGTTTACATCAAAAAGGTTTCGCTGGAATCCAATCACAATAACCTCATCAAATTCTTTGAGGGTTCAGGTCAGCTCAATTTCTTGGATTGATTAAATAGCCTCATCCAGCCGAAATGCTTGAGACTCGTCTTCGTTTTGGTAAGAAGAAGTAAAAAATGCTAATCCGATCATCAAAGCAATAAGCTTTAGATAGAAGTGGATTCCCTGTTTTTTGGATTTAAATTTTTCAAAAACTACCTCTTTGATTTAATTGAAATGAATTGGTTTAAAACCTGACTATGATTTTCTCCAAACCTTTCCTTTCTATAGCGGGCACATAACTTTCTTCCTTGGCGTATCCAACAGGAACTAATAAAAAGGGTTTTTCATTCGAAGGGCGCTCCAATATCGAACTCAAGAAACTCATCGGACTTGGTGTGTGAGTCACCGCCACTAAACCAGCATGGTGTATGGCGGCAATCAAAAAGCCACAAGCAATTCCCGCTGATTCACTCACATAATAATGCTGGATCTTTTTTCCATCAGCTAGTCCATAGGACTGTTTGAAGACCACAATAAGGTAAGGAGCATCTTCCAGAAATGGTTTCTCCCAATTTGTGCCAAGGGGTTTCAGATCTGCTTTCCAATTTTCAGGCATCCGACCGGAATATGAGATTTTTTCTTCCTCTTCTGCTGCTACACGAATCTTACGTTTGATCTCAGGATCAGAGACTACGCAAAATGTCCAAGGTTGCTTGTGTGCCCCTGATGGTGCTGTACTTGCTGTAAGGACGATGTTCTCGATTACTTCAATTGGTATTGGTCTGGTGTCGAATTCTCGAACAGTTCTTCTTCCATCCATTAACTGGTAGAAATCTCCAGAGTTTTGAATCAAGTCTTCTTCACTTGGTTGCTCTCGCTGATATCGGACGTGTTCAAATCCTTCAATTATTTTTTTATTCATAATAAAAAAAACGGCTAATTGTGAAAATAGCCGTTTCAGTTTGAATTTTTATGTTTTTAATCTAAAGTGACTTCTTTTGAACCGCCTGGATAAGTGATCGTAACCAACTTATCACAGCTACCATCCCCGTAGTCTACTGTTACTTCTACTCCTCCGTATTGAAACTGTAATTTTCCAGCCCCTGGAACTGATACGCCAGATGCTACGCAGCTTTGCTTCACGATTAATGGGTCAATTACGAGTGTGTTGTAGTTTACCCCATCTCGACTTATTCCAGAAGCTGAACCAGTAATAGACGCATCATAGCCATCATTTCCCAATTTCACTGACCGAATTTGGTCACTTGCAAGGGTGACAAAAGTATTATCTGGCCAAGTAATTTTTCCATTTTCAATTTTTACTGCCAATGAAATGGAGCTTGTAAGAAAGTCAATCCCAGTATTTGTGATAGTTCTTGTCCCTTCGATTTTCTTGCCATTCACAAAATAGCCATTAAAAGTCGCAACCACTTTAGCACCAGGGAAAATCAAATTCCCTGAGTAACTGAGAATAATTTTTCCTTTACGAGCGATGCCATTACTACTGGTGCATCCCGCGCCGAAATCAATGGTGATTATCTTACCTGTCTCATCAAGAGTGGCTATAGCTGTTTCACAAATTTCTGAGATAGAAATATCTTTGGTCATCCGAGCTCCTAACCCACTATTGTCGAGAGCAGTCAATGTGATGTTGTCCAGATCTTCGAAGGCTTGACTTATCAGATAATCATCAGTTACGATAGTTAAATCAGGTTCTTGCAAGATATCTTCTGTGTCAGAGTTACAGCCGAAAAGGGAAAAAACAAGTAGCGTCAATGCTCCAATCCCATAAGTTTTTAAAAGCTTTGTCATAATTAAAATTGAGTTGTTTAAAAACACTAAGGTAGAGCTTTAATCTTTAGTGAGCTTTGAAGAGGACTCTTTTATCTTTTTACTACCCACACAACCAATATTTTGGGTTAAAGAAATATCGCTTGGTAAAATGCCAAAGGGGTGGCTTAAGTCCCATTCTTGGATTTCTAGGGATTCAGGTTTTGGGGATTCAGATTTTTTTTCCATTGGTTTTGAACTTTAGTCTTAAAACGAAAAATAGTCCATAAAGATTTTAACACGGAGTGATTTACTTTCCGTCTTCTTAGATTTTGCCCCTCATCAATACCTATCTTTGAGAATGAAGGAATTTGATTTTACTAGTGAACAGCTTCCGGAAAAATTGGCAGAACTGAAAAGAAAAACTTCTTCTCTTTCAATCTTCAGGATAATTTCTTTTCTGGGTTTAATTGGGTTTTTTGTTTTAGGTATTTCTGAGAGTCCAGTTTGGTTTGTTCTTTTTTTTGCTACTGGGGCTGGATTTGTGTTTCTGGTTTCAAAGTACAATCTGTTGAAAGATCAGGAGGCAATCTATTTTGCTTTGGGAAAAATGGAAAGCAATCGAGAATTGAGAAAGGTGAGAAAATTGAAATCGTTTGAGCCAGGCATGGAATATCAAAGCAAATCGCATCCATTTTCAAATGATTTGGACCTCTTTGGAGATCATTCCTTATTTCAATTGCTAAACCATACTGTCTCAAAAGAGGGGAAGAACAAACTTTCTAGATTAATTACTTCAGATTTTGAGTTAAGAAAAGCAGCAAATCTTCGGTCCGCGATAGATGAGTTGTCTGCTAAGACCGAATTTCTTCAGGCAATGGAGGCCGTAGGATTAGCTTTTTATCGGGATGAAAAATCGATTAACTCTTGGATCAAATGGCTGAAACAAAATGAGCAGATGAAATCCTGGGTTATTCCATTTGCATGGATTGGTCCGATCGGAGGAATTATAGTGTCTGTGCTAGCTAATCTTGGAATGATACCTTTAGGCTTTTATGGCATTTGGGTATTACTTGGAATCGGACTTTTGGGAGTTGTATTCCAATCTTTAAAAAAAGCCGGGGAGGAAATTCCTTCCAGAAATCAGTTGAAAACCTATCGATATTGGCTGGCGGAGATTGAAAAACAAGAATTCCGAAGCGAGGGATTGCGAAATGCCACAACAGGATTCTTGGGAACTAGCTCTAAAGCATCGGTATTGTTGGAGGAGCTTGACCGGCTGGGTCTTTGGATTCAGAATCGGATGAATATGCTTTATATTCCAATTAACCTATTCTTCTGGACTGATTTACTGCTTTATGTTCGCTTACAAAAATGGAAAAGTAAGTATGGGGAGCTCGTTTCAGAATTTCCTGAGCGATTAGCCACATGGGAAATGCTGGTTTCCCTAGGTACATTTCAATATGAGCTTGGGGGAAAAGGCGAAATCATTGAAGTGGAAAGCGGAATTAAAGGATTTGAGATCTCACATCCTTTAATTTCTCCAGAAATTGCTATTCCAAATGATTTCTCTCAAAACCCAGAGTCTAGTATTAGTTTACTTACCGGTGCGAATATGAGTGGCAAAACCACCTTCATGAGAACATTAGGAATTAATTGTGTTTTGGTAAATCTTGGATTGAGACCTTTTGCCAGAGCCTTTGGTTTCGGAGAATTCCAACTTTACACCAGTATGCGAAATACTGATAACCTTGGTGAAAGTGTCAGCTCCTTCTATGCTGAACTTAGCCGAATCAAATCGTTGATTGATCGAATTGAAGTCGGAGAAGAAATCTTTTTTCTTTTGGATGAGATCTTAAAAGGCACTAATACTGAAGATCGGATCTCCGGATCGGAGGCTTTGATTAGACAGGTGGTAAATACAAAGGCTTTGGGGATTATAAGTACACATGATATTGAATTGGCAGACTTAGAAAATCATATCCCAAAGGTGAAGAACTTCAGTTTCCATTCAGAGATTCATGATCAATCCATCGATTTCGATTACAAACTTAAAACGGGAGCTTGTCCCAGTTTCAATGCACACAAGTTGATGGAATTAATGGGAATCCGCTTCCAGAATTAGTGTGAGTTTTTCCTTACCTGAGATTCTCTTATTTTTGATCAATAATTAAGCTATGCAAAAAAATTCGCTGATTCTTGGAGTACTAGGTGGAGGCCAGCTTGGTCGAATGTTGATCCAAACGGCGATCAATTACAATCAGGATATCCACATCTTAGATCCAGATCCAAATGCTCCCTGCAAGGATTTTGCACAAGAGTTTACCGTAGGATCATTGAAGGATTTTCATACGGTATATGAATTTGGCAGAAAATGCGATGTTATTACAGTAGAAATCGAAAGTGTTAATACAGAGGCACTTGAGAAATTGGTAAATGAAGGAAAGCAGGTTTATCCACAACCTCATATTTTAAGACTCATTCAAGACAAACGTGCTCAAAAAGAGTTCTATGTGGCAAATGGAATTCCAACTGCCGAATTCATCTTAACAGCCAATAAAGCTGAAGTTATCCACAATGCTGATTTTTTGCCAGCCGTCAATAAGCTTGGAAAGGAAGGCTATGATGGAAGAGGAGTTCAAGTTTTGCGTACGGAAGCCGACTTGGATAAAGCTTTTGACGCACCAGGGTTACTGGAAAAATTAATTGATTTTAAGCGGGAAATAGCGGTAACAGTCGCCCGAAATGCAAATGGGGATTTGGCGATATATCCGAGTGTAGAGTGTGCATTTCATCCTACTGCCAATTTGGTCGAGTTTCTTTTTGCACCAGCTGAGGTGACCTCTGAAATCGAAGAAAAAGCAAGTGAAATTGCTAAAGAAGTGATTCTGAAGCTCGACATGGTAGGTATTCTTGCGGTAGAAATGTTTGTTACCAAAGAAGGTGAAGTTTTGGTGAATGAAATTGCTCCTAGACCTCATAACAGTGGACATCACTCCATCGAGGCCAATTTTACTTCTCAGTTTGAGCAGCATCTTAGATCAGTGATGAATTGGCCGCTCGGAAATACAGCGCTAAGATGCCCTGCTGCGATGATCAACTTATTAGGAGAAGAAGGGTTTACTGGGCCGGTGGTCATCGAAGGTAAAGAAGAAGCAATGGCAGAAAAAGGGGTCTATATTCATCTATATGGTAAGAAAATAACTAAGCCTTTTCGTAAAATGGGACATGTCACTTTGCTGGATGATAATGTGGATAACTTGAAAAAAAGGGCCCAAAGAATCAAAGAACTTATAAAAATCAAATCAATACTATGAACCCACAGGTAGGAATAATCATGGGAAGTCAATCTGACCTTCCGATAATGGCCGAAGCGGCAGCCTTTCTAGATGAGTTGGGCGTATCTTATGAGCTTACTATAGTTTCTGCTCATCGAACACCCCAGCGGATGATTGATTATGCGGAATCTGCACGTCAACGAGGATTGAGAGTAATAGTAGCTGGAGCTGGCGGAGCAGCCCATTTACCGGGAATGGTAGCTTCATTGACTAGTTTACCAGTCGTGGGTGTGCCGATCAAGAGTTCCAATTCGATTGATGGTTGGGATAGCATTTTGTCT
Source organism: Planctomycetota bacterium (assembly GCA_047612305.1). Classification (GTDB taxonomy): domain Bacteria; phylum Bacteroidota; class Bacteroidia; order Cytophagales; family Cyclobacteriaceae; genus Algoriphagus. Next base: position 38,692 of record JBLGAM010000014.1, on the reverse strand, counting down.
ATTCTTCAAATGCCAAGTGGCATTCCTGTCGGTACTGTAGCCTTGAATGGTGGTAAAAATGCCGGGATTTTAGCAGCTTCGATTGTTGGTTCTTTTGACATGGAGGTAGCTGCCAAAATGGATGCTTTCAAGAAGACTTTGAAAGAAAAAGTAGAAAAATCTGCTTTAGAATTAGAGAGGAACGGCTGGAAAGCAACCTTGAATAAATAGCCTTTTGATGATTGATTGGAAGAAACCTATTCGCTTCAAGGTAGGTGATGTGCCTTGGGAATTCCCTTTAAATGTCTTTTTGCTTTTGATTCTGCTTACCTTGGGGTTGATGATTGGAGGGGCTTATTTAGGCTTTCAGTTTGGTTCAGGTGGTACTACGAAGTAAAAACCCCCCAGCCATCATCTGTTTTTTCATTTGGGTCTAATTGGCTTAGCCATTCTTTAAACAAAATTCGGTATTCTTCGATAGCTGCCCGAAGCAATTCTAGGTGCTCTTCGGCATGGGTTTCCTCCATCGCCAATTGATAAGTCATTCCATTGAGGTTTTTTGCATGTACTTTGATAAAAACCGCTTTTTCCATCTTTGAGACATAATCTGCTGAAGATTCTGCCGCAGCGAATTTGGAACTTATTAACATTGCATCTTGGAGCATGATGCTTCCGTACAGCTCTCGTCTAGCCTCATCTAAGCTCCCAACCAATGCTCTGGTCAGGGCTAAGATATCTTTGGCTTTTTTCATCAAAGGATGATTGAAGATTTTTTCGTGCTCTTTTCTGAAACTACTTTCATCCTCCTCGTCCCATGCACCTTCTTCATCATCAAAATCATCCCACATAAGCTAATTGGTTTAGAATGGCAGCTTATCTTCTTCACCTTCTGAATGAAAGGTGTCAATATCTGGCAATGCTCCTGAGCTTGGTGCAGGAGATGAGGAGCCATGATCTACTCGGTAGGCTTTTATTTCAGTGTACCACCTGCCATTGTATTCTCTGCTTTCTACATCGATACTCAAGGTTACTTGGTCACCTTGATTGATAGGGAATTGGTCAATCTTATCTCCCCAGAGAGAGACACATACTTTTTTTGGGTATTGCCCGCCAGTTTCTATGATAAACTCTTGTTTCCTCCAAGCATTTCCGCTTTTAGAGTTTCCTCCTGCCTCAGCAAGCTTTTCAATTACTTTTCCTATTAATTCCATATTGATTTTCAGTTTTGCTTAGACTGCGAAAGTACACAATCATTACAATTGTGAGGAATGAATTTAGACTTAATAAGATCACAAGTCACCTAATTTTAACCTTTTTTGGCATAGACATTGGTAAATTTGAATGGTCAATATCAAAAAAAACAAATTATTAAAGCTGTTGGCATTAAGATTTAAAGAATATTATTTTGAAAAAAACTAAATCCTACTAATTGTATGAAAATTTCGGTCCAAATTTTGGACAGTTGATATTGAATAAATACTTTTAGGATCCTTTTTATATTATTCGCTCTAAACAAATACTATGGCCTAGACCTCTACGTTTATTATAAACCAACTTAAAAATGAGTAAGCGAATTGGTCCAAAGGACAACGAATTAATTGCACAGTATCGAAACGGAAGCGATGTGGCTTTTGACCTACTAGTAGATCGATACCAAAGTAAAATTTATACTACTATTGTCTTGATAGTTAAAGATCAACGAGTTGCAGAGGATTTGCTTCAAGATGTATTTGTCAAAGTGGTTAAAACACTTCAGTCAGACAAATACAGCGAGGAGGGAAAATTTCAGCCCTGGGTAATGCGTGTAGCACATAACTTGGCGATTGATTACTTCAGAAAGGCAAAGCGGTACCCTACCATTGTGATGGATAATGGGTCCAACTTGTTGAATTCTCTCCAATTTGCGGAAGAGACGGTGGAAGATAGACAGATCAAAGAGGATACGGTTCAATTGGTGAAGCGATTGATCGAAGAGCTTCCTGAAGCTCAAAAAGAAGTGTTAATCATGCGGCACTATTTGGATTTGAGTTTCCAAGAGATTGCCGAGCAAACCGGAGTAAGCATTAATACGGCCTTAGGTCGGATGCGCTATGCGCTTATACATCTACGAAAAAAAATGAAACAATTAAATATTGCCTATGACAAAACAATTTACCCCAAATGACCTGGTAAGTTATATTTATCAGGAAATGCCGGAGGTTAAACAAGAACTCTTGGTGCAAGCCTTACATAGTGAGGAATCCCTAATGCAAGAATATGTTGAAATGCTGAGCACAATAGAGCAATTAGATCAGGTTCGCCTGCAACCTTCAGAAAAAGTAGTAAAAGCCATTAAAGCAATGGCCCATTCTACGGGACTTCAAAAAGTCTGACCTTGGTAACCCCGATTCGTCGGGGTTTTTTATTTTAAATTTTTCTGAAGAAAGTCTGCAGCATCTTTAAAAGCTTGCGAATAGGTCTGCTCGTTAAAACCATGGCCCTGATTTTCGATCCGTTTGTATTCATATTTAGCAGATACGCTTTTTAATTTTTCTGCAAAAATATCACTCTGCCATATTGGCACAATCATATCTGAGGTCCCGTGAAAGAAAATAGTTGGGACTGCCGCTCCACGAATAAAATTACTTGGACTAGAGTCCAAGTAGGCACTAGTCTGTTCCTGAGGGTTTCCTCCAAATAAGGCATTAAGGCCCAATTGAGTTAGCTGATTATGAGTATAAAGTGAAATTAAATCACTTGGGGGGAAGAAGGCAATTACTGCTTTTATGTTTCCAATAGTTTGATGTTTATAGCTATGAAGCAACGCCAAATGTCCACCTGCGCTTGCGCCTGCTAAGATGAGTTGATCGGAGACATCCCAGTCGTTGGTTTTACTTTTAATGTAATTGATTGCTTGAATCACATCGTTTTCTTGGGTTGGAAATCGGTTTGCATTTGTGTTAAAGTCGAATAAGCGGTAATTGATTGCAACAAAAGCATATTGAGGAAATGAAATGCGTATAGCTTCTCTGAATTGAAGAAACTCTTCCTTGCTTCCTTCAATCCAACCGCCGCCATGTATGTATAAAAGGAGTGGTGTGTCCTCAGTAGATCTACCTGCAGGAAGAAAAACATCCAATACTTGTTTACTTTCAATACCGTAAGCTTCATTTAAGATATCCCTCGCCACCATCGGCCCATCAGGGATTGGATCAGAATCTGAATTACAACTTGAAAAAATACCTAAAACGAGGAGGTAAAGAAAGGCAGATTGATAAAGTTTAAAAAAACTCTTATTCATAATTAAAACCAATTGATTAATGATTGTATAATTTTTTTTGCAACAGCTCCATAGGGAGGCCTTAGTAATGTTGCATTATTCAGACCAATTCGTTGCTTCAGCACTCCTTTTTCGTTAGAAAAAGCCAAAAAACCGAAATGACCGTGTGCTTTTCCGATGCCACTTTTATTGACTCCGCCAAACGGCATTTCTAGATCTAGGAAATGAATCACACAATCGTTAATTACTACACTTCCTGAACTAGTCTCCTTTAAAACTTTGGTTGTGTGCGTAGTGTTTGATCCGAAATAATATAGAGCCAGAGGTTTAGGTTTGCTGTTAATGAAGCTAATGGCATCATCTAACTGGGAAAAAGTCTTAATTGGAAGTAAAGGGCCAAAGATTTCTTCTTCCATCAAGGTCATGTTATCTTTTATTTGGCTGATAATTGTTGGTTCAATGTAGCGTGATGGAGCATCATATTTCCCTCCAAATTCAATTTTTGCTCCCTTTTCAATGCCATCTTTTAGGCTTGTAACCAGTCTATCGAAATGGCGATCATTGATTATTCGCGCTAGGTCGGGAGACTTTTCAATACCTTCAAATTTTGGGTCGTACATTTTATTGAGTGCCACCTTTAGCTCCATCAATAACTCCTCTTGTACCGTTTCTTGAACCAAAATGTAATCTGGAGCCACACAGGTTTGTCCAAAATTGATAAATTTTCCAAATACCAGCTTTTCAGCGGTATCCTTCAGATTTGCATCTTGATCAACGATTGCCGGAGATTTTCCCCCTAGCTCCAAAGTGACAGAGGTCAAATTTTTTGCTGCTGCTTTCATTACGATTTTCCCTACAGCAGTACTGCCAGTGAAGAAGATGTGATCAAAAGGGAGCTTTAATAGCTCCTGAGCAACATCAGATTCCCCCTGAAAAACGGCAACCTCTGATGGGTCAAATAACTCAGTTATCATTCTCTGAATTAAAGAGGAAGTGTTTGGTGTAAGCTCGGAAGGTTTAATGATCGCGGTACAACCTGCTGCAATCGCTGAAACCAATGGTCCTATGGCAAGATTAAATGGATAATTCCAAGGGGCGATGATTAGTGCACATCCTTTGGGCTCATAAAATATTTTTCCACTTGTTCCAATCAAAGGAAGTGGTGTTGGTACTGACTTGGGTTTCATCCAGAATTTCAGATGCTTAATCGCATGGTTGATTTCGGAAGTGACCGCAAAGATTTCCGATAGATCTGTTTCGATTGGGGGTTTTTGAAAATCAGACAATAGAGCCAGGTGGAGATCTTTTTGGTGTTCTTTTATCCAATTTTGGATTTTCTTTAAACGGACGATTCGATCTGCAGCAGTAGAAATTCGCCAATTATTAGTAGTCTTTTTTTGTGCGAGAAGAGTTTGTGAAAAAACATCTGCCTGCACTGATTTGTCGGAAAGGCTTAGCATGGGAAGTTGGGCAAAAGGGAGAATTTCAAATTGAAGAAACGCAGTTTTCCCCAATTAAGATGCAACAAGAGTAAATACAATTAGTATTTAATTTTTTTTTGGTCCCTGTCAATAAGGGTAAAACTAGCTATCAAATCAACGACTTTTTGTTCGGAATAACCACTGGAGGGTGTTTAATATGCCTATCGAAATAAGATTTTAAACACTAAATACCCGAAAGAAAAAGGGTATGTGAAAAAAAGTCTTAAATCAATACGATTTGGACAGTTTATCCAATTATGAATTCTACTGAAACCATTTTTCCTAGAATGGATTTTTTGAAATGGATTGACCTTCTTATGAAATGGAATTTTTTAAGGTAGCATTTATGATGTTTTTATTTTTTGTCCCTTAGTTAAGGCTTTTCTCAAAATGGGGTTGGTGATCCAATTTTTCTTAATATTTGGTAAGGTTGGAGTTAATTCCGATCAGGAAAACCCCTCTAATGATGGAGCCGGAATGGGACTGTAGCCTTACGATTAGTAGGCCAAGCTATTTGTGTATGACTGAAAGGAAGATCAGCATCAAGGTCTTTGAAGGAGATATGATCAAGCGTTAGTATAAATTGATTCCGATTCCGTCGCCGGTGAATGTAGATATTGTATACTACGCGATCTGGATAAGTTTAAGATCAGAGAGGATACGAAGCCAGCTTTGGATAAGTTGCATCAGCTAAATCGTCGTACGGAATTGAAATCAGGAAAGATTACTTTTGGATAAACTGGTAGAAAAAAGAAAGTAGATATCATGGAGGAGTAATCCTCCGGAATAAATAAAAGTATTAATCAAAAGGCCCAGTAGTGGGCCTTTTGATTTTTTCAATCATGTCTTCTTCTCAATAAAAATTGATATGATCGGATAATATCAATTCAACGGGAGTGATTTTCTCCTATGTATGGTCTCAAATTCCTTCAACTTTTAGCATAAAAAATTATTTGCCCCTTCGATTATTTAGATAGTAAATGAAGTTGGGATTAATCAATAGTCTTTGAACTGTCTGCTATCAAGGAATTCAGTTCTTCTAATTCCTTTTCAGTCAAATCCCTCCATTTCCCAACAGGTAGATCTAAGTGAATATTTATTATTCTGATTCGCTTAAGCTGCACTACTTTGAATCCCAAGTACTCGCACATTCTCCGGATTTGCCGGTTTAAGCCTTGGGTTAGCGTAATCCGGAATTTAAACTTACTGATTCGTTCCACTTTACATGGATCTGTGACTGTCTCTAAAATTGGGATTCCTGCTCCCATTCTTTTGACAAACTCATCATTTACCGGGCGATCGACCGTGACTATGTATTCCTTCTCATGGTTGTTTTTCGCTCGTAGAATCTTGTTGACAATGTCACCTTCGCTCGTGAGAAAAATCAATCCTTCACTGTCTTTATCTAATCGGCCTATCGGAAAAATTCGTTGCGAATGCCCGATGTAATCAATAATATTATCTTTTTCACCTTTGACATCAGTGGTTGATACTATGCCTACTGGTTTATTGAATGCGATATACGTGTGATTTTGGATAGGCTTACCCACGTTTTCTCCATCTACAGCTACTTGATCACTAGGGCCGACTTTAGTTCCCAGCTCAGGGACTTTCCCATTCAATGTGATCCGTCCTTTTTCTAACAGCTTGTCTGCTTCTCTTCGAGAGCAGAAACCTACTTCACTCAAGTATTTATTGATTCGGATGTAAGGTTCGTCTTCCACTTTGAAATGTATTGATGCTACAAGGTAAGATTTCACGCATGATTTTTATTTCCAAATTCGGAACATAAAAAGTTTGAAATCATGAATCTGGTTATTTTGATTTCAGGTAATTGATATTTTAGGCCCATCGATAGGTGAAAAGGGAAAGCAAAAAAAGGAGCTGATTGCCAAGTTTAGGCGATCAGCTCCAGATTTTTTTTTGGCTATCAAGGAGCTTATTCTCCAGACGGGCTTACCACTAAAGGTTTTTTGGCAACCAATTTTTTTGGTTCTCCGGGTAAAGATATGGAGGATAATAAATCTAGCGATTCGGTTTTTTTGGAATTGAACGCCACAAGATTTGCTGCCAAAATTGGTTCGGAAGGTGGGATTTTTTCCCTCAGCCAATCTTCCTGTTTACCATTTTTCCAAAATCTAAAACAAAGGTGTGGTCCAGTTGCAAGTCCAGTGCTTCCTACATATCCGATTACCTGCCCTTGTTTAATTCGCTGGCCTGGCTTCAAGCCTTTTGAGATTTTAGACATGTGAAGGTATTGTGTCGTATAGGTACCGTTATGTTTGATCTTCACATAATTGCCATTGGCAGAAGTATATTTTGCATCGGTTACTACCCCATCACCCACAGATCGGATTTCAGTTCCAGTAGCTGCTGCATAGTCAGTTCCAAGATGAGCTTTGTATCGCTTTTGAACAGGATGAAATCTTTTCAAATTGTATCGAGAACTGATTCTGGTATATTTAAGCGGATCTCTCAGAAAGGCCTTTTTAAGTGAATTTCCTTCCTGATCGAAGAAATTTGTTTCTCCATTTTGCTCGAAAGGTATCGCGTGAAATTGCTCTCCCTTGTGCTCGAAATAGGCAAGTTTAATATCCGAAACGCCAACTACTACCCCTTCAATTAATTTTTCTTCGTAAACTACTTTGAATTTATCACCCTTCTGAAGTGCTCCAAAGTCCACGGACCAACCATACAAATCAGCAAATTGATCGACGATATCGTAGGTGATGCTTTGCTTGGACATGTCAGTGGACAAGTTGCTTTCAATAATTCCCCCAACTTCTTTGGTACGATATTCTGCTGGTTTTTCCGCTTTGTAAATATCTATTGAATCCAGATTGAAGACTATATATTCTGCTGGGTTTGGCTCGTAGATGAAAAATTGAGCTTGGGTAGAATCTGAAGGAGATATGATGGTGAACTTCTTGTTGAAGGCGATTCCACGTACATCAAAAATAGATTTGGATTTTTTGGCGATCTCGTCGATGATTTGATAAGGAACGTTGAAAGGAGCCAAGATTGAACCAAGAGTTTGGTTTTTGGCTACTGTTCCTTCAATAATATTAAGACCTGTTACGTCGATTCCATATAGGAAAACCTTTTCATTTTCTAAATCGGAGATGGGTAATTCGAATGCCTCAGCATCAGTTTCATCTTGGATCTGAAAGTTAAAAAATGGCAGAGAGGAAGCCGCGCCTACTAACGCTACTACGGCAGCAATTCCGATCCATTTATTTTTCATAAAGCACTGAAGATTAGGGGTGATTGTAATCAAGGTTCAAAAAAGGAAAAAAGATGCTTTAATCCAAGTTTTGTAATTTAATTCTTAAGTATTTACAATTTGCAACTATAATGCCAACGAAAAAAACCGAAGGTTTATTTCCCGATCATTTTTTGTGTAAAAACTAAGAGTATGATCCTCAGACTATTTTTTTTCATCAAAGAGCCAGAGAAAATGAAATATTAAAAAAAAATGGCTTGAATCATTACGAAACTTACAATCAAAGCTGTGTTCTCAAGGTCAATTTTATATCTTTGACCTCCCAAAAAACAACAAAAAAATGCTGAGAACGCATACCTGTGGCGAATTACGCTTAGACCATGTAAATCAAGAAGTGACGCTGGCCGGCTGGGTACAGCGTGTGAGAAATAAAGGAGGATTGATCTGGGTTGATCTTCGTGATCGCTATGGTCTGACTCAATTGATTTTTGAAGAAGACTCTACAGAGAAATCAGTGATCGAAAAGGCAGCTTCTTTGGGTCGTGAGTTTGTTGTTCAGGCCAGTGGAAAAGTAATCGAACGCTCTGCTAAAAATGATAAAATTCCTACAGGATCGATAGAAATAAAGGTTTCCAATCTTGAAATACTTAATGCATCTAAGGTTCCTCCTTTTATCATCGAAGATGAAACTGATGGTGGAGATGAGCTCAGGATGAAATACCGCTACCTAGACCTTCGTAGAAATGTGGTGCGTGAGAAATTACAACTCCGTCATCGGATGATGCAGGAGACTAGAAAGTTCATGGATGGGCAAGACTTTATTGAAGTCGAAACCCCTGTTTTGATTAAATCTACGCCCGAAGGTGCCCGTGATTTTGTGGTGCCAAGTCGAGTTAATCCAGGTGAATTCTATGCTTTGCCGCAATCTCCGCAGACGTTCAAGCAGCTGCTAATGGTTTCTGGTTTTGATCGATATTTTCAGATCGTCAAGTGTTTCAGAGATGAGGACCTGAGAGCTGATCGGCAGCCTGAGTTTACTCAGATTGATTGCGAAATGGCTTTTGTGAATCAAGAAGATATACTCTCCACATTCGAAGGTTTGACGAAGCATCTTTTTCGGGAAGTAAAAAAGGTAGAACTGGAAGAAGTGAAGCGAATGACTTATGCTGATGCCATGAAGTTTTATGGTAATGATAAGCCTGATCTTCGCTTTGATATGAAGTTTGTAGAGCTTAATTCCTTAGTAAAAGGAAAAGGTTTTGGAATTTTTGATGAGGCAGAATTGGTAGTTGGGATTTGTGCTAAAGGAGCTGCTGAATACACCAGAAAGCAATTAGATGCATTGGCCGATTGGGTGAAAAGACCTCAGATCGGCGCCAAAGGAATGGTGTATGCCAAGTACAATCAAGATGGAACCATCAAATCGACCGTTGATAAATTCTATTCTCCAGAAGATCTGAATGCTTGGGCTGATGCATTTGGAGCACAATCTGGAGACCTAATGCTTTTATTAAGCGGTGATACCAATACGGTAAGAAAGCAACTTTCTGAACTTCGTCTTAAAATGGGTGAGGAGCTTGGTTTAAGAGACCGTACTATTTTTAAACCACTTTGGGTAGTTGATTTTCCATTGTTGGAGTGGGATGAAGAAAGCAGGCGATTCCATGCAATGCACCATCCATTTACCTCGCCAAAGCAAGAAGATATTCCTTTGCTAGAGACGGATCCTGGCGCAGTACGAGCCAATGCCTATGATTTGGTAATTAATGGCGTCGAAATCGGTGGTGGATCAATCAGAATTCACGATCGAGGTACGCAGCAATTAATGTTCTCCCATTTAGGATTTACTCCTGAAGAGGCTCAAAAGCAATTTGGATTTCTGATGGAGGCTTTCGAATATGGAGCACCTCCGCATGGTGGAATTGCATTTGGGTTTGACCGACTTTGTGCGATTTTCGGTGGCTCTGATTCTATTCGAGACTACATTGCTTTCCCGAAAAACAATTCAGGTCGAGATGTGATGATTGATTCGCCAAGTACAATCGCGGATGATCAACTGGAGGAGCTTTCGATTCGGGTTAGTTTAAAGAAATAAAGAAACTCACAGGACGTGCCCCCAAAAAGTTAGACGCTTTTTGGGGGTATTTTTAGTTAGAGAAAATTTGGAATCGCTATACTTCTTGATTCCCCAACACGGTAGGTAAGAAAATCAAAATACACCTCTGGTGCTCGCATTAATAATGCGAAGCCTAGTAGACTAGGATTTCTCTGTATTGAAAAAAGCGATATTTAATCGTTTTGGAGTCAAATCAATTCTCCCTAGGCTAGTGGTAAGGCCGAAAAAAATCCTCTTATTTTGGTTGGATCAAAAAGGACCGGATTCCCATGACGATCAAGAGCTGTCCAGTAGCATAAGTTCCCATGATAAGGACTCCCGCTTCCGGAAAAGCTTGGTAAAAACGATTTAAAGCGATAAGACCATCAGAGGCGAAAAATAAGCTCGCACCTAATAATACCTGCCAGAATGATGCTGGGTTGCTTTTGCCAAATCGCTCTCTTGCCGTAGTGACCATGCTGACCATTACAATTGTATAGACGATCACTGGCATTTTGTATCCTCCAAGATTAGGATTGATGAGGTAGTAAATGTAGGCGGCGAAGAAGTAAAATGGGAGATTGAAAAAAAAAGTTTTTACAAAGTTATGGTTGAAAAGTGACTCAGGGGATTTTTGGGCTACTTTGAAAGCAATGATATAACAAACTTGCGCTATTAAAAATGAGGCTAAACCGTAGATAAAAAACTCGTCCCAGAGCAATAAAATATCTCCGATCCAAGAGAAAATCAATGCAGACAATACGGCCTTTGCTAAAAGAGTCTGCGAGGCAGGTTTGCTAACTTGATAGAAATAGGCAATTAAAGATGCCAAAATGAGAGGCTTGGAGTAAAACCTGAAGTCAATGTTACCTTCTAAAACGAAAGCTATATCTGCCATTGTAGCGATCAAAAACAGATATAACCAGATAAGTCCTCTCTTAGCCAATGGTTTATAATTTTGAAAATTCTAAAATATAATTATGTTCTACTTGTAGATTAACAGTTTGACCAAATAGAATTCTGTCTTTATGGGAATTAACAAATCCGTAATCTTTAATTTTTCTTAAACATACAATATTTTGAAAACCCACTTTATATCTTCAAAAATCAGAATATTATTTTAATAATTTTAAATCTTTCAGGATTTGTCTCTTTATTCAATGTTATGAAATTGTTAATAAAAGTTAAAATTGATGCATAAAACTTAATGATAACTACTCAAATCAGAAAGTTCAGGGTTTTACCTTTGTGGCAGAATTCATTTAAACCAACTTAGTAAATCTAAATCGTATAAATTATGAGGCAAAATCTACTTAAAAGTATCCTAATTCTTTTCGTAATAGCGCTAGGCTATGGGGAAACGATTGGACAGGTTACGACAAGTTCTATTCAAGGGCAAGTTGTTGACGCGCAAGGGGAGGCACTTCCAGGTGCTAATATAGTTGCTTTACATGAGCCATCCGGAACGAGATATGGAGCTGTTTCCAACTTAGAGGGACGATTCAATATTGCAAACATGCGAATTGGTGGTCCATACACAGTTACAATTAGCTTTATTGGTTATCAAAATTCAACTTATTCAGGGATGGTTCTAAGCCTAGGAACGCCATATTTATTGAATAGCAAATTGAATGACGACAGCACAGAGTTAGGAGAAGTAATCGTAAGCAGCAGTAAGTCTTCTGAGTTCGACTCTAACCGAACTGGTACTTCTACTAGTGTCTCTACCAAGCAATTGATGGAATTACCACAAATCAATCGTTCGGTAACAGAATTCACTAGATTGACTCCTCAGGCAAATGGAACTTCGTTTGCAGGAAGAGATTCTAGATACAATAACCTTCAGGTTGATGGTGCAAATTTTAATAACGGATTTGGCTTAAGTGGAAATCCACTTCCAGGTGGAAATGCTCAACCAATTTCTTTGGATGCAATCGAGCAAATTTCTGTAAACATAGCACCATTTGATGTCACTCAAAGTGGGTTCACAGGTGCTGGTATCAACGCAGTAACTCGAAGTGGTACTAATACTTTTACAGGATCTGCTTACTATTTCACCAAAAACCAAGATTTACAGGGTAGAAAAATAGGGGATAATGAGCTTGAGTCTGTTGAAGCGGCTACACGAAATTTCGGTTTCAGGTTAGGTGGTCCAATCATCAAAAACAAACTCTTCTTCTTCATCAATGCTGAAAGAGAAACAGAAACAGGGGCAAATGCTTCGGGTACAAACCTTTGGAGACCATCTGAAAATGGGGTGGCTGATGCAGAAAATAACATCTCAAGAGTAAGAAAAAGTGAAATGGATGCAGTTGGGAACCACCTGAGAAATGTGTGGGGCTATGAGCCGGGCAGATACGAAGGTTATGCCAACGAAGCCTCTCAAGATAACACTAAGTTTCTAGCGAGAATTGACTGGAACATCAACGATAAGAATAAGCTAGCAGTTAGATATAACCAAGTAGTTGGTATTTCAAATCAGTTGACTAACGGATCGTCTGGACCAAGACCAAGAACTCCTAGTGATGCTAATCGGGTTTCCCAAAACTCAATGGTTTTTGAAAATGCAGGTTATGGATTTGAGAATTCGGTTAGATCGTTTACGGCAGAACTCAATTCATCAATTAGTGCTAAAATTTCTAACCAATTATTATTCACATATTCTAAAATTCAGGATAGAAGAACAACTCCAAGTGATCAAATATTTCCTATGGTTGATATCTGGGATAAAGGAAGAGGCGATGGAGATAGAAATTATATTTCTTTTGGAACAGAATTATTCTCTTTCAACAATGACGTGATCAATGATAACTTTTCATTTATCAACAACCTTACCTACGTAGAAGGAAAGCATACCATCACTGCAGGTGTAGCTTATGAAGTTCAAAAATTTGGAAACAGCTTTACCAGAATGGGAACTTCTTACTATAGATATGCTTCTGTAGAAGATTTCTTGACTACTGGCACTCCAAATGAAGTTGCTCCAATCATGTTTGGATTAACTTATCCATACGAAGGACAAGAGACTTACTCAAGAGTAAATTTTGGACTTGCTTCACTTTACGCTCAGGATAAGTATAGTGTAAACAATCGTCTATCTTTGACCTTCGGTGTGAGATTTGAGTTGCCTGTTTACTTAAATGATCTTACTGCAAATTCTTCAATCAACAACTTGGATCTATTAAATCCAGAAGGTGAAGTAGTCAATTATGATTCAGGAAACTGGCCTAATTCAAGGCTAATGGTTTCTCCCAGACTAGGTTTCAATTATGATGTCAAAGGTGATAGAAGCTTCATCTTAAGAGGTGGAACGGGTGTATTCACCGGTCGAGTACCTTTTGTTTGGTTGACAAATATGCCAACTGGTGCTGGTGTTCTTCAAAATACAGTTGAGCCAGGTAGTTATGCAGAAGTAGCACCTTGGATTGGCAATGTAAACTTCCAACCTGAGCGATATTATTACGTAGAGAATCCTCCTGCAGGTGCTGAGAATGTATTTATCTCTAATCCAAAAGCTGGAGCGCCAAACTCATTTGCTTTAGTAGATAGAGAGTTCAGAATGCCTTCAGTTTGGAGAACGAGTTTAGGAGCTGATTACCAATTAGGAAATTCTCCTTTCGTCCTTACCTCAGACCTTATTTACACAAGAGATATTAATGCTGTTTACCAATTTGGTGCAAACAGAGCGGTATCCCCAAATAAAATGAATTATGCAGGTGATACTAGAGAGGTAGTCCTTCCAGGAGCGGGTAATTCAGTTGCAGCAAATCCAGCTTTGGGCGCAAACAATGCGACTATCCTGACTAACACAAACCTGAAAGGTTATGCCTTCAGCGCTACAGTTGGTCTATTGGTACCAGATTATAAAGGTTTCTCAGGAAGTCTTTATTATACCTATTCTGAAGCAAAAGAAATCAGCGCAAACTCTGGATCTTCTGCAAACTCAGCTTGGGGAGCTAGCCCAAATATCAATAGCCCAAATGACGAATTGCTAAACATTTCAAACTTTGCGCTTCCTCATAGAGTGGTTGCTAACTTCTCTTACAGAATCGAGTATGCCAAAAATTTCGCGACTACTATCGGTGTATTTTATAATGGTTCTCATCAAGGAAGATTCTCTTACGTGTATGGTAATGACTTCAACGGTGATGGTATCAATTCTGACTTGCTATTCATCCCTTCAAATTCTGCCGAATTGAAGTTTGTCAATATCGTACAGAGTGGAAATGTTGTTTTTACTGCTGATCAGCAGCGAGCAGCTTTCGACCAGTATGTAGCTGATAACGATTTGGAGCAATTTAGAGGAGGATATGTGCCAAGAAATGAGTTCCTGTCTCCTTGGTTGAATAGATTCGATGTTCGTATCCTACAGGATATCTTTACCAATATTGGTAGCCGTAGAAATACTATCCAAGCCAGTTTAGACATCGTTAACTTCGGTAATATGTTGAACAGCGATTGGGGAATTCAGGAGAACCTTAACGGAGCGCAAAATCTTCTTTCTAGATCAGGAGGAGTGTCTGTTGCACCTAATGTGGTTATGAATAGAGTGAAAAATCAGCTTCCAACTACCCCTTTCCAAAATGCAAATGGCTTCGGGACAACTTGGAGCATGCAGTTTGGTATTAGATATATTTTCTAAATAGGAAAAGAGTACTGTTTTATCCAACTTATACAGAAAAGCACCCCAAACTTGGGGTGCTTTTCTTTTGGTAAAAAATAGGATTAAAGTTTTCAATCATTATAGCAATTATGAAAATGATATTTACTTTAACTTGGAACTATACGGAATTTTGAAAACCGACCGATCGAATGTGCTCCTAAGTTGGGTTTTTTAATCCAGACAACTTTAGGTTGGAGTATTTAAACCTATGGGAGTTTATTGAGTCCAACTGATATTGAAAAAAAGCAGTTTATTTTCGGAAAGCAGCTTTTTAGTATCCCATTATTTCTCCTTTGATATTTGAGATTTGCCTCCAGTACTTTTTAATTAAAAAGATGCGGTAAATCCACGTAATTTTATTTTACAGAACCATTCCCAAGCGCCTTGAGTTTAAGTTCCATGTTGTATTATAAGAAATTTGATCATCCGACAAGTAGGGAATGGGTAGTTTTTATCCATGGTGCAGGCGGGTCCTCTGCGGTATGGTACAAGCAGTTGAAGGATTTCAAGAATAAATTCAATCTTTTACTTATTGATTTGAGAGGACATGGCAAATCCATTGATCTGCCAGAGGCTATATACAAGCAAGAATATACGTTTACAGCAGTGACCAAAGATATTATCCAAGTATTGGATGAGCTCAAGATTCCACCTGCACATTTCATGGGTGTTTCTCTGGGTACAGTGATTGTCCGTCAACTAGCCGAAATGGAAAAATGGAGGGTAAAATCGCTGGTATTGGCCGGAGCCGTCACCAGATTGACTATACCATCCCAATTTCTAGTATTTTTTGCAAACGTATTTAAGCGCTTCATCCCATTTATTTGGTTATACAAGATTTTCGCTTTCGTAGTCATGCCCCTAAAGCGAAGTGCAGAGTCACGAAACCTTTTTATCCAAGAAGCGCAGAAGCTTTGCCAAAAGGAATTTATCCGCTGGTTCAAACTCACCAAAGACATCAATCCGCTTCTTAGGTATTTCAAAGAGTCGGATTTAGAGATTCCCACTTTATATGTGATGGGTGATCAGGATGTGATGTTTTTAGAACCAGTACGAAATATTATTAAAACACATAAAAGCTCAATTTTAAAAATCCTTGATAAATGCGGCCATGTAGTCAACGTGGAGCGACCAGATGAATTCAATCGACTTTCGTTGGCATTTATCCAAAATCACAGTAAATAAGCTCGAACTATTTTAAATGAATAAGCAAACCAAAATCCTATTAATCGTAGCAGTAGTTGCAATTATTGCGATAATCTACATCTATCCAAGGTGGAATAGTGGCACTAACTCCGGTCCTACTCCTACAGCTGGTCCAAGGGCAGGTGATGTAGAATTACCCGTCACAGTGGTCACATTGAAGAAGGAGACTTTGAAGAATCAACTCAATGTCACTGGGACGATTCTACCCAATGAATCTGTATCACTTCGGCCAGAAGTATCTGGATTGGTGACCAAAATCTCATTCAAAGAGGGGCAATATGTCTCCAAAGGCACTCCTTTACTTTACTTGAATGACAATGATCTTCAGGCACAGTATCAGAAATTAGAATACACCCAGAAGCTTTTTGAAAGCCAGGAAAATCGTCAAAAACAACTTTTAGCTCGTGAAGCAATCAGTCAGGAAGAGTATGACATCGTGTTGAATCAATATAACACCACCCTTTCAGACTTGAAATTAGTAGAAGCCCAAATCCAAAAAACAATTGTTAGGGCGCCATTCAATGGGACGCTAGGCCTTCGTCAGGTGAGTGAGGGAAGTGTTATCGGCACTGGAGATATCATTGCGACAGTGGTAAACATGGATCCTATTAAAATTGAATTTTCAATTCCAGAGCGATATGCTAATATGGTAGAGGTTGGTGCTCCGGTTTTCTTCTCAAGTGAGTCTACAAAGGATGAGGCAGAGGGTAGTGTATATGCCTTCGAGCCACAAATCGATGCTGCTACTCGAACCTTGAAACTTAGAGCCCAAAGCTCAAATAAAGGGGGCAAATTCCTGCCTGGAATGTTTGTGAAAATACGATTTGTTTTAGGAGAAATAGATAGTGCATTAATGGTGCCTGCAGAATCGGTAATTCCGGAACTTCAAGGCTATAAGGTTTTTGTGGTAGGAAAGGACCAAAAGGCTGAGGAACGAAGCGTAGAAATAGGAACCAGAACTGAAAGCCATGTTCAAATCACCAAAGGATTAGAAGAAGGTGAAATGGTACTTACTTCTGGGGTGTTGCAAGCAAGACCTGGTTCTCTTCTGAAAATCACCAAAACAAACTGATATGGCAAGTCTTTCAAGTTTGAGTATTAACAGGCCAGTCTTGGCCATCGTGATGTCGATTGTTATCGTGCTTTTCGGAGTGATCGGTATCAGCTTACTTGGCATCCGAGAATATCCAAGTGTGGATCCTCCGGTAATTTCCGTCAGGACTTCCTACACAGGAGCAAATGCTGACGTCATCGAAGCGCAGATTACAGAGCCGCTTGAAGAAGCGATTAACGGCATACAAGGAATTAAATCCATGAACTCGACCAGTAATGATGGAACGAGTAATATTACTGTAGAATTCGACGTGGGAGCTGATCTAGAAGCTGCTGCAAATGATGTTAGAGACAAGGTCGCAGGAGCTCAGCGAAATCTACCACCAGATGCTGAGCCTCCCGTGGTCTCCAAATCTGATGCAGATTCTAGCCCGATTATTTACCTTAGTGTCCAAAGCGAAGTTAGAAACCTGCTTGATGTCTCGTATTTGGCAGATAATATTTTCAAAGAGCGTCTTCAGACTATCCCTGGAGTGAGTAGAGTCCAGATATGGGGGGACAAAGAATATGCGATTAGACTTCGAATGGATCCCCTCAAAATGGCTTCCTACGGAGTGACTCCTTTGGATGTACTCAATAAAGTGCAAAGTGAAAATGTAGAACTCCCTTCTGGAAGAATTGAGGGTGAAACGATCGAATTGTCAGTAAGGACTAAAAGTCGCTTGAGTTCGCCGATGGAATTCAATGACCTTATCATCAAGGAAGATCAAAACAACATTGTCCGCTTTCAGGATATTGGAAAGGCGGAACTTGCCGCTTTGAATGAGCGGTCAATCTTGAAAAGTGATAATGTTCCCATGGTCGTTGTTGTTCTTGTGCCTTTACCTGGCTCAAATAGCATTGAGATTGCAGATGAATTTTACAAAAGAATCGAAAGTATTAAAAAGGACCTTCCTGCAGATATCGTAACCGAAGTTACCTATGATTCTACCAAGTATATTCGAAGCTCGATTGCTGAAGTGCAGGAGACGATCGTCATTGCATTCTTCCTAGTCGTTGCAATCATTTTCTTATTTCTAAGAGATTGGAGAACTACTTTCATTCCAGTTCTTACAATCCCTATTTCTTTGATAGGGGTATTTTTTATTATGTATTTGATGGATTTTTCTATCAATGTACTGACACTTTTGGGAATCGTTCTCTCGATAGGCTTGGTGGTTGATGATGCTATTGTCGTTTTAGAGAATATTTATACCCGAATAGAAAAAGGCGAAAACCCTCAGGAAGCCGCATCAAAAGGATCTGAAGAAATTTTCTTCGCAGTAATTGCAACTACCGTGGCATTGGCAGCAGTATTTCTTCCAGTAATTTTCCTAACGGGAACCACGGGTAGACTTTTTAAGGAATTTGGAATCGTAGTGGCTGGCGCAGTGATTATCTCCTCCTTTGTGGCATTGACCATGACGCCAATGCTAAGTGCCAAATTGCTCAAGCGAAGAGAAAAGCATAATGCATTTTACAATTTCACAGAGCCGGCATTTGTCTGGATCAATAGTCAATATGATAAGGCTCTAAGTGGATTTATGAAAATCCGTTGGGTTGCATTTGTGCTGATCGGCGTGATGGGTGGAGGGATTTATTGGTTGTTTAACAACATTCAAACTGAACTTGCTCCAACCGAAGATAGAGGAGAAATACGAATCAATATGTCTGGCCCGGAAGGAGCAACTTTCGGCTATATGGATCCGGTAATCGATCAATTGACCCGTGACTTCATGGAGGAAATACCAGAAGAGGAGCGAATCAGAATGATAAGTGTGACATCACCAGGATTTGGTACTGCCAGTACCAATTCTGGGTTTATTCGTATGATTCTGACAGATGCAGATAAGCGAGAACGGTCCCAACAACAGATCTATGATCAAATTAATCAGAAGCTCAAAACCATTACTTCAGTTAGAGCTTTTGCTTCTCAAGCGCAGTCAATTGGAGATCGGAGAGGGGGCCTTCCTGTTCAATATGTTCTTCAGGCGCCAACTTTAGATAAGCTGAAAGAGGTAATTCCTGCTTTTATGGAAGAGGCTAGTCAAAGCCCGATGTTTATTTTCTCAGACATCAATCTGAAATTTACTAAGCCGGAATTAGAGATCGAAATCGATCGGGAGAAAGCGCGAAATGTCGGTGTTTCTGTTCGGGAAATTGCTCGTACGCTTCAGCTTTCGTACTCGGGACAGCGTTTTGCCTATTTCATTCGGGAAGGAAAGCAATACCAGGTCGTCGGAGAAATGCAAATTCAAGACCGGAATGAGCCGGTGAATCTTCGGATGCTCTACGTTCGAGCAGATAATGGAGAGCTGATCCAATTGGACAATTTAGTGCGTGTGGTAGAAAAAAGTACTCCTCCGCAATTGTACAGATATAATAGATTTGTAAGTGCAACTGTTTCCGCAAGTCTTGCTGAAGGATATACCATTGGAAATGGCTTGGACGAAATGGATCGGATAGCTGCTAACGTTCTCGATGATTCCTTTTCCACAGACGTAGCCGGACCTTCCAAGGAGTTTCGAGAGAGCTCCAACAGCTTGCTTTTTGCATTCATCTTTGCATTGATTTTGATCTATTTGGTGCTTTCTGCTCAGTTTGAAAGCTTCAGAGATCCATTGACCATTATGTTTACCGTACCATTGGCACTCTTTGGGGCCTTATTTACACTGTGGATCTTTGACTATACACTGAATATTTTCAGCCAGATTGGAATTATCATGCTGATTGGCTTGGTGACCAAAAACGGAATTCTAATTGTAGAGTTTGCAAATCAGCGCAAAGCACAAGGGATGGGAGTTGATGAAGCAATTTTTGGAGCAGCAGTAGCCAGATTCCGACCTATTCTAATGACTAGTTTATCAACTATTCTGGGTATTCTCCCAATTGCTTTAGCACTTGGAGCAGGAGCAGAGAGTCGGGTTCCCATGGGAGCGACCGTGATTGGTGGATTGGCTTTAGCGACAATCTTGACTTTATTTATTATCCCAGCTATTTATACATACTTGACTTCAAAAGAAGCTAGACTAGCACGAATTTAATGAAGAGAATTACCCTATTGCTCTTATTGAGTAGCATTTCCATCTGTTTATTTGCCCAAAGTGAAGAATCTCTTGATTTGGAAAAAGCCATTCAATTGGGACTGGAAAATAATTTACAAGTGAAAATTGCAGTCGAAACGGTGACCCTTCGCCAGGGAGATGAGAAAATAGGTGTTGGAGATCTATTGCTTCCTCAATTGAATACTACCTACCTAAGATCTTTCAGCAAAGAAGATGTGACTCAGAAATTCGTCAATGATCCTGAACCTCGACAGATTGACAATGCGAAATCCAGGAATGAAAATTTTAATATTGCGGCAATTTACGGTTTCAGACCGGAGACTTTTATAGTCATGAAGCGTTTAGGACAATTGACTGAAATTTCGGAACTCGAGGCCAAAGTGGTGGTGGAAAATACAGTCGCGGGAATCTCTTCTGCTTATTATAGACTAGTGTTGGAATTACAACGCTACGAAGTATTGGAAAACACCCTAGAGCTCAGCCAATCCAGACTAGATATTGCTAGAGCACAATATGAGTTAGGAGGAGCAGGTAAACGAGATTTTCTGACTGCTCAGGTAGATTACAATTCAGATTTAACCCTGCTTTTGACCCAAGACCAAATCATACAAAATTCCAGAGTGAATCTCAATGAGCTGATGGCATTAGATCCAGACACCAAGTTCACTGTTAAAGACACCATATTGATCGGGGATCCTTTGTTGCTTCTTGACCTTCAGGAAAATGCTTTTACTGAAAATAAGGATTTGCTAATCGCGCAGCGAGCTGAAAATGTAGCATTTCTTCAAATGAAAGAGCTTCGTGCTTCCCGGCTTCCAATTTTGAACTTGAATGGGAATTACGTGAATAATACTTCCAATTCAGATGCAGGATTTTTGATTCAAAATCAGCGGCAAGGATTTAATGGTGGGGGAAATATCACAATCAATCTATTCAGCGGATTAACCTTGAATAGGAGAATCCAAAATGCCAAAGTTCAGCAAAATATCCAGTCTTTTGCGACTGACCAGTTTGAGATTCAGCTAAAATCTGACATCCAGCGATCTTACAATACGTATCAAACTAATAGGAATCTCCTAGAGGTAGAAAAGAAGAACTATCAAACTGCTAAAGAGAGTACTGAAATTGCCTTGGAGCGATTCCGATTAGGTATTTCTTCTTACCTCGAATTCCGAGATGCGCAGGTTAATTTACTTACTGCTCAGAATCGTTTGATCACTTCGATCTTCAATATCAAAGAGCAGGAAATCGAGTTGCGGAGACTTTCGGGAAATATTTTCTTCCAGAATAGCTTTGCTCCTTTTGAGATTCCAACAGATAATTAATTTGCT
This sequence comes from Planctomycetota bacterium, assembly GCA_047612305.1. Classification (GTDB taxonomy): domain Bacteria; phylum Bacteroidota; class Bacteroidia; order Cytophagales; family Cyclobacteriaceae; genus Algoriphagus. Next base: position 17,298 of record JBLGAM010000014.1, on the reverse strand, counting down.
TTAGCAGCTGATCAGACTTCCGTGGATTTTTTTATTTGCTTTTTTCAAGGATTCCTTTCTTTTCTTTTGGCATAGCATTTGCCAAATGGGCTTCGGAACATCCTGGGTTTCAATGACCCATTTTAATGAGAAGAGCATCGATCCTATTTATTTCCATTTGTACTCTCTTGATTTTTGGGGTGCAGTGTACCTTTTTGGAAAAACAGTTTGGAGTGAAGTTTGGTAAAGAAACTTACATTCTGGACATACCAGGAATTGAGAAAAGAGGCTTTATCAAAGCTGCCGTCGACAACAACACCGCTGGCTATTACATCTACCGCGGTAGAAGAATGGGCTATGAATATGAGTTACTCAGGGATCTGGCTAAGCGATTGAATGTCCAACTCCGATTGGTCTTGGTTTCAGATATTGATCTTGCATTTAATTACCTTCAAAGTGGTAAAGTCGATCTAATCGCTATGAATTTGGAGGAAAGTCCCGATCGGGCAGCTGGGGCATCTTTTTCTATTCCCTTAGGAAAGATGAATAGCGTGCTGGTCGGCACAAAAGGCTCAGAGAAGATCAAAGCTTGGGAGGACTTGGGGCAAGATACCATCTACGTAAGACAAGGGACTACTTACGCCTCTCAGTTGTACAAAGTGAAAGATTCTCTTCAGCTTGGGATTACTATTCTGCCAGCCCCTGAACGCGAAGAGGCGCTTATCGACCAAGTCGTAGACGGGAGAATCAAATGGACGGTTGCCGATCAAAATATTGCCTTAGCAAATGCCACCCTGTATGATAATTTAGATATTTCTTGGAAAGTCAGCAAAGAAGGGAATGTTGCCTGGGTAGTCCGAGATAATTCTCCAATCCTTTTAGAAAAACTGGATGGTTGGTTAGCCGATAAGCTAAAGCGTTTTATCCCTGATCTTTATTCGAAGTATTTTCTTAATTCCAAGAATTCTTACTTTCGAAATACAAGTCCTTTTTCTTCATTGGCAGGAAATAAGATTTCTGAATACGATGAAATCATCAAAGAGGGCGCTCAGCAATTGGGTTGGGACTGGAGGCTATTGGCCTCGCTTGTTTATAAAGAATCCCGATTCGATACTACAGCTCTATCTTATGCAGGAGCACAAGGTTTACTACAGTTAATGCCAGTTACCTTAGAACGTTTTGGGGTGACTAATCCAAATGATCCAGCCCAATCACTTTTGGGTGGCGTGCGGTACCTTCGTTATTTAGATAAGTTTTGGATGGAGCGAGTACCGGATACGAATGAGCGATTAAAATTTATCCTAGCTTCCTACAATATTGGTCATGGACATGTCGAAGATGCCTGGAGATTGACAATGAAATATGGGAAAAATACACAGAACTGGGTGGAAGTTTCGAAGTTTTTAGCGTTGAAAAGCGATCCGGAATACTATAGAGATCCGATTGTGAAAAGTGGATTTGCCAAAGGACACCTCGCCGTGAATTACGTCAAAGATGTCCTAAGTATTTTCCAATCCTACAAGGCACTGGTTCAGCCTTGAGTATTATGACCCTGATGGTCACGCAGACCACACAAAGTTAGAATACCCCTTCACCTTGGTTTGTGGGATACAGGCCGAATCACCTCAAGAATTCCCTTTTTGCCTTAATCTTCCTCGTGTAGTTCGAATAGGGCTTCGATTTCTACTGGGATATTATCCGGCAGCGATCCCATTCCCACAGCTGATCGGACACCTATTCCGTTTTCTTCCCCCCAGACCTGAGCAAATAATTCACTTGCTCCATTGATAATGTAGGGATGCTTTTCAAAAGTGGAGATGCAATTCACCATTCCCAACACTTTAATGACTTTTTTCACTCGATTGAGGGAGCCAAGATTTGCCTTGATGGTAGCTAGCATGGCCAGTCCAACTTGTCGCGCTGCTAGTTTGCCGTGTTCTTGATCCATGTCTTCACCGATTCTGCCAATGATCAGCGTCCCATCGGACTGCACTGTTCCGTGGCCGGATAGATAGAGGTATTTGCCATCAATTAGGCAGGGTTTGTATACCCCCAGCGGTTTTGGAGGAGGCGGGAGTTCAAGTCCGAGTTTGGAGAAATTAAATTCTGGAGTTTCCATAAGAGAGTTTTACTGATTTATATTAAACGAAAAGGTCAAGAATAAGCACACCTATCAATCCGATGACTGCGACAAGAGTTTCCATCACGGACCAAGATTTGATCGTGTCTTTGATGCTTACATTAAAGAATTCTTTGTACATCCAAAAACCTGCATCGTTGAAATGGGAGAACATCAAGCTTCCTGCTCCAATAGATAGCACCAATAAGTTTGGATCCACATTCATAGTCGTGACCAGTGGAGCGATAATCCCAGCAGTAGTCAAGCCGGCGACAGTTGCCGAACCCACACAAACACGAATAATTGCCGTGATGATCCAAGCTAAAATCAAGGGGTGAATATCCCAAGTCTGTAAGCTTTCTGCAATAACCAGACTTACACCAGTGTCTGTAAAGATTTGCTTGAGCGCACCCGCTCCAGCCACAATCAGGAGGATCATTGCAATATCTTTTGTCGCTATCGTATAGATATCCATCAGTTGTGACATGCTAAACTTCCTGCGCAATCCAAGTGTATAGGTTGCCACCAAAACGGATAGCAGCATCACCATTCCAGGATTGGCTATAAATTCAATCAGCTTCGCAAAGGGACTTTCGGGAGGAGTATTTAGGCTCAAAGCAGTGGTGCCTACCAAAAGCACTACTGGAAGTAAAGCGGTTAGAAAGCTATTAGCTCGGCCTGGAAGCTCAGATTCAGGTTTGATTTCGGCCTGAAAAGTCTTGAGCGGTCTCGCTTCGATGTTTTTCAGTGTCTTGGCAAAAATTGGCCCTGCAATGATGATGGTAGGAATAGCAATCAGAAATCCATAAAACAGGGTCAAGCCCATATTGGCATCAAACTGTGCAACAAGGGCAGCTGGCGAAGGATGGGGTGGCAAAAACCCATGTGTGACAGATAAGGCTGCCAGTAAGGGAATACCCACATAGACTGCGGAGATCTTGTACTGATAGGCTACCGTAAAGGCCAAAGGTACCAGTAGGACAAAACCTACATTATAAAAGAGTGGAATACCGACGATCAGACCAGTCAGGGACATGGCCCAAGTGATGTACTTCTCTCCGAAGATCTTCATCAGCGTCCCTGCGATCCGCTGGGCGGCACCGGACTCAGCGACTAGCTTGCCGAGCATGGCACCCATCACGATCACAATGACCAGGTCACCGAGGAGATTCCCCATTCCTCGCTGCACCGAACCGGCGATCTGATCGGCAGGGAGACCCAGTAGAAATCCGGCCGAGATCGAAGCGATCAAGAAGGCCAGAAAAGGATTCAACTTGGCCCAGACGATCAGCAGGACCAGAATGGCAACACTTAGTAAGACAAGAAGAAAGGTCATCGGTTGGGGTTATTTGGCGCCTGAAGTTAGAAAAAATGGGAGAAATGATCGCCCTTCGGGTTAAATCTTAGCCGATTCTTTACCGCTTGATCCATCGGATCTGTGCTGCGGATTCAGAATTGCCGACCCTGATAAGGTAAATCCCCGCAGGTAAACTCAGTAATAGCTGCTCTAAGGTTAATTTAGTAAAGGATCCTTTGAAATATAATTTTCCTGAAAAATCAAGAATCATAAGTTCAGACTGTACCAAATCCAGTGCTGCTGGGATCTTTATTCGAATGGAGCCTCCAAAATATGGGTTTGGAGAAATTTGAATAGAACTTCCCGTGGAAAGTAGTGCTTTAACAAGAATCACTTGACTCCAAGAGCTTCCGGGTAAGAAATCAGTTTGTTTGATTCGGTAGTAGTAATTCTGGAATGGGTCAGAATCAAGATCTGAAAATTGGTAGGAAGCAGCCATCTCAGAATTTTTCTGATTAGTCAAAGATCCAATATTCTTCCAATCAGTAAATCCGTTTTCAGAGCGAAAAACTTCATAGGTACTTTCAGCAATATCAGATGCTACTTTCCAAGTAAGCTGTATTTCTTTTGACGTTCTCTGGCCCTCGAAACTTAACCAGGTCACCGGTAAGATGCTCAGGGTGCGAAAACTTCCTACGGTGTAATTCGTCCCTTCCAACTGAGAAAATGTCAAACTTCTGCGTGCCCAAAGGAGTGAAGGATCCAAACCTGGTAAATGGGTGCCTGGAGCTGCATAGCCAGTAGCAACGATCCGCAAATCATCCACTTGATCGACGATTAAATTAGAAGCAGAAATACGCAGTTCGAGCGGATTCGAATTGGTAGTCATACCAAAAAAGGAGAAATAGCTAAATAACCGATAGAGTATTGGGGTACCATCGTTGTCATTAAAATTGGAATTATATTCTGAGCCCAGATATTCTGTAAATCTAATTCGAAGATCCTCCCGCCCTGTATTTCCTAAAAGTTTTACACTTCGAATCCCTTTTTGATGTCGGTCCGCGAAAGGGAATGTTGCATTCGAAGCATTTATGATGCTTGGCAAAGAAAAGTATTGGACTTCTCGCAGTCTTTCCCAAGACCCCGAAGTATAGATCAATCCCCCGATTGAGGAACTGTTTATAGAGAGGTTGTAATCGTTGAAATTCAAAATTCCACTGGCCATGAAGAGGGTTTGAGTGACAGCTAGGTTTTGATTCAAATTGACTTTTCCACCAGATTTATTCACAGTTAAATTCCGACTTGTCAAAGCAAATCCACTGATGTTTTGGTTTAAACCTCCTACAAAGTGAAGGTCAGTTGTGGTCGTAAAAATTGATCCCAAACCAGATTGAATCAGATTTCCCTGGACGAAAAATGTACCTGGAAGACTCAGATTTTGATTTCCCTGAAGCTCCAAATTCGTCACTCGATTGGGGGTCGCAGCATCAGAAAATGAACTGGTCAGGAAAGTTTTCGGGATTGTTCCCCCTCTAAAAATCATGGTCCCATTTAACGCATAAATCGCAGCCTCCATTCTCGGGTTTGATCCCTCTAGGATCAGTTCTCCACCTGATTGTAAATCCAGCGTACTGGCGCTGATCGATCCTGAAGCTGATCGAAATAGGATTCCTGCGTTACACTGAGAGATAAATTTCGCTCCATTTTCAATTGTTAGGGTGCCAAAAGGGCCAGCACCATAAAAAGTGGTTTCCGTGTTGAAAGAAATTGAAGCGCAGACCGCAGGAATGACAGAACTGTCTAACTTTTGGATTAGAGTGCCTGAGCTAATAGAAAATTGTACCGCCTTGAAGGGTTCTTCGATTGTGAGTTCTTGTCCTATTCCAGGATCAATAATGACACTATACCTACTATTAGTAGTGAATCCACTCCAATGATTTTTTCTAATAATTGTTCTCGAGGTTCCCTTAAAAATCAACCTGCTTCCGATTGAATTCCCAATCCAATTTTGACTATTCCAAGTCCCTGATGCGGTACCGGGAGCTGCTCCAGCAAAGGCATTGAGCGAGCCATATATCTCTAAGGCGAATCCCGATAGGTTTAACTTTTGATTTGCTCCGGTTTCAGCATTGATAAAAACACTTTTCGCCTGCTCATTTCCTGTCAAAGTTACTAGCTGCGTCCGATCTATATAAATGTCGTTGCTTAAGCTAGGTTTGACTAAAGTTACCACCCAACTCGCTCCATCAAAGACCCTCCAAATTGCAGGGTCGGCATAATTTCCCGAATTTATAGTTTTAAAGGAGTTGATTTCTTGCGCGAAGAGAAGGTCTGCAGGTAGGCAATAGCTTAAAACTGCCAAGAATATCAAGTATATTCGGCATCTGAAAAAGGAAAAATGGGACAACGTTTTGACCCTGGTAACCATCGAAAAGTAGTCTAAAAAAGAATTTCTAAGTTAAAAAAAATGATTCGAATAAAGAAATATATAGTAGTAATATTTTTACTGACTTTCGGTGCCTTAGGACAGGTGATGGGACAGGCCTTTCGGATCTCCCTGCTTACCGCAGATCCTGGGGATGAGCTCTATTCGGCCTTTGGTCATTCGGCGATTCGGGTACTGGACAAGGCCAGCGGTGAGGACTATGTATTCAACTACGGCACCTTTGATTTTAACACGCCTAATTTCTACGGGAAGTTTGCCAGCGGTAAGCTGGACTACATGCTTTCTGTTAGCACCTTTGCGGCTTTTGTCTCCGATTACGACCGACAGGGTCGAGGTATCAAAGAGCAAGTCCTTGATCTGAATTCGGAGCAGACAGATTACATGCTGGAGTTTCTTCAGGTCAATTACCAGCCGGAGCGACGCTTCTATCGCTACGATTTCTTCTATGACAACTGTGCCACTCGGATCCGAGATGCGATGGATCTGGTGCTCGGCGATAAGCTAATTTGGAAGGATGAGGTCAAGGAGGCTGACGAAAAGACCTTTCGAAATCTGATCGATGAATATGTCTATACCCTGACTTGGGCTGATCTCGGAATTGATCTGGCACTGGGAGCGGTGATTGATGTGGATGCGACTCCGCTGCAAGAGCAATTTCTTCCGGATTACATGTTCGAGTCCTTTGCCCGGGCAGAGATTCAGGGAGATGGTCCTACACGACCTATGGTGAAGGAGACCCTTACGATTATGGAATTTCCAAAGGAAGAAAAAACCATGGAAGCGTTTAATCCCTATTGGATTTTTTGGCTGGTGGCCATCGGCTTTACCCTGATCACCTTTATCGGATTCAAGAAGAAGAAATTGTTTATTGGCTTTGATTTAGCCTTTTTTGGTCTACTGGGTGTGATTGGGATTGTGGTAACCTTACTTTGGTTTGCCACCGAGCATAGTGCCACCAAGTGGAATTGGAATATCCTCTGGGCGTTCCCTGGACATTTAATTTTGGTCAAAGGACTTTGGTCAAAGACTCTTGCTCGTTGGGTGCGGAAGTATTTACTGTTTGCCTTGATTATGGCAGATGCTGCAGTGGTCTTTTGGATTTTGGGTTGGCAGTCTTTTCATCCGAGCATTATTCCACTGTTGTTGGTATTGATCTTGCGGACTAATTACTTGTATTATAACATTGGTAAGTATCGATTGACCTCCCAATAAAAATCAAGCTTCGAAAACTTTTGTATAGGGGAATGGTGTTGGGTATCTTCAAGCAATCCCATGGAATTTAAACTCACATCAGATTATAAGCCTACCGGCGATCAGCCCAAAGCGATCGAAAAGCTGGTCAAAGGCATCCGAAATGCAGATCAGGCCCAAGTCCTGCTGGGGGTGACGGGCTCCGGCAAGACTTTTACCGTGGCTAATGTGATCCAGCAGGTGCAAAAGCCAACACTGATCCTGAGCCATAATAAGACCCTTGCAGCACAGCTCTATGGGGAATTCAAGCAATTTTTCCCAGAGAATGCCGTCGAGTACTTTATTTCCTACTACGATTACTACCAGCCGGAGGCTTTTATCCCCAGCTCGGGAACTTACATAGAAAAGGATCTCTCCATCAATGAAGAGATCGAAAAACTTCGACTGAGTGCCTCTTCCTCCTTACTTACCGGGCGAAGGGATGTGATCGTAGTCGCTTCTGTTTCCTGTATCTATGGTATTGGGAATCCTGAGGAGTTTGCCAAGAATATCATTAAGCTTCAAGTCGGAGATCGAATTCCAAGAAATCAGTTGCTTTTCAAATTGGTAGATATTCTCTACAGTAGAACCCAACTTGAAATGACCCATGGTACTTTTCGAGTAAAAGGAGATACTGTTGATATTTTCGTCGCCTACGCAGATTGGGGATATCGAATTTTCTTTTGGGGCGATGAGATTGAGGCGATTCAGCGGATTGATCCAGCTTCCGGAAAGAAACTGAATGATGAACAACTCATTTCCATTTTCCCAGCAAACCTCTTCGTCACTGGTCGTGATACGGTCAATACCGCGATCAAAGAGATTCAGGATGATATGGTGGCTCAAGTGAATTTCTTCGAAAAGGAAGGGAAATTCATGGAAGCAAAGCGACTTCAGGAGCGAACAGAGTTTGATCTGGAGATGATTCGAGAGCTGGGTTATTGCTCAGGGGTAGAAAATTATTCGCGCTATTTTGATCGCCGGGAGCCGGGAATGCGGCCATTCTGTTTGATGGATTATTTTCCGGATGATTTTTTATTGGTGATTGACGAGAGCCACGTGACCATCCCGCAGGTTAGGGCGATGTGGGGAGGGGATCGATCCAGAAAAGTAAATCTGGTGGATTTTGGATTCCGACTTCCATCGGCCTTGGATAATCGACCTTTGAAATTTGAAGAGTTTGAGGACTTAGCCGGTCAAGTCCTTTATGTTTCAGCCACTCCGGCAGATTATGAACTTGCATTAACTGAGGGAGAAGTGGTTGAGCAGATTATTCGACCAACTGGACTTTTGGATCCTACGATAGAAGTACGTCCAAGTCAGAATCAAATTGATGATTTACTGGAGGAAATTGACCAAACCATAAAAACAGATGCTCGGGTTTTAGTGACTACGCTGACCAAGCGAATGGCAGAAGAACTCCAGAAATTCTTGGAGCGGGCTGGAGTCAAATCGCGCTATATTCACTCTGAAGTCAAAACTTTAGATCGGGTAGAAATCCTGAGAGAGTTGAGACTTGGTGTATTTGACGTCTTGGTGGGAGTAAATTTATTGCGGGAAGGCTTGGACTTACCGGAAGTTTCGCTGGTAGCTATTCTGGACGCGGATAAGGAAGGATTCCTTCGTAATGAGCGAAGTTTGGTACAGACGATCGGTAGAGCTGCTCGAAATTCGGAGGGACGGGTGATTATGTATGCTGATAAAATTACAGCATCGATGGAACGAGCGATGGATGAGACCAAACGAAGGCGAGTAATTCAGATCGAATATAATACGAAACATGGCATTACACCGACCACTATTTTGAAATCCCGAGACAAAATCTTGGGACAAACGAAAGTGGCCGATTCTAAGAAAAACGCGAAATTCTATGCGGAGCCGATGCCGGGAGAAGCGAGCATGGCAGCAGATCCGGTGGTGCAGTATTTGAGTAAGGAGAAATTGGAAAAACTGATTCAGCAAACTCAAAAACAGATGGAAAAGGCCGCCAAAGAACTCAACTTCATGGAGGCAGCAAGGCTGAGAGATGATTGGCAAGCACAAAAAGCACGATTAGAACAATTGAGGTTTGGGGTGAAATCCTGAGTTTTCTCAGAAATAAATCAATTATAATGACACTGCAGGATATCCGAGTACTCGCTTCGAAAGGAGAGGGGCTAAAGATTGAATTCAAGAAAAAAGCCACGCATCCTGAGAAAATCGTCCGGGAGCTAATTGCTTTGGCCAATTCATCCGGTGGAGATTTATTGATTGGAGTAGATGATGATGGAACGGTCAGTGGGCAGCGTTTTATTGAAGAAGAAGTCTTTGTGATGGAAAAAGCCATTCAGGAGTTGATTTTCCCTCAGTTAGCCTATGAAGTTTTTTTGATCAAGCTGAATGAGAAAAAAGGAGTCGCAGTTTTTAAAATTCCCTTAAGCAGTGAGCGTCCACATTATTTAAAAGAAAAAGACCGCAAGCAAGCCTTCATCCGGGTTGCGGATCGAAGTGTGCAGGCAAGCCGAGAGGTATGGGAAGTTTTGCGTAGGGGAAAAGCTCAGCGAGACACGATTTTCACCTATAGTTGGAAAGAAGAATTACTGATGAAGGCGATGCAGGAGACGGGGAAGATTACCTTAAAAGAATATGCAAAGCTGGCTAAGCTTCCAAAATTCATCGCTTCGAAAACTTTGGTTCGGCTTGTTTTAGCAAATGTGCTGGTCATTCATCCCCAAGAAGCGGATGATTTTTTTACTCTGAAAGAGACGGGAGCTTAATCCCCGTCTGCGCTGTGAATCCAAAATTCCCTTGTAGTCCACCACTGTGGATAGCCAGAATTTTTGATCCGCTGGGGAAGAAATCTTCAGCTATTAATTTCCAGATTCCGGCCATCATTTTGCCTGTGTAGATAGGATCGAGGACGATTCCAAAGCTTTCAAAAAACCACCAGATGAAGTCGATTAATTCCTGATTGTATTTCCCATAGCCACCAAAGTGGAATTGGTCGAAAATTCGAAAACCTCCTACACTGCTGATTTGATGATTTTTCAATAATTCTTTAATCTCCTCATGAATAAAATCACCTTTGAGCGATGAAAAGCCAAGAAGTTGCGGCCTCTCGGAAAGGCTATGAATCAACCCAGCGAAGGTGCCTCCTGTGCCAATGCAAGTAGCAATATGGGAATAGGAATTATCTCCAAGTTCCAAGATTTCGGAGGTGCCTTTTATTGCAAGCTCGTTTGTGCCACCTTCAGGAATGAGGTAAAATGCCCCGAATTTTTCCTCAAGATTTTCTAAGAAACTTGCCTCTTTTTTTAATCGATAAGCTGATCGATCTACAAAATGTAAGATCATTCCCAGTGATTCTGCATGAGCCAGGGTTGGATTTAGTGGGGCTACCTTTTCGCCTCGGATGATTCCAATCGATTTGAGATTTGCTGCATTGGCTGCCTCAGCTGTAGCGTAGATATGGTTGGAATAGGCACCTCCAAAAGTTAGGATTTTATCAAATCCACCCGAAATAGCTTTTTCAAGATTGTATTTCAGCTTAAAAAACTTGTTACCGGAAACCAGGGGATGAACTAGGTCCAGTCGTTTGATTGCTAATCCTATTCCTTTTTCCTCCAAAAGAGGATGATCTAGCGGTTGATTGATGACAGGAAGCGACTCAAGCATGGATAAAAGGATTTCAAAGGATTCTTAAAGTTAATAATCTTATTTTTGCAATATGATTGAAAAGCACGAAGACGAGATCGAAGAAGACGAGTTAGAATTATATGAGCATTACCGTTTCATTGTAGACAAAGGACAGTCTCCGATTCGGGTCGATAAATTTCTGACAGATAAGGTAGCTTTTGCGACTCGAAGCCGAGTTCAGCAAGCCATCGATTCGGGTTCGATCAAAGTAAATGGTGAGAATACCAAGGGCAGTTATAAGATCAAGCCCGAAGATGATATTCAGGTTCTTTTTGAAAAACCTAGACGTGACACGGAGATCGTTCCAGAGAATCTTGACTTGGATATTATCTATGAAGACCAATACCTCATGGTGGTAAACAAGCCTTCAGGCATGGTCGTCCACCCCGCTCAAGGAAACTGGACTGGTACCCTTGTCAATGGCTTGGTATATCATTTCCAAAATCTTCCTGAGATGAAAGGCAATGAAGGAAGACCGGGATTGGTACATCGGATCGATAAGGATACTTCTGGTCTTTTGGTTATCGCCAAATCTGAGACTGCAATGACGCATCTGGCTGCACAATTTTTTCATCATACGATCGAGCGCACTTATATGGCATTGGTCTGGGGAGAGTTAGAAGGTGACTCGGGTACGATTCGTGGAAACGTTGGGCGAAGCTTTAAGGATCGAAAAGTGATGGATGTCTTTGTGGATGGAATTTATGGAAAGCATGCTGTCACCCATTGGAAAGTCGTGGAAGAGTTACGCTATATCTCCTTGATCGAATGTAAACTTGAGACCGGCCGGACACATCAGATTCGTGCACATATGAAATTTATCGGGCATCCTTTATTCAATGATGCGATATATGGAGGAGATAAAATCCGGAAAGGAACTCAGTTTTCGAAATACAAGGCGTTTGTGCATAACTGTTTTGATTTGATTCCAAGACAGGCATTACATGCCAAGTCGTTAGGGTTTATTCACCCGATCACCAAAGAGAAGCTCTACTTTGAGGCACCATTTCCTGCAGATTTTGAAGCAGCATTGAATAAATGGCGGAACTATGTCATGTACGAATAGCTATAGCATTTATTATAATGGCAATAGATTATAATATTTATTGAATTATTTATAAAAAAATCAAATTAAAACGATCAAATCATTAAATTTTGATTCTATCGTTGAAAATTTGTTAATCTGAGTAGTAGAAATCGTCCCGTAATTACATTTTCCATATTATTCAATCGATTTCATTAAAAATACTGTAAAAATTTAGAATTTTTTTTGAAATATTTTTAATAAACAGATCCTCCTGCTATATTTGATATATCAATAAAGCACAACATAAGGTTGACTTTCCAAAATACATTAAGAGTACACTACACTGTAGGATGTTGAAATTGGCAGACAAGCCCTCCTGTCTCGGGGGTGAGGTCACTGGGATAAAGCGTTTACCGAGCTCGTAAATTTGCCTAACTACTTCGTGGAGGTTCGAATCCTTCTCCTACAGCAGGTTATTTTGGGTTTATTGTTAATTGACTAAGACCATGAAATTTTGTTTCATGGTTTTTTTATGCCCTTTCGTTTCTGTGAAGTGATTTTATCAAAAGATCAATTTCCAATAGAAAATTTGGATAAATAGCAATTAGATAATTCATAAATATTTATGATAATCTGAAGTTTAATTTTAAAATTCAGAATTTAAATATGCTTTTATAGCAAATACTGTAATATTTAAAATAAATATTACCAAAATTTTAATAAACCAATGGTATTGTTAATTTTGTCATATTAGAATTTAAATCGAGTCTAAAAAATTATAATCGTTTTCGAATTTCCTTATGCAAATGGCATAATCTAAAATTCTTCACTTTGTAGGATGTTGGAATTGGCAGACAAGCCCTCCTGTCTCGGGGGTGAGGAATTAAGTATAAAGCATAATTCAACCGAACTATTGCCTAACTACCTCGTGGAGGTTCGAATCCTTCTCCTACAGCTATTCTAATTAAGCAGCATCTCGGTGCTGCTTTTTTCGTTTGTAATAAATACGAATATCGTATTTTACCAAAAATTCTAATGAATGAGTATTGAACCAAAGAAAAGAAAGTTGAAGAATCTTTTTCGTAAGAAAGTTGTGAGAGTGGTCACTACAGTTTTTTTGGCTATCCTTTTTTTAGAGTTTGTAGTTTACTTTGGCTCCAACCTTTTACTTTCCAATTGGACTAGAATTCAAATAAATCAATCCACAAAGGGTGTTTATGAGGTTGATTTTAATCGGGTAAATTTTTCACTAATTCGTAGGGGACTATTTCTAGATGGGATCATTCTAAAACCTGTGAATGCTGAGATGGATCAAAAGGATCAGGCACTTTTTGATCTTCATTTGGATCAGCTCGCGATCAAAAGTCTATGGTATAGCTTTTCCTCTGGCGTATTTTCTATTGGGAAGATTGAGATTGATAATCCTAATCTTAATATGGATATGCCTTCTAAGGAGCAATTTGATGATACATCAGAATTTGTTCCCCAAATGGAGTCTCGAGTGAAAGCTTTAGAAAATGAAATCAAAAAAAGTATTGATCGATTTAGATTTTCGGGGGTATATATTCATGAAATTGAAATTGTACATGCCGATCTTTTTTTCTTGAACTTTCTAAGCGATAATTCCTTAAAGGCGGAGAATACAAAATTGATTGTAAAAGACATCAATTGGGCTACTCAACAAGAGTGGAAGACTCCTTTTAATGCAAAGGGATTTGAATTCGAGCTTGAAAATGTCATTTTCCCTCTTCCTGACGGAGTACATACAATTTCAGCGACAAACGTAATAGTCAGCTCACTGGAAAATATAATTGACTTGAGGGGAGTACAGCTTACACCAGATCGAACTAAGGCTAGTAAAGCGTACTATCAGGTCTCGCTTAAAGATCTGAGAGTAGGAAATGTGGATCTGAATAATGCATTTATGACTTCTCAGGTCATGATTGATGAGATAGTATTGACTAATCCAGATTTTAAAGTGGAGCGTAGGAATAGTATTACACGTGATAGTACGGCTTCTGGAGATTTGAATGAATTGATTGATGGAATATTAGAATCCATTGAAGTCAAAGAGCTTTCGGTTGTAAAGGGGAGGTTTCGGACTTCAGATTTTAATGATTCGTTAAAAAATAGGATTGAGATCGCTGATTTGAATTTTAACATGATCAAATTCTATCTAGGCAAAAATCAAGCTCAAAAAACCAATCAATTTTTTTATGGGCAAGAGGCATCGATGGATATCCGAGAGGCAAGTTTATACCTTTCGGATGACGTTCACGTCATTTATGGGGATCGAGTGAGTTTATCCTCATTCAAAGATGAATTACTTGTCGAAAACCTTCGGATTGAACCAAGAGTAGATGCTCTGATTAATTTGGACTTGGACAATATTATTCGATTGACTCTGCCAAAGCTTTCGCTAAATAATGCGAACCTGAAGCGGTTTTATAACGAAGGCCGATTGGAAATGGACGAACTGATCATCGAGTCGCCAAAAGTAGAATTTACCGAATTAAAAAAGCAAGAGAAAAAACCCTTCAAAGAGGGTAGGGCATCTGAGTTGCTCCAAGGTTATATGGATGCTGTGAAGATCAAGCGAGTTCAATTGAAAGATGGCGAAGTTCAGTTTACAGACGAAGCCGGAATTCGAAGCAACGATATCGGCTTTGAGAGTTTTAGCCTTTTATTGGAAGATGTTTTGATCCAGCCTAACCTGAAGTCATCTATCCAGGATATCTTTTTAGCTAACGAAATGGTTTTAAGTCTTGATAAATACCGGCTTAAGCTTAGGGATAATCTGCATGAGTTTTTAGCGGGAAAAGTGATCATTGATTCGAAACAGTCACTTATAGTAATTCAAGATTTCTCCTTGAGGCCAGAAAATCCAGATTCACTTACCGCTGTGCTTGACAACTATAATAAATCAGTGGTTATCAATGTGAGAGTACCTGAATTTCGGATTGAGGGAATAGATTTGAAGGCGGCTTTTTGGGATGAAAAGCTCTTGATTAGCCAAATATTGATTCCCTCGCCAACAGTTGAATTAGCTCGGTTTCGGAAGAAAAAGGAGCAGGACAAATCCTTAGATCAAATTAATTCAGCAGGAGAAGTCGGAGATTTGTTGTCTTCTTATTTTTCATATATCAGTATTGATTCGGTCAGCTTTAGTGATGGAAGAGTCCGATATGAGAATTTTTCTGGTACAAAGGATATCGTATTGAGCGAGGACAGTCTCTCCTTGAGTTTGAAGGGGTTTTTGATCGAGCGAGGCAAGCCTTCATCCAACGACCGGACTTTTTTCTCAGATGAGATTGACCTGAGTTTGAAACAATATGCGTTCAGCGTAGCTGGAGGAAGCTATGAGATTGATACTGATAAGCTCAATTATAATTCAAAGTCACAGACTATTTTGATTGATAATCTTCGACTTTTCCCCTCAAAGGCAATTCAAAGTAAGATTGAATTTGAAGTCATATTGCCTCGAGTAGCATTCCAAGGTGTGGATTTGCAATCCTTCCTTTTTGATAATACACTCAAATTGGATCAACTATCTGTAGATGGAAGTGAGATTAATTTGAATATTATCCGTGGGTTTAAGTCGTCTGAGAAGAAGCAGAACAAGAATACGAAAACTGGAAATGCCTTGCCGAAATCAATCGAGGAGATCAGCATCCAGCGAATAGATGCTTTGAACTCTACGTTGGCCATTAACTATGAGGTCGGAGAAAATGATATTCAATCCATCAAAACCAATTTCGATCTTGGTGTAACTGTATTATTTCTTGACTCTTCTATGACTACGAAGGAAAATTTTACTGGATTATTTGAGGATATCAGTTTGAAATTAGAAGATTTTTCCTTTGCGCTCCCGGATAGCATACACAACGTGAAGTTTTCGTCATTGCTTGTGAATAACAAAGCTGAAGAGACTGTATTTTCAGATTTTCAGATTATTCCAAATAATACAAGTGGATACCCTGGTGTTCCTATTCTAAAGGCAAATGTTGCTGAGCTGGGAATCAAGCACAATAGTTTGAAGCAAATTGAATCCACAGGAGTTTTTGATATTTTGCAGCTTCGGCTAACCGACCCGATTATCGATCTCTATTTAGATCGAGTTGAAAAAACTGCTCCAGCGAAAGAGACAAAAGTCAGAAAAGAGGGTGGACTTGTTGCTTCAATCATTCTGAGAGATATTCTAATTCAGCAAGGTCAAATTAAAGGTCATAATAAGGATTCTGGCCAAATGCCAAGGCTGGCTTTTAGTAATGTCGATCTTGGGATGAAAGGACTAGATCTCAATTTGATGAATTCTGATCAGGAGATCAGGCCTCAGTTTTTACTTGAAAAAGCCCTGAGTCTTTCGCTAGCTAATTATTCCCTATATACCAAGGATAGCTTGAACAAGCTGGAAATCGGGAGAATTAGGTTTCTAGAAAATGACCTGTTTTTAGAGCAAGTTAGTTTTGGACCTACAATAGGCAGATATAATTACTTCAGAAAGCTAGGCTATCAAACAGATGCAATTGATGGAACCGTGGAGCGAATTTCAATATTGGATATAGATTTTGACACCTATTTCAATTCGCAGATACTAAAGGCAAGAAAAGTTGCCCTGGATGGAATGCATTTGGATGTCTTCCGGGATAAGAGACTGCCAAGACGCGAAGAAATCATAAAGCCTATGCCACAAGAGTTGATGAAAAATGCTCCTTTGGATATGATGGTGGATTCATTGACGGCTACTAATGCGTCTATCCGGTATCAGGAATTCGCTCCAAGAGCGATGACGCCGGCATCTATAAGATTTGAAGACTTGAATTTTAGTCTGGCACCTTTCGCACTTTTCAAAGGAGGCAATAGATATCCTTTGGAAAAAATGTATTTAAATGCTGAGGCTAAGCTGATGGGTGAAGGACTTTTAGAATTGAATTCTACTATGTTTTTTGAAGCTCCGTATCCAATGGATATGCAGGTAAGTATAGGGGAATTTGATTTGAGGAGCGTAAATAGTATGGTATCCAATGGAGTATTTGTCGAGATAGTATCTGGAAAAGTTACTGGAGGGAAGTGGGATTTTCGTATTAATGAGGACGAGTCATGGGGTAAAATGAATTTAAATTATAAGGATTTAAAAATTCAAATACTTGATACAGTAAGTATGCGCTCAGGAAAAGGGAAATTAGGGCTATTGACTTTTGCGGCAAATACACTTATCAAGAATAATAATCCACGGAAACTTTTTAATAATCGGATTACTTCAACCGTTTATTTTGAGCGGGACAAATCCAAGTTCATTTTCGGAGGATGGTGGAGAGCTACGTTTAGCGGGTTGAAAGGAAGTGTAGGTCTTGGGGAAGCCAAAATGCCGAAACGAAAGGAAGAGAAAGAAGAGTAGTTTTTTTAAAATTCAGAAAGCTCAAATGCCTATAACCAAATTAAAAATTTAATTTGGTTATAGGCATTTGAGCCAGTGTGGTTATATTTTTGGTGTTGAGACTGTTTTTCTGCCAAAAGGAAGGGAA
>JBLGAM010000013.1:0-49889 GCA_047612305.1 Planctomycetota bacterium | reverse complement strand
GAGATAAAGAGCATACAGTAGCAAAGATTTTAAAAGTCACTTCAGGTAGCACTCCTGAAGTTGCTGAATATGTGGATCAACTCTATCGTCAAGTAATCACTGCAGGTACACATAAAGCATCTTCTATTAAAGTAGCAGAAGCAGCTAAAGTCATAGAGAATTCACAACGGGATATCAATATTGCGTTTGTCAATGAGCTTTCAAAAATTTTCAACTTGCTTGGGATTGATACGCACGAAGTATTAGAAGCTGCTGGTACTAAATGGAATTTTTTGAAATTCAAGCCAGGCTTGGTAGGAGGCCATTGTATCGGAGTGGATCCATTTTATTTGGCTCAAAAAGCCCAAGAAGCAGGCTATCACCCGGAAATTATATTAGCTGGTAGAAGGCTAAATGATAGTATGGGCAAGTATGTCGCTACCGAGGTGATTAAGCTCATGATGCGAAAGGATTTGAAGGTGATTGATTCCAAAGTTTTGATTCTGGGATTTACTTTTAAAGAAGACTGTCCAGATGTGAGAAATACGCGCGTGATTGACATCTATAACGAATTGAAATCATTTGATATGGATGTAGATGTCTATGACCCTTGGGCAAATCCTGAAGAGGTAAGACATGAATATGGTATTGAGATTACTTCAGGTAAAAAAGTGCCTGAGCTCAATTTATATTCTGCAATTATTTTAGCTGTTTCACACAGTCAATTTCTTCAGCTTTCAATAGAAAAGTCGGCAAGTCAAGTAGTCTTTGATGTTAAGGGGATTCTGGATAAATCTAAAGTTGATGCGAGATTGTAGTAGGAGAGTTAAAATCCAAATAAAAAATCTATTTGTTTTTTATTCTTAATATTGTATTTAATTGTCAAAATTAAAATTGTTCCAACCTAATTTTTAATGAAAATAAAATTACTTCAGATCCTATCTTTTGGATTAACTGTTCTCTTATTGTATTCCTGTATTCCTAATAAAAAAATGATTTACATGCAGGAGATGGAGGAATCAATGGGCCCATTGGTCAGCTCGAGTCAAAAGTATCCTTACCAAAGTGAGGTGTATTTGCTTCAAATTAACGACATAGTTGAAGTAAATATTAAGACAACAGATGAAGCAATTAACAGAGTGTTTTCTTCCATTTCCAATGATCCTTCCAACCAAAATCAAATGGGAGGTGGAGGAGGAGGAGCAGGCGATATATTTTTCATGAATGGGTATACCCTAGATGATCGTGGTGAGATAGAAATCCCGCTGATCGGAAAAGTAAAATTTGAAGGCCTTACCACGGAGGAAGCTAAAATCCTAATAGAAAAAGAGGTCAGAACTTATGTGAATGAAAACGAATACTTTGTCAGAGTAAGATTAGGAGGAATTCGATTTAGCACATTAGGGGAGTTTAATCAGTCTGGTAAGTATACCGTTCTCCAAAATAGAGTAACTATCTATGAAGCTATTGCGCTAGCCGGGGATTTAAGCAGAGTGGCAAAAAGAGATGAGATACTGCTAATTCGACAGTATCCTGATGGAACTCAGATTCATAAAATTAACCTTCTGGACAGAGATCTTTTAACATCAGAATTTTATTGGCTTAAGCCAAATGATATGATCTATGCAGAACCAATGAAAGTCAAAGAAATCGGAGCCGGTAGTACTTTGGTAGAGACCTTGACTTTATTCACAACCTCAATTACAGCTGTTGCTTTAATTCTCACTTTAGTCAAAAATTAATAAATAAAATTTAGGTATGAACCTGGATCAAGAAGAAAACGATTTTTTCGAAAGCGAGGAAAGTTCTTTCGATATTAAATCAATTATCCCAAAGATTATTAGAATTTGGCCAGTTATCATTGGTTCAATTTTAATCTTTCTTATAGGATCATACATTTTGACAAGGACATCGGTCCCTCAATATCAGGTGTCTGGCTTATTTTTTATAAAAGAATCTGGCGGTGGTCTTTCTTTGTTCGATGCGCCTTCAATTGAGGGTACTGCAAAAACAGGGATAGTAAACGAAATTACAATTCTTCAATCTAGGCCAATAGCTGAAGCTACACTTAGTAAATTAGACTTTACAGTAGAATACTATTCTGAAGGTACATTTATCAATAATGAACTCTATCAGAATTCACCTGTCTTAGTTGAGGTGAACTGGAAGGAACCTCAGGTTCTTCAAGGGCTTGTGACGATCAAGTGGTCTGGAAATGAAAAATTCACTATTTCATTTGATGATGAGGATTACAGCAAATACCTTCCAGATGGCACTAAAACCAAACTTCAAAATATTCCCGAACCTGCTGAATATTTTTTTGGTGAGTGGATCACCAACAACAATTTCTCGATAAAAGTAACCAAAACTTCTCCAGATGAATCTGGAGAAGTTTTGGTGAAATTCCGAGATATGGCTTCTTTGGTTCAGGAGTATGCCAGCCGAATAAATGTGCAATCCCTTCAAAAAGAAGGGTCAATTTTAGAATTGAGCTTGAACTCACCTAGTGTCAAAAAGGGTGAAGATTACATCAATGGTTTGATGAAGACTTACTTGGCATTAGAATTAGAGGAGAAAAATATGATTGCTACCAATACTGTTAATTTTATTGACAGTCAGGTGGCGGGGGTTTCTGATAGTTTGAAGCAATTTGAGAATCAGTTGCAAACGTTCCGATCTTCAAATAAAATTTATAACCTAGAGGCAGAAAGCTCATCGGTATTTGCTCAATTGACTGAATTGGAAACTCAGCTTCAAGAAGAGGAATTTAAAAAGTCTTATTATCAACAACTCGGAGAATATCTTTTGAGAGAGCAGTACAATGAGTTAGTGGTGCCCTCAGGTATTGGAATTGAGGATCCAATCCTAAATTCGCTAATATCCAATCTGATGGAGCTTCAAGTTGAGAAATCAAGGCAATTAGCGACGTTAACTGATCAGGCACCGCAAGTGCAAGCCACCACAAATAAAATCAGAGATTTAAATAAATCAATTCGTGAAATTCTTAAAAATGTAGATCAAAATTCTGCACGTCTTATCAAGGATTTAAAGAATAGGATTTCTGACATCGATGCATCGTTCAGAGATCTTCCTGAAACGGAACAAAACCTGATTCGAATTCAAAGACAGTTTGCTCTTAATGAGAATATCTATAATTTTTTGATGGAGAAAAGAGCTGAGTCGGCTATATCTAAAGCTTCAAATACCTCGGAAAATAAAATCATTGAACCTGCTTCAGGTGGTTTTTTGATAAGTCCTCTTCCGCTGAGGAATTACTCTTTGGGTGTCTTTATAGGCTTCATTTTACCCATTCTGTTTGTTTTGTTTCGAGAATTAGTCCGTACTAAAATTGAAGATGTATCATTCCTAGAGCGTAAGCTTAGAGTACCTCTTTTATCCACGATTTTGCTCAATAAGAGTTCTAGTAGTTTAGTTGTATTGGAACAAGGAAAATCTGGGATTTCTGAAGGGTTTAGATCATTGAGAGCTAATATTCGATTTATCAACCCAAATGATAAGCAGTTGACCCTAATGGTAACTTCTACCATTTCAGGAGAAGGGAAGACTTTTTGTGCTATGAACCTTGCCTCGGTTTATTCATTGACAGGTAAGCGAACCATTTTGATTGGTTGTGACATGAGGAAACCAAAGATTTTTCAGGATTTTGGAATTCAGAACGATATAGGTCTGTCTACAGTTTTGAGTGGCCAAATCGACGATTGGAGAACTGCAGTTCGTAAAACATCCTATGATAACTTGGAAATTCTTCCATCAGGCCCAATTCCCCCAAATCCAGCTGAATTACTTTTTACAAAGGGCTTTGAAGAGATGATTACTCAAATGAAAAAGGAATATGATGTGGTAATCCTAGATACCCCTCCTGTCGGTCTGGTAAGTGAGACATTAGATTTGATTCCTTATGTTGATTTAACTTTATTTGTGTTCAGACAGAATTATTCGCAACGAACTTTTGTCGATGCCCTAAATGGATTAAAAGTCAATAAAGGAATCAAGAACTTATATGCTGTCTTTAACGGAGTAGATGGTACCAAAGTAACCTACGGTTATGGATATACCTATGGATATGGTTATGGTTACTATGACGACGATAAAGAAAATAAGAAAAGCTCCCCAAAAATTTGATCTTGAGTTGATTAATTTTTTTAAAAAGCTTTCGGATAGTCCTCCTTTCAAACGTGAAAAGCGATTTATTTCACTAGTAAATTATTTTAGAACCATTGAAAGGTCAAATGATTTAAATCTATTCGCTAGGGTATTAAAGACCGATAAGTGGGGTGATCATTATTATACTTAACACAACCAATCTTATTTTGAAAAATGGAGAAATAGGTCTGTCATACTACTTTAAAAAGGGGTGGGGTAATATAAACACCTACAGCAAGGAGCTGAAATTTTGAGAATGTGGAAAGGTGTTTTTGAAATGGTAAAACCTTCGCCAGAAATATTTTTGATAAATCGCAGTTAAAAGAGTCTTGGATAAAGACCTTTAAGGGCGAATAAGGTGATTTAAATTTGCTCCAAAATGTCGTTAATCTAACTGGTAAATTCGATTTTATTATTGATGACGGAAGTCATAGAAACCAAGATATTTTGAAATCTTTCAATTTCCTATTTCCCAAGCTAAATGAAGGTTGGGTTTATATAGTTGAGGATACTCAGACTTCATATTGGCCATAATATGGTGGAGATAGTAAGGAGTTAGATCAGAAAAGTACCACTATGGGATATTTTAAGTTTCTAATGGATAGATTAGACCGAGAAGAGTTTAATATTGATTCATATAGTCCGACGTATTGGGATAGAAATATTGAATGAATGTATTTTTACCACAACTTAGTCTACATCTATAAAGTAAAACTCTACCTTGATATCTAAATTATTCACATGTTTTATAAGCCTGTAATCTTGTTAAGTGCTACTATTAAACCTCATCCATTATGTATTGGAAGAACAGATTCCAAAGAAAGGGAAGAAGATTATTACAAAGCTGTTTTCTTTTATCTTAAACAAGGATATCCTGTGGTTTTTGTTGAAAATTCAGATTTTGAATCTGAAAGAATTAAAAATCTCGGCAGAACTAATTCCAATTTTGAATATATCACTTTTCAGTCTAAAGAAAGCCATCTGGGAAAATCCAAAGGTGAAATTGAAATTATTAATCACGCCTTGATTCATTCTAGGCTTCTGAGCCAGATTGAATATCTTATTAAAATAACTGGCAGGTACATTATCTCCAATATTGATGAGGTCCTTTTACCAACTCAAGACATTAGTAAAGATGTTTACATCAATCCGACCAGAAATTTAAGATGGGCCGACACCAGATTAATAATGATGAAAAAAAGTTTTTTCCATAATTATTTTCTACCCACGGCAACAAAATATCTGGACGAAGAAAAACATATTTTTATGGAAAATATTTTCATGAGAAGTGTTTTGCACTACTTAATTGAGGGAGGTGAACTTAATCTTTGGCCAGTTTATCCTGCATATCAAGGGATAGATGGGACTCATAATGAAAAAGTGGAGTTTGGTTTCTTTAAGATTTGGAAGTACAATTTATACTACCGAATAAAATCTTTTATCTACAAGCACAGAGTTTAGCAACCAATGAAGTTTTTGAATAAAATAATTGATAAATACTTTCGTCATTTTGGGTTCTTCTATGGATATGTTGGGCCGAGACTATTTATTATTATCCTGCTATCAATATTAGTTGGATTACTTGATGGATTTGGATTGGCTTTATTTATCCCAATTTTCGAAATAGCAGCTGAAGGGAATGATTTTCAGTCTTCGGGATCAATGGGTGAGTTAGATTTTTTACTTACTTTCCTACAGGATCTAGGCTTTTCACTAAGCATGAATTCAGTTATGGTTTTTATGATAGTGCTATTTTTTGTCAAGGCAATCTTCCGATTTATTGATGGTTATTTTAAGATAAAACTTCAAAATGAGTTTGTGAGAAACATTCGCTACCAAATGGTTGATGGACTTAGTGACTTGGATTACAAGCAGTTTTTGAAAATGGATTCTGGGAGGATACAAAATACGCTTTCTGCCGAAGCTCTTAAATTAACCTATGGCTTTCTTGCATATTTTAATAGTCTTCAACATGCGATTTTGCTGTTAGTTTACATAGGATTAGCCTTTTTATCAAATTACCAATTTGCTATTCTGGTGTCATTGGGTGGATATTTGTCAAATTTTATATTTCGCTACCTATTTAAAAATACCGAAAAAGCCTCTATCCATTTATCTAGCCTAGGCCATTCATTTCAGTCCTATTTAATTCAGGCAGTTCATAACTTTAAATATTTAAAGGCTACCAATTATTTCAACGACTACAAGAATAAATTAAAGGATGTTATCGATCAGATTGAACTTAATCAGCGAAAAATCGGAATCTATAGTTCTATAATGACTAGTGCCAGAGAACCAATTATTTTGACAGTCGTGGCAATAATTATTTTGATTCAAGTTGAATTTTTGGGAGGAACATTAACTTCAATTGTGTTAAGTCTTGTATTCTTGTATAGAGCGTTAAACTATATCGTAACGTTGCAAGGGAGTTGGCAAGGCTTTATCTCTAATATTGGTGGAGTAATATCTTCCGTAGAACTGATTAAAGAATTTGGAATTAATAAAGAGGTTATCCTTTCATCTGATGAGGCGATAAAGATAGAAACCTTAGGCTTGGAAAAAATATCCTTCATTTATCCAAATGGTGCTAAAGTTCTGGAAGATGTTCAGATCAATATGGAGCCACTTAAGACCTATGCCTTTGTAGGAGAAAGTGGATCGGGTAAGACCACTTTAGTAAACTTAATGATTGGATTGGTTCACCCTTCAGAGGGAAGAATTTTGGTAAATGGTAAGGATCGGAAATCCATTGATTTATTGAACTATCGGAAACGATTCGGATACATCACTCAAGAGCCGGTTATTTTTAACGATACAATTTTTAACAATGTTACACTTTGGGCATCAAAATCTCCTGAAAACATTGATCGATTCCAGAATGCAATCCAGTTAGCCAGCATGAATCAATTCATGAATGAGCTTCCTGATAAAGAAGATACTCGACTAGGTGATAATGGTCTATTAGTCAGTGGAGGTCAGAAGCAACGAATTTCCATTGCTCGGGAGCTTTTTAAAGACGTGGATGTGCTGATTTTCGATGAAGCCACCTCTGCATTGGACTCTGAAACTGAGCGACTTATACAAGATAATATAGATATGCTCATGGGCAGGTTCACTATTGTTATAATCGCTCATAGGTTAAGTACGATTAGAAAATCAGATGTAATAACATTGATGAGTAAAGGCAAAGTGGTTCAATCTGGAGATTTTGAAGCCTTACTTTCCTCTAATCCTCAATTTAAGCGGATGGTTGAACTTCAGGAATTTTGATTTTTAAACAGTGAAAAAGATTTTAATCTCAAATGTAGCCTTGCCCAGCAAAAAGATAGGTAGTTGGACTAACCGTATCACTAAATTTCTGGTAAATAACCCAGACCAATTTGATTTGATCCTTTCTCCAACAGAAAGCCCTGATTCACAATATATATTCTGCAAAAAAAGGAAAGCATCACCCTCTTTTCTAGCCAAAGTATTAAGGAAATCTCCAGTATTAGCCAGTTGTACAGATTATTTAAAAGTATTTGATAAACTTGATATTACTCAGGATAAACTTCATTTAGTTGTTATTGATGATTTAGTCCTTTTGGAAGGTATAGCAATATGGAAATCAAAAAATCTAAAGTCCAACATTCGACTAGACTTTTCTTTTCATGGGCATTCATTTATTTTGTCAGAAAAATGGGGTCATCTAGTAGATAGGATCTTTTTTTTAACCCATCTGGGATATCTCGATACTTTAAAAAGAAATGAGGTTTTTGTTCCTCAAATTCATGTGGTAGGAAATGGAACTGATAGTAGTTTTTTTTATCCTTTATCAAAAGAAGAAAAAGCCAAAAAGAGATTCGATTTTGGGTATAATGAGCAAGATAAAGTTCTAGTCTGGGTATCCAATAATCGACCAAAAAAAGGGCTCAATTTGTTTTTAGAGCTATCGAAAAGGCTCTCTGAAAAATACCCAAACCTGCAAACATTGATCATTGGAGCATTATTACCACAGTTACCTGCAAATTCACGGATTAAAGTAATAGGTAAAGTTCCGAATATAGATCTTCCAAAATATCTCCAATTAGGAGATATTTATTGTTTTACCTCACTCTGGAATGAAGGATTCGGACTTACACTTATTGAAGCTGCCAAATCAGGTAATGTGGTAGTAGCCTCTCAAAATGGGGGAATTCCTGAAGTAGTAATTGGATTGAATGCATCGTTTTTGGTAAAGTATCCGAATCAACTTTCTGCCTGGGAAGAGTCTTTTGCAGAAGCTTGGGAATTAGTTAAAATCTATGAACCTAATCCAGAGATGTTAGAAAAATTTCATCCTTTTGAAGTTTGGGAAGAAAAGTTCTTACAAGCACTAGCGGACTGAAAATATGTGCGGAATAACTGGTATACTAAAATTAGGAAGTGAAAAATTGTCATCGGCAGAGTTGGAGTCAATGAAATTAGCTCTTGACGCGCAAGCTCACCGAGGACCTGATGCTAAATGTCTTTGGTCAGATTCACATGTTGCCTTTGGCCATAATCGCCTTTCGATTATTGATCTTTCTACATCTGCTAATCAGCCTTTTTATCGTGAAGACTTGGGGTTGACCATAGTTTTCAATGGTGAGATTTATAATTATCAGGAATTAAAAAAAGATCTCTTATCCAAGAATTATCATTTTTTGACTAGCTCTGACACAGAAGTGTTGTTAGTGGCTTATAAGGAGTATGGTGAAAAACTCACCGAACATCTAAGAGGTATGTTCGCATTTTTCATTCTCAATCATGAGGACCGGAAGATATTTGCGGCTAGGGATCGATTTGGGGAAAAACCAATTTTCTTTATTCAGACAGCTGATACGTTTTACTTCGCCTCGGAACTAGGTGCTCTGAAGAAGCTTTTTCCCAAACCGCTTACCATCAATCAAAATGCGGTGATCGACTTGATGGAGAATATGTATATAAACTTACAGCATACTATATATCAGGAAGTTGAAGTATTTCAACCTGCTCAGCAATTGGTAATTGAGAATGGAAAATTAAATTGGGATACCTATTATAATTTTCCCAAGGTTGCTGATTACAAACCTGGATTTCAATCCCTTAAATCTCAGGTAAAAGAGAAATTATTTCAAATTATAGAGAGCGAATTACATGCTGATGTGCCTGTTGCTACTTTTTTATCATCAGGTATCGATTCATCAGTAGTTACTGCGATTTCAAAGGAGATTAAGCCGGATATTCTCGCTATTACTATGTCGACAGGTGATTCGCATTCTGATGAAGCTTCAGACGCAACAGAATTCGCAAAGAAGCTCGGAATTCATCAGGAAATCATCCAAGTCAACCCCAGTTCATTGGAGGTACTTGGGAAGCTTTTGAAAACCATGCAACCTCTAGCAGATGCGTCGTTGATTCCTACTCACTTAGTAACTGAATCTATTGCCTCTCATACCAAAGTAATGCTTTCCGGTGATGGAGGAGATGAGGTCTTTGGCTCTTACAATAAACCTAATTTGTTTATTAATCATGGAAAAAATTCACTTCCGATGGGATCCTTGGTTTTTAGTGGATTTTCGTTTTTGAATAGCAACAAGAGAGACAAATACTTAAATGATAAAAATCGATTTAAGCTGAAGGGATGGGATGGTTTTTATTCCAAGAATAATATCTCAAGTGATTTTGACAAGATCTTTCGAAGTGGGAAATCTCAGAATTTAATTCAAAAAAAAGCATTCAATCTCTTACCGTTTTATTCGGAGAATCCAGAAAAATTATCTTTTGGAGTAGATGTACTTACTCGCTTGCCTAGTGATTTCTTGTTGAAAGTTGATTCTGCTGCAATGAGGAGTTCTATTGAAGTTAGAGCACCTTTTCTAGACCATACTTTGATTGATCTTTCCTTTCAATCTGACTTGAACTCATTAATGCCTCATCAACAGGACAAAGAAATAACAAGAGCAATTTATCAGGATTTTGCAGGGAAGGCTCATCAAGGTTCAAAAAAGGGATTCTCCATACCTTATCAAACTTATCTCATAGGTTCTTGGGGTGATTTGTTGGAAAAATTCATTCATGAGGAGCTTTCTTCTGAATATTTCCACCTCAATATTAAAGGGATCTCAAATTTACTTCAAGAGTTTCGAGCCGCTCCGGGACAGCGAGTTGCTCGAATTTTATTTTCATTGCTAGTTCTTGAGATTTGGCTAAGAGTCTTTCATTTAGAGAAAGAAATAGATTTAAAAGTTGAATAAACTCTACAAATGAAACGTATTTGTTTTTTAATTCCTGACGGGATCGGAATTCGTAATTACCTGTATTCAGAGGTGATTTCAATACTAATCGAACAAGGTTATCAAGTTATTCTTTGGCATAGTTTGGATCCTGAATTGATCCAATTGACCGAGAAGAGACTCGGGGTTAGTTTTGAACAATATCCATTTGAACATAAACCAGATGGAATGCGGGTTCAGCTTTTGAGAGAGGCTGCACGATATGCTAGGTTAAAATTGAATGCCCGCTTAAAAAACAACCCTACAATCCTTACAAACTGGACAGTTAAGACTAGTTCTAAGAAAGGTTATTGGTTAATAAAAGGAGCTGAAATTTTAGGGAGTTTTTTGAACTCCTATTCTGCTGTAGCATCAGTTGAATCTTTGGAATTTAAATTGATCAGCTCATCAAAGTCCTTTCAATTGGCTGAAAATTTTTTAAAAGAAATTAAGCCTGATTTGATTTTTTGTACTCATCAGCGGGTGTTCTCTGTTACAAGTGCTATTGAGGCAGCTAAATCGTTAGGGATAAAAACTTCAACTGCAATTTTTTCTTGGGATAATTTACCCAAAGGAAGGCTGCCGTTCCGAACTGACCAATATTTAGTCTGGAGTAATTACATGCTGGAGGAATTGCGTGTGTATTATCCTGAAATAAACGAAAATCAAATTAAGGTTACAGGTTCTCCTCAGTTTGATTTTTATTTTCAAAATGGAATTCTACTTGATCGTGAGGTTTTTGCGAAGAAGTATAATTTAGATTCTTCTAAAACTTGGGTTTGTTTTTCAGGAAGTGATTCTTTGACCTCTCCAAATGATCCTTTATTTCTAAGAGATGTTGCAGAGTCCTTGGCGAATGAGGATAAAATACAATTAATTTTCAGACCTGTTCCAGTAGAAAAAGTAGATCGTTTTCAGCCTGTATTGATGGATTTTCCAAAAGTTAAATTAATCAAGCCTATCTGGGTCACAGGATCCCATTGGGGAAATTTCTTTCCGCTCTTCGAGGATGTTCAATTATTGGTCAATTTGGCCTTCCATTGTAAGGTTGTGGTAAATATGGGATCAACAATGGCCTTAGATTTCTCAACCTTTGGAAATATTGGATTATACCTTAGATACGATCACGCGAATGTTTCGACAGAATCTTCAGTGAAGACTATTTTTGAATTTCAACATTTTCGCTCGATGGGTGATTGGAAAGCAGTTGGCTACATTAACTCCCCATCACAAATTGCTCCAATGGTTAATAAAGCTATTGACAAACCCAATAAGGTTGCTCCTGATCGAATGCTTTGGTTTAATAAAATAGTAGAGCCCAAAACGGATAAAACAGCTTCTCTTCAAATAGTTGAGGCATTGGACTCTCTTTAACTAATAGGCTTCCTATCTTATGCATTTCTGTTACCTCACGAACGAATACCCCAAACCTGGTCAGGCTCATGGAGGGATTGGTAGTTTTTTGAAAGTCATTTGCCCGGCATTAGTACAAGCAGGGCATCAAGTGTCTGTTATTAATGGTACCTATGGAACTAGAGAGATTGTATATAGCGAAGGCTTAATTATTTTTTATATTCCCTTTTCCAAAAAAAGAGGGGTGGCTTGGTGGCATAATTACGGTGCGGTAGATCGAGAGTTGACAGAATTACATGGCCATTCGCCAATTGATGTGGTGGAAGGTTCTGAATTGAGTTTTGCCTTTATTAAGAAACGAAAAGACATAGCCTTTGTCATTAGAATGCATGGTGGTCATCACTTTTTTACAGAAGGCGAGCAACGTAAATTGAATAAATGGAAAGCTTATCAAGAAAAAAGATCATTTACTAAAGCAGATGGTTTTATAGGAGTTTCCCAATATGTTATAAATCACACAAGTAAATTTCTTCAGATTGGAAATAGGCTTATTTGCGTGATCATGAATCCAATTAATTTATCACTTTTTTCTGGGGCTTCATTTAATGACATTGTACCATTTCGGATGGTTTTTGCGGGAACTATAATTGAAAAAAAAGGGATTCGCCAACTGGTTCAAGCTATGGATAATATAGTTGTTAAATTCCCATTGGTTGAATTACATGCTTACGGAAGGGATTGGATCGATTCAGAAGGGTCTTCTTTCTTAGGAAAGTTAATGGATATCATTCCAGATCATCTCAAGAGACAAATTCATTTTCATGGCTATGTTGAGCAAATCGATCTACCAGAAATATTTTCAAAAAGTCACCTCTGCGTTTTTCCTTCACATATCGAAACACTTGGCTTAGTGGCTCCAGAAGCAATGGCGATGCAAAGAGCAGTCGTCTATACGCAAATTGGTCCAGGTCCAGAGGTAATCACGCCGGGAGAATCGGGATGGTTATGCGATCCATATGATCCAATTGATATTGCTTCAAAAATTATAGAAGCATTTTCGGATGAGGAAGAATTGAGAAGACGTGCAGAGATTGGGTTTAAAAAAGTCAGAAAACAATTTAATATCGACTCCATCTTAGATCAAAATATTAATTTTTACAAAGAAGTTATCGAGGCGAAAGCTCGAAAATGAGATTTTTGATCATTACACATGTACTTCATAAAAAGATAGGTAAAGACTTTTTTGCCTATGGCCCCTATGTGAAAGAAATGAATTTATGGTTTGATCACGTAGAAGAAATTACAATAGTATCCCCCCTTACTAATTTACTTTCTCCAGATTCAATCGACCTTCACTTCGAGCAATCCAAAATAAATTTTCATCCAGTCCCTGAGTTTAACTTTATTTCATGGAAAGCGAAGTTTAAGACTCTAATCAGCTTACCGAAAATATTTTATACAGTTATTTCCGAAATTAGAAAAGCTGATCACATCCATTTGAGATGTCCGGGAAATATGGGGCTGGTGGCTTGTTTTGCACAGATTTTCTTTCCCGCTAAAATTAAATCTGCAAAGTATGCCGGAAACTGGGATCCTCTTTCTCCCCAACCTGGAACCTATAGACTTCAGCAAAAAATTCTTTCCAATGAAATCCTAACTCAAAACATGCAGGTGATGGTTTATGGAGATTGGGGGACAAAGAGTAGGAATTTAGTCAGTTTCTTCACAGCGAGTTATTCGGAAAAAGACCGACAAGCGATCGAGCCAAGGATTTTTGAGCCTGATCAGCCAATCCAATTGATTTTTGCGGGTAGTCTTCATCCCGCGAAAAACCCGATCTTAAGCTGCGAAGTGGCTAATCAACTTAGCAACAAAGGATTGAAAGTTGAGCTTCATTTGTATGGGGAAGGTGTGGAGCGTCAAGAAATTCAGGAATTCATAGAAAATAATAATCTTAAAGAGGTAATATTCCTACATGGTAATGTCAAAGCGGATATCCTTAGAGATGCATATAAAAACGCTCATTTTTTAATTTTTGCTTCAGAAAGTGAGGGTTGGCCTAAGGTCGTGGCCGAATCTATGTTTTGGGCATGTCTTCCGGTGACAACTCCTGTTTCTTGTGTTCCTCAAATGATCGGAAATGGAAGCCGAGGTGAGTTAGTGAGTAAGAATAGCCAAGAAATCACAAATCGAGTGTACGCTTTAATTCAGAATGAATCACTGTATCGAGCGAAGTGTTTGGCGGCAAGAGACTGGTCACAAACTTACACACTAGAAAAATTTGATTCCGAGATTCAAAAATTACTAGCTAAATGAGCAAAAAAGTATTTTTTCAATTAGTTGACACGCTGGCTATGGGAGGCACTGAGCGAATGAGTGTGAATATGGCTAAAGTACTTCATGAGGCAGGTTGGGAAAGTCATTTAATCGTCTCCAGAAATGGAGGAGGATTGGAAGCAGATGTGGCTGATGGTGTTCATGTTCATTTCTTAGGTAAAAAATCATTTTATGATTTCAGGGCTTTTTGGAAGATGATGCGGTTGGTCCAAAAGAAAAAGCCAAATGTTTTTCACGCCCATTCTACGTCTATATACTGGGTTGTTGCCTTAAAAATATTGGGAGGAAATTTTCTTTCAGTTTGGCATGATCATTTTGGCCTAAGCGACCAATTAGATATTTACCCCCGCAAGGATATAATCGTGTTATCCAAATGGATAGACCGGATAGTTACGGTGAATCAAAAGTTGGAAGATTATTGGAAAGGCTTGATTTCTTATAAAGCATCGACAATTCAGACTATTGGCAATTTCCCATTTCTCTTGTTTGTCCCCGTGGATAAATTTCCCACTTTCACTTTTTTGAACTTAGCCAACTTTCGGCCCCAAAAAGATCAACTGAACCTGTTGAAGGCAACACAAATTCTTTCCCGAAAAGGGTTTGAGTTTAGAGTTCTTTTGGTAGGAGAATATGTAGATCTATCCTGGAAAGGGCAACTTGAACAGGAAATCCAATCAAGAAAGCTTGAAAATTGGGTCAATTTGATGGGACCTTCTGTAGAAGTATCCAAGCTGCTCGGACAGGCGCATGCCGGCATCCTCAGTTCAGAGTCCGAAGGCTTGCCAGTTGCCTTATTGGAATATGGCCTAGCTGGAATTCCAGTGATTTGCACGGCAGTAGGTGATTGTCCCAAAGTTATATCAAGCAGGGAGTTAGGATGGATTGTTCCACCTAAAAATGCTGAGTTGCTGGCAAATGCCATGGAGGAATTAATGAAGGATCAGGTCAGCGCTAATAAAATTGGAAAACAACTTCAGGAAAAAGTCGAAAAGGATTTTGGAAAACAGGCCTTTTTGTCCTCCTACTTCAATCTGTTGAAAATCTCAAAAAATTGATTTCAGGAAATAAGTTTATCACTCTTTTTCAAAGGAGTACAAATACCAAAAATTTTATTCCGGAGATTGATGGGCTGAGGTTTATTGCCATTATTACGGTGGTGATATTTCATTTTCACTTTCTTCTTTTGAAAGAAATTGGACCACAAGTCTCAATGGATGTACATGAACTTGGAATTACTTCATTAGGATGGTGGCTTGTACGAATGGACCTTGGGGTTAAAGTTTTTTTTGGAATAAGCGGGTTTATATTGAGTATTCCTTTTTTGAAGCAATTTTGGTTTCAAGGGAGAAAAGTCATTCTGAAAGAATATTTTACCCGTCGATTAACCCGGCTCGAACCTCCTTTTATTATAGCCATCACAGGCTTTTTATTGGTTCATTGGTTAGTATTAGGAGAGGAATTGGGAATCCTAATGCCTCATTTTGCAGCCACCTTGTTATATGTACATACGCTTGTGTACAATGCCTATTCGATCATCCTTCCGGTGACATGGAGCCTTGAGACTGAAGTACAATTTTATATTGCTATTCCCTTTTTGGCAATACTTATTTTAGATTTTAAAGATAGAAGGATTAGTCTTGGACTTGGGGTATTGCTCTTTTTATCCTCCATTTTATTCAGAGGATATCTTCTTCGGGAAGGGATTTATGGAATGATAGCATCTTTACCTGGATTTTTAAGTTATTTTCTAGTAGGTATCTTTTTCGCATACTTATTTCTTACCAAAGAAAAGTGGCTAAGACGAAAAACTTTAGGGTGGGATTTTATTGGCGTATTGGCATTTGTTGGTATGTTTTGGTTTTATAAACCGCAGGCAGACTTCACAAAGCAATTATTCTTTAATCTCTCCATTTTTATTCTTTTCTGTAGCGCTTTCAAAGGAGTTTGGATCAATGCTTTTTTGATTTCTCCTGTTATTTATCTGATCGGAGGAATGTGCTACACCATATATCTGCTTCATTTGCCATTGTTTGGTTTGTTTGTGAGGTTTTCAGGCAACTTCATTTTAGGGGATAGTTATTTTGCAAATTTGTGCTTGCAGTTTGTATTTGGTTTCACGCTGTTGATGGTTATCTCAGCCATTTTTTTTATAGTAATTGAAAAGCCTTGTATGGATAAAAATTGGCATCTCAATTTGGGGAGAAGGTTAGGGTTAATCCGGCAAGAAAAGCTTTAATTTAGTGAGTTTAAATGAATTTAATTAACAAAAAAAACACTTGATCAAGTTACTACTCACATCGAAATCAATGGTTTTTTGGATGTTTGTCCATGTCCTGCTTGGTTTTGTTTCCCTTATCAGTCCATTTCCATTGATTGGTTGGTTTTATCTATCTCTTTTTTCCTCATTTATTGTGGTTTTGAGGCCTAATACGCCTCCTTCAGTTTACACATCCTTCATGGTTTACATGATTTCTTTTGAAATTATAGCCAGAATGGCCCAAACATCTCCCTATATACCCTATGAGATGGGTAAATATCTTTTCTTTATCTTATTAGTAATAGGGATTATAAAGTATAAGACTGCCTCTTGGCCACCATTTATCATGGTCTTGTGTCTTTTGCCTGCTGTCCTTTTTGACCTTTCAGGTCAAGTGAGCTTCTTGGATATGATCTTCAATTTTTTAGGGCCATTGAATGTTGCTTTGGCAATGCTTTTTTTCCACGGAAAGCGAACTTCTTTAAAAATGCTTCTGGAGACTTTTAAGCTTTTGCTTTACCCTATGGTGAGTGTTTTAGCATTTGTTTTATTCAAAGTACCTGATTTGGCAGAAGTTGATTTTTCACTTACTGCGAATAGTATTACCAGTGGTGGATTTGGTTCCAATCAAGTCTCTACCGGACTGGGTCTAGCTGCATTTATTGTTTTCATTTTCTGGATCAATAAGTGGAAATTGACCGGTTTCAGAATATTAGATACCGGTCTATTGGTGTTTTTTACGCTTCAAGGGTTACTGACTTTCTCAAGAGGCGGTATGGTAACTGGGTTTCTGGGAATATTTTTAATCTTATTTTTCTTAAGATCAGCTACTAGTCAACAAGTGAAAAGATTTGGCATAGTACGAATTGGGAAATATTTAATTCCTGCTTTTTTAGTAATTATGGGCACTTTCTTTCTTGTCAACCGCCTGACTGATGGGATGTTGTTGCTTCGATATCAAGGAGAGACACAAGGGACGATGGCTGGCACCAAACAAAAATCACTCAATAGTATTACTTCTGGAAGATTTGATATTCTAATGGGTGATTTAGAGCTTTGGCTCGATCATCCGGTTTTTGGTGTTGGAGCTGGAACATCAAGATACCTACGAGAGCGAATGAATGGGGTGGTTGCTCATGTTGAACTTAGTCGTTTATTGGCAGAGCATGGTTTATTAGGAATCATTTATTTTATTATTCTGATGTATTATGGGTTTAAGATTATAAGATCACATCCCAACCCCGCAGTTTTAGGGATATTGATAGCCCTTTTTGCGGTTGGTGTTTTTACGAGTTTCCACGCAGCCATGAGGACTTTTGTTTCGCCTTTGATGATTGGTTTAAGTATGCTGACAATTAAAGATGCAAGAGGAGCGAAATTGACTGAAGCAAAAGATGTCTCTGTGCAATTAGTCAATCAAACACCAATTAAAATTTGACCTTATGAGGTTGAAATTCACTTGAAAATCTTAGTCTTTTATCAATATTTCGGAACTCCCAATGGAGGTTGGAGTACAAGATATTATGAGTTTACTCGTCGGTGGGTACAAGAAGGGCATGAGGTAAAAGTGGTGACCTCTCCTTACTATAAGTCGGATATAAAGGCGGATGGATTTATTTCTCGCCAATGGGTTGAAGGAGTAGAATTGATAGTCATTGACTCCCCAGATTCCAATAAAGCTCCTTTTTTAAAACGTGCTTGGAATGCACTGCGATTTGCAATTGTATCCATCTATTTTGCTTTAACCGAATCTCATGATATTGTACTGTCAAGCTCCGGCCCGATTACCACTGCACTACCAGGCTTGATTTCTAAATGGTTTCGAAAAAAGCCATTCGTTTTTGAGGTTAGAGACCTTTGGCCTAGAGGGGGGATTGAAATGGGTAAATTAGCTAATCCTGCGATTCGTACTCCAGCATTGGCTTTTGAGAGATTAATCTATCGTCATGCTGATCTCATTGTAGCCTGTTCTAAGGGAATGGAATCTGGAGTTATAGAAATTGATTCTAAAGCGAACACCCTAGTAATCCCTAATTCATCTGACATTGATTTATTTGGAGTTCAATCAGAATTGCCAACGTTTCCGGATGGGTTTAACCCAAAACTGGCAGTTTTTTTATATGCAGGTTCTTTGGGAGAAATGGATGACTGCTCACAGATTATTGCGGGTATGAATCTTCTCCAAGACGATGTTCATGTTTCTATGGTTTTTATTGGGGATGGTTCTGAGCGGAGTCTTTTAGAGGAAAAGGCTAAACTCTTGCCATCAAATGTAAGCTGCTATTTTCTAGGCTTGATCCCAAAAACTGAGGTAGTTAAATGGTTTGGCATTGCCCGGGCAAGTTTTGTGACGTTTCAAGATCTCCCGGTCCTGCATACCAATTCACCAAATAAAATGTTTGATTCATTTGCCGCAGGCGTACCTATAATTCAATCTACTAAAGGATGGATTAAAGAATTAGTTGAATTAGAAAACATTGGGATCAATGTAGATCCTGCTTCAGCTCAGAGCTTTGCAAATTCGATCCAACTTTTGGCCGCTGATCAGGTTCTCGCAAGAAGCATGGGAGATTCTTCGAAAAGACTGGCAGAAACTGACTTTAATAGAAATTTATTATCGCAGCTTTATTTGAAGAACCTTAAAGAAATCAACAATTGAGAACTTTACTCACAGGAGCTTCAGGTTTTTTAGGGAATTATATCCGAAAAAGTTTTGGGAATGATTTGATAACCCTAGGAAGAGGGTCAGCGAATCAGATTCAAAATGATCTTGCGAATGAGGTTCCAAAATTGTCGCAATTTGATATGGTCATTCACAGTGCCGGTCTAGCACATCGAATTCCTAAAAATCCAGAAGAAGAACGGAAGTTTTACCAAGTCAATCTTTTTGGGACTCAGAATCTTCTTAAAGGTCTTGACCAATGTGAATATCCTCCTAAATCCATTGTTTTCATCAGTACGGTGGCTGTATATGGACTTGAGGAAGGCGAAATGATTTCAGAACTAGTGACTCCCAAACCAGAAACGCCATATGGAAAAAGCAAACATGAAGCAGAGATTCTTCTACAAAAGTGGTGCAGAACTCATAAAGTAAATCTTGTGATCCTCAGATTACCATTGGTCGCTGGGGGCGTCAATCCGCTAGGTAATCTTGGAGCGATGATCCAAGCTATTAAGCGAGGCTACTATTTTAGGGTTGGAAAGGGATTAAGTAAGAAGTCCATGGTCTTAGCGAGTGATGTAGCGAATTTGATTCCTACTATTTCAGATTTTAGTGGAGTCTATAATCTTACCGATGGGCATCATCCGAGCTTGAAAGAATTGGATAGCTATATTTCAGAAAAACTTGGCAAGAAAGTCAAAAGTTTGCCTCTTGGCTTATTGAGTTTCATTTGTAAAATAGGAGATCGCTGGTCATTTTTTCCGATCAACAGCTATAGACTTTCCAAGTTGAATACCTCTTTGACTTTCAACGATTCGAAAGCTAGAAAAACTCTTGGTTGGAGTCCCAATCCAGTTATTGGAAATTTAGATATCTAAACTGATAAGTTTGAAAAAACCAAAGACTATACTTTTTTTAGGGGAGACCTACCGGGCAGACGCGCAGTCATGGATCCAAGGGATTGAAGAAACTTCTGGAATAAAAATTGATACCCTTGAGGTAGCCGGTACGAAGACTAGAATGGAGCGAATATTGAAATTCTTGTCCTTTGGATGGGGAATTTTAAATACAAATTTTAATAAAAGCTATGATTTGGTACTTGCAGAGCGAGCTACTAGTTATGGATTCTTTTCACTTTTTGTAAGAGCTAAAAAACGAATCGTGGCTCAACAGGGAATAACAGATGCTTGGCCCGAAACAGGCTTTTCTGGAGTATATAAGCGATTTTTTCAAAAGACAGTTTATACTCGGGTTGATTTGGTTCATGCTTGGGGGCAAGTGATGGTCCCCGCCATGCTCGCCTCAGGAGCTGATCCCGAGAAAATTATGATTCTGCCCAAAGGAATGGATTTGTCCCGCTATCAGTTTCCATCCCGTGAAAATAAAGAGTCTAATTTGGCGATAGTGACTAGGTCGCTTACTGATGTTTACCACCATGAAGATATCCTACAGGCAATTGCCATAGTTAGATCAAAAGGATTGATTATGAATCTTATGATTGTTGGGGATGGTCCTAGATTAGATGAATTAAAACGGCTTTCAATAGATTTAGCTATTCAAGATCAGGTTCAGTTTTTAGGAAGAATTCCAAATGCTGAATTGCCAAGACTTCTTCAAAAAGCAAAGATTTATATCTCTGTTCCCGAGACTGAAGGAGTATCGGCTTCTTTATTTGAGGCTTTGGCATCAGGATGTTTCCCAATAGTTACCGACCTGCTGGGTACTAGAGTTTTTATTAATTCGGGAAAAAATGGAATTTTGGTACCTGTGGGAAATTCTGAAAAATTGGCAGAAGTGTTAATACTATTCATGGAGAATTCTGA
This sequence comes from Planctomycetota bacterium, assembly GCA_047612305.1. GTDB lineage: Bacteria > Bacteroidota > Bacteroidia > Cytophagales > Cyclobacteriaceae > Algoriphagus. The sequence goes on along the minus strand of JBLGAM010000013.1, from coordinate 29,060 downwards.
TCAGTTTGAATCAGCAATTTTAGAAAATCGTGCTTTTATAGAAAATGAAGTTGATTTGAAGAAAAACATGAACCTTATCTGGGCGCGATACATCGAAACTTTCAATTCCTGATCCCTTGAGTTCATTCCATAAATGGTTATTTTTCAAAGGCGCAAAAAAGCGTAATCCTAGTATTTTTGGGCATTTTGAGGCCTTGAAGACAAGTGAGCATCTCGATCGAGAAAGTCTTGTTCAACTAAACGAACAGCGACTTCAGAAAATTTGTGTTTATGCTTTTGAACATAGCGAGTTTTATAAATCTAGGTTTTTAGATGCTGGATTTGATCCCATTTCGAATTGGTCTTTGGAGGCATTTAGAAAATTGGCAATTACAACGAAGCGAAATTTAATTGATTCAAACAAGGAGATTCATACCCCATCGAGTCATTTCAAAAAAAGATCTTTTGTGGAGACCTCTGGTACCTCAGGAGAGATTCTGACTTTTCATCGTGATGAATCATGGGATTCATTTAATCGGGCTGCAATTTGGAGAGGTTATAGTTGGTTTGGTGTCAATCCTTGGGATAGGAAACTCTATTTCTGGGGATATAATACAGCACCCATCAAGCGACTGAAATTGAAGTTCATGGATTTTTTAGTCAACCGTTTTAGAATTTTCGATTATAATACTGAAAAGTTAAAAAAGCTAATTCCAAAGCTTGAAAATGTTCAAATCATCGAAGGTTACAGCTCAATGATTTATGAACTGGCTAATCTGATTGAGGGACAAAATCTCAAATTTGAAAATCTTAAGCTAGTTAAAGGGACTTCAGAAAAAGTATTTCCTCACTATCAGGACATAGCGAAGAAAGTCTATAAAATGCCGATAGCAAATGAATATGGATCTACCGAATCAGGAATCATAGCTTTTGAGTGTCCGAAAGGAAGTATGCATATCAATATGGAGGGGGTATATGTGGAGCAGGATTCTGAGGATGGAGGAATCTTAGTTACTAATCTGATGAGTTTTTCATTCCCTTCTATTCGATATAAGCTTGGGGACCAGATTGTATTAGAAGATGAATCATTTCAGTGCTCTTGTGGAATGCAAGCTCCAGTCATTCGAGAAGTCACTGGAAGAATTGGTAAAAAGATTTTTGGTGCTAGCCAGATTTATCCGAGTCTCACCCTTTATTATATTTTTAAAAATATCTATTTCAATCAAAAGCGAACTATTGACTTTCAGGCGCATCAATTTGAAAAAGGGAAACTTCAAATATGGATTAAAGAGCCAGTTTCTAAAGATCTCTTTTCATTGATTCAATCCGAATCAGCCAAATACTTTTCAGATATTGATTTGGAAGTACTTGAAAATCACGATTTCAGACAGCAATCTGGAAAGCTTCGAGATTTTGTATCACACCTTGACTAGAATTAAATAAGCCCTATGTGCGGAATTGCAGGAATAATATATAAAACAAATCAAAAAGTAAGTGAGCATAAACTTGAGATAATGGGGCAAAGTATCGCCCATCGAGGACCTGATGCCGCTGGTATTTTTGCTTTTGAAAATATAGGCTTTGTTCATCGGAGACTTTCGATTTTGGACTTGACCTCCGCCGGGAATCAGCCCTATATTTCGCCTTGTGGAAGATATGTGCTTGTATTCAATGGTGAGATTTTCAATTTTCAGGAATTTACAGCAGAATTGTCCTCTAAAGGCTATCAATTCAAATCTCATTCGGATACCGAGGTTTTGCTGTATTTATTGATGGAATATGGATTGAAAGTGCTTCATCGACTCAATGGTTTCTTTGCATTTTCTTTTTGGGACAAAGAATCTGGAGACTTGATTCTGGCTCGAGATCGATTTGGGGTAAAACCGATGTTTTATTGTGATGATTCAGAAAAGTTCACCTTTGGAAGCGAAATTAAAGCTTTAATTGCTGCCGGATCGACTAAGATTTTGAATACCAGTGCGCTCAATGAGCTTTTTTTCTACCGGTATGTTTCTGGTGAAAATACCATGTTTTCGGGAATCAAAAGATTACTTCCTGGACATTGGATGAGAATTTCCCAGTCGGGAAAAATCCTCGAAACCAATCGTTGGTTTTCTTTAAAAGATGCAGCCTTGGCCCAAGAAAAGATTTCAGATCCGCTGGCTTGGTTTGAAGATGCATTTCATCAATCTATTCGTTACCGAATGATTTCCGATGTGCCTGTGGGCACCTTGTTGAGTGGAGGACTAGATTCTAGTGCAGTGTTATATAGTCAAGCCTCTCAAGGGTATCAAGGGCTTAGTTCATGGAACATTTCATTTTCAAATTATAAGCATGATGAGTCCTCAGTTGCCAGAGATTTCTCAAAAAGCCTTGGAGTAGATTTCCATACACACGAGTTTACCGGAGACCAATTGATGAGTTTGGTGAAGGAATCTATCCATAATCATGATGAGCCAATCATGCATTTGCAGGATGGCCACATTCTGGGAATAGCTAGAAATGCCAAGGAAAAAGTATCGGTATTGCTAAGTGGGGAAGGAGCTGATGAGGTACTTGGAGGTTATGTGAGATACAAGGTTCATGATAAATGGTGGAGATATCAATTACTTCAATCACTTCGCTATGTCCCTGAAAAATTCCTTAAGCAGGATCGACTTAAGAAAATAAAGCGATACCTCAGTGATGGGGATGAAGAGTTTCAAATGATGTCCAATAGCAATGAGAATTTTCTAAGCGATCTCAAGAAATTAGGCGGAAATACAGATCACTTGGAGATTCCTTATCGACAACAAATCTTAGCCGAGGCTAAAAGTCTCTATCCGGCTAATCGCCTTCGTCAATTACTTTATCTTGAGCAGCACACACACTTATTTACCCTCAATGATCGAAATGACCGAACAACAATGGGGGCTTCAATAGAGTGTAGAGACCCTTTTCTCGATCCGAACTTGGTGATCGGGGTTGCTAGCCTGCCAGATCAATATTTCAACACTTCTGGGAAAGGGAAAAAGCTTCTATTCAACTCTGTCGGGAGGCATTTACCTGATTACATCACCAAGCATCCTAAAATTGGATTGTCGGTTCCCTGGAATGAATATTTTCTTAAGCAGGAGGAATTTAGAGATCATTTTGAAAAAATGGAGAAAAGTCCACTCTTTGAATTTGAGACATTCGAGAAACTTCAAATAAAAAATATCATTTCTGACTTCAAAAAAGATGGAATTACCAATTACGGTATGATCAGACAGTTATTCTTTTTGTCACTCTGGTATAAGTATCACTTTGAATAATTGAAATCTTAGTCTTATCATACCTAGATCAAAAAAGACGTTTAATACTTTGATAAAACTTTATATCCCTTCCTGTAAATCTTCAGGAGAGCCAATATTTGAGATCTTTGAAAAATCTGAACAAGGTGAAATTAAGATTGCAAAATTGGCAACTCCCTTTTTTCAGCTTTGCCAAAATCCGAAAGAAGCAGATTGGATAAGTCTTCCATTCTTCTCCAGTAGTATGACAGGTCCAGAGGGTAAAGATCTTATTTATCAAGCACATGTTATTGCTGCAGATCTCGGGAAACCTTTTGCTATTTTCTCAAACACTGACATCATCGTCGATCCAAAAGTAACACCAGTATTTATTTTCAGCCCTGGCACCTATGCTAGAATGAAAAATCAGGTGGAATTGCCGGCATTATTGTACTATGATCCGATTCATCGCTGGCAAAATGGTAATTGGAGCCCGAGAATTTTTAATGGAGAAATAGAAATTGGATTTTGCGGTCAGGCTACCCGTAATCCCTTGAAATTTCTTAAAGATTGGTACACCATCGAATCTCTTAGGTTTAAAAAGAGAAATGGAAAGTCACCCTTCCTGTATATCCCGAGATTCCTTCCCGCTTTTGAGCGCGGAAGACTTTTACGTAGTCTTGAAAGTTCTAAAGGATTGAAGACTAATTTTCTGCTTCGCGGTCATTATAAAGCTGGTGCAAAGACAACTGCGGATAAAAACAAAGTTGAAAAGGAGTTTTATGAAAATATTTACTCCAACCTATTTACACTTTGTTTAAGAGGGATGGGAAATTATTCCGTACGCTTTTACCAGACTCTGGCAATGGGACGGATCCCTGTTTTGATTGATACGGATTCAAATCTGCCTTTTTCGGATCAAATCGATTATAAAAATATTGTAGTGAAAGTCCCCTTTTCTGATCGATTCAAGACAGAGGATTACCTGATTGATTTTTTGAAAAATAAAACAAATAGCGATTTGGTGAAAATCCAAGAAGCCTGTCGAAAAGTATGGGTGGATCATTTCAACTCAAAGGCAATCCTGGAAAATTTATCTATAGAGATGAAATCTCTACTCGACAGATTCAACGGCACTGATTCAAAAAGATGATTCAATTGCTAGGACCATACCTTTTACGATTTACTTTTTATTTGCGACTGGATCAAAGCTCTCAATTCTTACTAGATACCTAATGATTTCAAATTTCCTTAAAGAATAAGATACTAATGTCTCAAGTCAATATCCTTAACATTCCCAATTATTATAGTTCTTTTTATCATTTGGGCCTTGAAAAAATTGCATCTGTCCGATTTAGTCCAAGAAAAGAATTTGCTCATTTGAATGGGAAACCCTTTTTAGTAATTGAGTATAAGGGGAGAGTGGCAGTTATCGAAAATGATGACCCTATTGGAGTGGACCTGTCTTCTTATTCAAACTCAGATCTCTATTTTGCGACGAATAAGCTCTTAGCAAGAGCGGATTATAATATGGAAAAGGTCATGCCGATCTATCCCCACTATTCCATAGACAATGCGTTTGAATACCTAAATCGTTTTGGAATCAAAGGTGCAATAACCTTAGGTCCGAAGGAATTTCTCCGTCAATTCTATATCCTATATAGAAGACCTGATTTGATTAATGCCCCCTACAAGGCTTTAACTGGAAGTTATGTTTTTTTCTCAGGAAGTATCTGGAAAAAGGAAAATTGGGCGAATCAGGCGCGAGCAGCGTTCGTACAGGCTTGTCAATCGAATCTACTTATCTCGTTTGAAGGAGGCATGAATCCTCGAACTGATGGTGATCTCTGTGGCCTGCCACCAGAAGTGATGGGTACTCGATTCACACCAAAAGATTTTTCAGAAAAATCTTCTCGTTCCGTTATTGGCTTTAGTAATCCTGCAGTTTTAGATGCAGTGAGTTGGAGATTAGGAGAATATTGGAATTATAATTGTTTTGTAATTGGCTTTCCATTCAAAATTGATATTCCCACAGTACCTGAGCATGGTAAACATATCCATTATGTCCAAGATCCCGCTGAATTTCCTGAAGTTCTTACTTTTGTTATGAAAAATCCAGAATACCGGGAAAAAGTCTCCCGAGGAGGGAAAAGTTATTTTGAGGAATATTGTCTTCCCGAGATTCAAGCGAAAAGAATTCTTGATTTATTGGAGAATTCCTAAGTCACAAAAATTAAAAAAAATTTAAAATTCTAGAATCCTTATGATACACCCATATTTTTCAATCAACGGCCGAAAAGTAGGTTATGATTATCCACCATTGGTTATTGCCGAGATTGGCATCAATCATGAAGGATCTCTAACTACTGCGAAGGAAATGGTCGATGCTGCTCATAGAGCAGGTGTCGAAGTGGTAAAGCATCAAACGCATATTGTAGAAGACGAAATGTCGGGCTCAGCCAAAAAAACTATCCCAGGCAATGCGAAAGTAAGTATCTATGAGATCATGGAGCGCTGTGCGCTGAATGAATCTGATGAACTGGAACTGAAAAACTATGTTGAAAGTAAGGGTATGATTTTTATCAGTACCCCATTTTCAAGAGCAGCGGCTGATCGTCTGATCAAATGGGATGTACCAGCATTTAAAATTGGGTCAGGAGAGTGCAATAACTACCCCTTACTAGAGCATATAGCTGCTTTTGGAAAGCCGATTATTATGAGCACTGGGATGAACACCATCGTAAGTATTCAGAAAGCAGTCGCTATTCTGGAAAAACATGGCGTTCCGTATGCATTACTTCACACCACCAATCTTTACCCTACACCCAATCACTTGGTTCGCCTAGGTGCTATGGTGGAAGTTCAGGAAAACTTTCCAAATGCGGTGGTAGGATTAAGTGATCACACCCTGAGTAATTTAGCTTGTTTTGGAGCTGTGGCACTTGGGGCATCAGTTTTAGAGCGGCATTTCACAGATCATATGGACCGTCCAGGACCGGATATTATTTGCTCGATGGATGAGCAGGCTTGTCGGGAATTAATCGAGGGATCCGCTATCCTTCAACAGCAGAGAGGAGGCAAAAAAGGTCCTGCTGAGGAAGAAAAAGTTACGATCGATTTTGCATTTGCAACAATCTGTACTATCAAACCCGTGAAAAAAGGTGAGCTTTTTACGAAAGAAAATATTTGGGTAAAGCGGCCTGGAAAGGGAGGGATTTTGGCAGAGCATTACAATGATGTGTTAGGTAAAAAAGCTAATAAAGGGCTGGAAATGGATGTTCAGGTAATTTGGAATGATATTGAATAAGCGTAAGATTGCATTTCTAACCGGTACTAGAGCCGATTTCGGCAAGCTCAAATCTTTGATTGAAATCTCAAGAATTCAAGTTGATTTTGAGGTCCATGTTTTTGTCACGGGAATGCACTTGCTCAAAGAATATGGGTATACATTGATCGAGGTAGAGAAATGTGGCTATGAACATATCCATTCATTTGCTAACCATACGCATGAATCTACCATGGACTTGAGCTTGGCTAAAACTATCGAAGGCTTTTCCGCTTTTGTCAAAGCTGAAAAGCCAGATTTGATCGTAGTACATGGTGATCGGATCGAAGCGATGGCTGGCGCAATAGTAGGAGCGCTAAATAATATTCGAGTGGCTCATATTGAAGGTGGAGAAGTTTCTGGTACTATTGATGAGCTGATACGTCACTCGGTATCGAAAATGAGTCATATTCATTTTGTTTCAAATGGAAAAGCAAAAGTACGATTGATCCAAATGGGAGAGATTCCTGACTCTATTTTTGTGATTGGTTCTCCTGATGTAGATCTTATGCTTTCGGATAAGCTTCCAAGTATCGAAAAGGTCAAGTCCTATTATGGAGTAGATTTTTCAAACTATGGTATTGCCATGTTCCATCCGGTGACTACAGAGATTGATAATATGGCACTTTATGCCGAGACATTTGTGGATTCACTTATTCAGTTTGATCAAGAGCTTGTGGTGATTTTTCCAAATAACGATTTAGGCTCCTCCTTTATTTTAGAGCAATACAAACGTCTAGAAGGTAATTCGAGCTTTAGAGTATTTCCATCAATCCGTTTTGAATACTTTCTTACCCTGTTAAAGAATGCAAGTTTCATGGTAGGGAATTCTAGTGCTGGGATTAGAGAAGCCCCATATTATGGGATTCCTGTGGTAAATATCGGTACAAGGCAGCTAAACAGAGCGCTGCATCAGGACATCATCAATTGTGGATACAATAAAGACGAGATTATTGAAGCTTTGTCTTTAGCGATTATTTCAAATTTCGAGAAAGAAGATTTATATGGGCAAGGGAAAAGTGATCAAATGTTTTTAGAAGTGCTTCAATCTGAACGATTTTGGGAGATAAATAGACAAAAACAGTTTATAGATATCGGGCAGACGATCCTTTAAATCTTACTTGATTCATTTACGAGCCGAAAGAAATTCATTGAAAATTGAAACTTCTTTCGGCTTTTTTATATGTTTTGGACCATTTGAGGTAAATTCGGAACGATATTAGATACTAGGATTTAGTGATAGTTTTAAGATAATCCTGTCAATAAAATGGCTATTTGAGAAAGTAAATGAAAAACGAAATCTTCAGTAAACCTTTTAGATGGCTTAGAACTCTCCAATTACTGATTTGGATAGTTTTTTTTGGGTTTAGTATTTCAAAAGTTGGAGCACAAACTGTAATTATTCCTAGAGATGGATTCCCTTATTGTGAGCCTTTTACGAACTCCACAACAAGGGCAAATACTGTTTTTGATGGAATACCAAATCAAGCAATTCTTACTGCCAATGCTGGGACGGAAGGCGCTGGGTTTCTTCGGTTAACTGATAACTCTACTGATCAAAGGGGCTACGTTTTTATTGACTTGCCTTTCTCATCAGCCTATGGGATTAAAGTGTCCTTCGAATATTTTGCTTATGGGGGTACTAATCCCCCAGCCTATGCGGATGGGATTAGTTTCTTTATGTTTGATGGTGATATAGGTCCGGATGATGGAGTGGCTCCATCCAGCCCAACCGAATTCCAAATTGGAGGTTTGGGAGGTTCATTGGGATATTCTCCCTGGCGAAGTAACAATGGGCTTTTAACGCAACCTGGCCTTAAAGGTGCCTACATAGGAATTGGTTTCGATGCATTTCGGAACTGGGGGAATGAGTATGAAGGAAGGTTTGGTGGATTCAGGGATCCTACTGCCACAGGATTTGGTGCAGTACCAGACGAACGGCAGTATTATAATTCGATCGCAGTACGTGGGCCGGCCTCAACAAATTATCAATTTATCGATGGGAGAAGGACTTATAGCCGAAGCTTCCTAAATGAGGAGCAGTCTTCTGTTTATTTGGAGCCTATTAATTCCTTTTATTACCTCTTTGATGCTTTAGATCCGATGGATTATTTAGTCAGGAGATTTAAAATCGGATCACAGAATCGTGCTGAAACCTGTCCAGAAGATGGTTATCGAAAGGTTTTCATAGATCTATTTCCTGTAGGAGCGGGTAATTATTTACTCACCGTTGACATGCTTGTAAATAATGCAGGAACACTTCGATTAGAAAATATTTTCACAGATCTCCCTTATAATTTTCCCGCTCCACGAAATTTAAAAATTGGTTTTGCGGCCTCCACTGGAAACCCCAATACCAATTTTCATGAAATCAGAAATGTTACAGCTCAGGTTTCTGATTATGCGTCCATACCAATCCCAGAGATTCAAAATCTAGATGCAGAAGTGTGTCAAGATGAAGAAAATATTTTTGAATTTGACGTTAAACTTATCAGTGAAAACTCATTCGTACGATGCGTCCAGCTATTCGAGACTAATCCCGGACCTCCTGATAACTCTGCACCAAATGGGGGAGATCCTTCTTTGACAAATTGCGGACTATCAAATGTCTGTATCGAAAAATGCGATCCTCAAAATAATTCAATTACGATTCCTAGTAAAGGAACTTTTACAGTGATTTTGGAAGAGTTAACTATAGGGAATTTTGATATAGACCGATTTAAGGCAAGTGTGAACTTCGTTCCAGTTCCTGGTTTTATTGGAGAAGCTTCTGTTTACTATCAAGTTTTGGATAATTATGGGCTAATTTCTGAAGCAAAAACAATTACAGTCATTAGCAATCCTTTCCCTAGCAAACTCCAAGACCCTTCCTTCGACTATCCTACTTGCTCTGGAAAGCCAGATGGTAGATTGTTTGATCTCATCATAAAAGATCTTATTCCGGGATTCGATTATGAATGGTTTCGAGATGGCACGTCAATTGGTAAATCAGGGGCTTCAGTGTCGGCTCTAACTAATGGAGAGGTAACATTTGAACTCGATAATCTTTTGGTAGGGATATATAGCCTAAGTGTATGGAATCCTTCTGACAAAGGTATATGTGAAAGAAGTTTCTCGTTTTTAATTGATAAAGAATTAGGAACTCCTGTAGATCTTGACCTACCCGCCCAAGTTATCTGCGAAGGGGATGATGTTACTTTCTCTCCCTTAATTGATCCTTCATTTGGATCCGATGCAGGAGCAACGTTTTTGTGGTATTTATCTCCAGACAGATCAGGTGGAGTAATTGCTTCAGGAAGTACAATTACTATAGATGGACAACCTGTAACTTTTACAATCCAGTCTAATCGAAATATTTCAATTTCTGGATTAGTTTCAAATGGGAATGCGCCAAAAACATATAGTTTTTATGTTGAGGCCCAACCTATTTCTAATCCTTCTGGTAATTTCTGTCCTTATTTAGGGGATGTGCTGACTGTTGGAACAGTGGAAGTTTATCCGCCCTTAGATATCACTGTTACTAAAACCTCAGATTGGTGTTTGGATAATTCAGGAAGTATCACCGCTTCTGTGGCCAATCCTACCAGCAGCATTACTTACAGTTTATTGGATCAAAGTGGGAACGTACTGTTTACCAATACTAATGGACAATTTAATGGGTTGGGACCAGGAGTTTATGAAGCAGTCGCCACCTCAGCTAATCCTCAATGCTCTCAAACAAGTAGCCCTTTTACTATAGAAGGACCTACTGATCCACTCACGCTTGCGGCTGGATCTACTGTAAATGCTTATTGTAGTGATTCGAATGGAAGTTTATCTTTTACCCTTCAGGGCGGAAACCCAGCCTATTCGATTAGTCTAGATGGTAATCTGGTTCCTGGGCTTACCCCAGTGGGTAATGTATATACTATAAATAATCTGGCTGCTAAGCTCTATTCAATCGCCGTTACAGATTCAAAGAACTGTTCTTCGACGATTAGTATGGTTGTCAATGGTGATCCAGTCTCCCAGTTTGGGACTACAAATGATGAGATCTGTGAAGGTGAGGTTGCTATTGTTTCCCGAAATGTAGTAACCCTATCGAGCAGTGTTCCTGTTTACAAATGGTACTACAAAGATGCTGGAGGGAACTTCCAACCAATCACAAACGGTCTAAGTCTTAGTGGCGTTAACTTTGCCATTGATGGATCAAACCAGCTTTCTGTTTCAAATCTTGCTCCTCAAGCAACTCCTTACACGTATTATTTGAATGTAACGGGTACTAAAGTCTGTGATCAGGGGTATATTCCTGCGGAAATCCTAGTAAACCCAGTCCCAAAACCAGCTGCACCGATTCTCACTCAAGTGACTTGTAACGGAGCAGCGAACGGATCCATTCAGGCTCAATTGATCAGTGGGAATCTTGCTGATTTTGAATACAGTCTGATTGGCAATAATGGGGTAAACAGGCCATTCACCACGAACTCAGGATTATTTAATCTTCTTCCTCCCGGTACTTATGAACTCTTAATCAAGAGTGCAAAGGGTTGTGAAGCATCTATGACAAACCTGATTATCACAGAACCTTCACCTCTAGTACTTACTCCCGTTTCTGTAGAAAACAGCTATTGCAGTCTTGCAAATGGTTCCCTGAAGTTTAACCTTCAGGGTGGTACTCAATTTTATACAATTACTATCGATGGAAATCCTCTGACCAGTCCACTTATCAATGGAACTGAATACACACTTAATAATCTAGCGGCAGGAACTTACAGCATCCGGGTTGTGGATGATAAGGGATGTCAGACTTCGATAAGCCAGGTGATTGCAGCTGATCCTCCATCTGTATTTGGAACTACAAATGATGAGATCTGTGAAGACGAAGTTGCCAGTGTATCCCCAACTGTATTAAATCTATCGAGCAGTGTTCCTGTTTACAAATGGTACTACAAAGATGCTGGAGGGAACTTCCAACCAATACCAAACGGACTAAACCTGAGCGGTGTACTATTTACCATCGACGGATCGAATAAGCTTTCTGTTTCAAATCTTGCTCCTCAGGCAACCACTTACACCTATTATTTGAATGTAACGGGTACCAAAGTCTGTGATCAGGGGTATATTCCTGCGGAAATCCTAGTAAACCCATTCCCAAAACCAACTGCACCGATTCTCACTCAGGTTACTTGTAATGGCGCTGCCAACGGAATCATCCAAGCTCAATTAACCAGCGGAAATCTTGCTGATTTTGAATACAGTCTGATTGGGAATAATGGAGTAAATAGGCCATTCACCACGAACTCAGGATTATTTAATCTTCTTCCTCCCGGTACTTATGAACTCTTCATCAAGAGTGCAAAGGGTTGTGAAGCATCTATGACAAACCTGATTATCACAGAACCTTCCCTATTGGAGATCAATCAGGTTTCCAAAACAGATGCAACTTGTGCCACAAATAATGGTGAAATAAGGTTTACGGTTGCAGGAGCAACGCCAGACCCTACAGGAAAATATACGATTAAAGTAAATGGTGCAGATATTACTACGTTTGGGACAAATTTAACAACCAACGGCCCAGCTGATTTCACTCTTTCAGATCTTTCCCCTGGAATTTACACTATCGAAGCAGAAGATGTTAATGGCTGTAAAGATGATCTTTCGATTACCATTCAGAATACTGCTGTACCGGTATTTGATGTAGATGATGTAACAGTCTGCGAAGGGACAGATGCTATTTTGACACCTAAAGAGATTAGTAATACAATAGGTGCAGTGCCTGTTTATGCATGGTCTTATGAAAATCCATCAAATCCTGGTCAATATATTCAAATCAATGACGGAGATGTTGTTAACGGGATTACTTACACCCTTTCAAATGGAATTCTAACCATCAATGGATTAAAGTATTCTGCAGTTAATTACAACTATTACCTGGCTGTAACCGGAACAAATGTCTGCCCTCCTGCTCCAATTCAGGCAGAAGTAAAAGTTCTTAAAATCCCTGAAGCAGTATTTGAGCCTGTCCCAGTTACCTGTTTCGGTGAATCGAATGGAGAAATCAAATTGGGGTCAGTTGATCCAGTGGGCCCAAATACTTACACCTTGGTTCAAACGGGAGCTACGAATACCACCGGTAATTTTGGAGGTCTGATGGCAGGGTCTTACACTGTCAATGTTCAAGAAAACGGATCTCCTTGTTTTGCGGAGTTTGAGGTAGAAGTGACCGAGCCAGCTCCGCTAGCAATCCAAAACTTAGCGAGCGTAGATCCTACCTGTGGGGATTCTAATGGATCTATAAAATTTGAAATAGTTGGAGGTATCACGAATTATTTGTTGGTATTGAATAATAAACCAATTTCCGATTTTACCAATAGTCTTATTGCAGGAGTATATGAAGTTGAGAATTTGGCACCTGGTACTTATTCATTGGGGGTGACAGATGCAAATGGATGTGAACTTAACCTTCCAGACTTATTTACCTTAACAAATGATGCAGGCTTTAATGTAGTCCTTAATCCAATTCAAGAAGAGGTTTGTTTTGGCCAAGATCTGGTTCTTTCGCCAGTATTTACTTCAGTAATTCCTGTAACTCCTTTTCTGAATTGGTACAAGGATGCCGCCTCAACTCAACCGATTACCTCTAGCCCTACGCCAGATTCAGACGGGATTACGTATCAGATTAATCCGTCTAGTGGAGTTTTGACTATAAGTGGTCAAAAAGCTGGTAACTATATCTACTACTTGGAAATTTCAGGGTCAGGTATTTGTACTCTCGTAGAATCAGCATTAGCGCAAGTATTTCCTGTACCAACAGCTGATATTACAGTAAAGGATGTCACTTGTTTTGGAGGGAATGATGGAGAAATCAAATTTATTTCTGTTGATCCAGTAGGCCCAAATACTTTCACATTGGTTCAAACTGGAGCTACGAACACTACCGGTAATTTTGGAGGTCTGACGGCAGGGTCTTACACCGTCAAGGTTCAAGAAAACGGATCTCCTTGTTTTGCGGAGTTTGAGGTAGAAGTGACCGAGCCAGCTCCGCTAGCAATCCAAAACTTAGCGAGCCTAAACCCTAGTTGTGGGGATTCTAATGGATCTATAAAATTTGAAATAGTTGGGGGTATAACGGATTATTTGTTGGTTTTGAATAATAAGCCAATTTCAGATTATACTAACAGCCTTACTGCAGGACTGTATGAAGTTAAGAATTTGGCACCTGGTACTTATTCATTGGGGGTGACAGATGCAAATGGGTGTGAACTTAACCTTCCAGACTTATTTACCCTAACAAATGATGCGGGCTTTAATGTAGTTCTAAATCCAATCCAAGAGGAGGTTTGTTTTGGCCAAGATCTTGTTCTTTCTCCGGTATTTACTTCAGTAATTCCTGTAACTCCTCTGCTGAATTGGTATAAGGATGCTGCCTCAACTCAACCGATCACCTCTAGCCCTACGCCAGATTCAGATGGGGTTACGTATCAGATTAATCCTTCTAATGGGGTGTTGACTATAAGTGGTCAAAAAGCAGGTAACTATACCTACTACTTGGAAGTCTCAGGGTCAGGTATATGTACGCTAGTAGAATCTGCAATAGCCAACGTGCTTCCTGAGCTTTTAGCTAATATCACAGTTGAAAATATCACATGTTTCGGTGATACTGATGGTACAATCACTATTGTACCAAGTGGTGGGAATGGTAATTTCGAGACTAGTTTAAACGGGTCAGCGTTTACAACAAACTTAATCTACAGTAATTTAGCTCCTGGTTCCTATAAAATTGACCTTAGAAATGACATCGGCTGTGCATTCACAGAGACAGTAATTGTCGAGACTTCATCGGCAGCCATTTCCATCAATAGTCCTACCATTGAGCGAGCTTCATGCGATCTCTCAAATGGAAGTATCAAAGATTTAGTGATTTCTGGTGGTTGGGGCAGCTATGCTGTGGAGTGGAGAAAAGGATCTCAGACAGGACCAGTTATTCCGGGTGACTTGAGTCAAGCCATCAATTTGGCTCCTGATCTATATTTCATAATTATTACTGATTCCGAAGGCTGTGAGCAAGTGTTTGATTTCCTTATTGAGGAATCTTCTGATCCAGTTTACGCTATCGTTCCTCCAATTAATTCTTGTTTTGGTACACCAGTAACAATCCGTCCTATTCATATTGCGCCTGATCCTTCGTTGCCTCCAGCTGCTGCTACAGAAATTAGATGGTACACAGGTCCTGGACAAATTGGGTTGATTCAGGATGGTCCTGATGCTGCCAACTCTGCTATTCAATATACCATCGATGACACAGATTGGTTAAATCCTGAATTAGTTATCACAGGTTTGCCTGCTGGTACTCATGATTTTTATTTCTACGTGGTTTGTACCGGTCAAGAAATAAAAATTGACATTGCTGTATTCGATATTCCATCTGTTGTTCTGGAAACTGAACCAATTGTTTGTTTTGGGGATACTAACGGTAAAGTGATAGTACTAAGTGGGGGAATTCCTGCCTATACCTATTCAGTCAATGGTGGGGATCCAATCAATCAAATTGCTTTCGAGGCGTTAAACTTAGCTGCTGGCACCTATTCTTTGGCTATTGCAACACCTGCGGGTTGTGCTCAGAATCTTAATTTTACGATATCGGGACCTTCGGCACCTTTAGCTAGCTCTCCATTAACTAAAATTGACCCAGGCTGTGGTGCTCTGAATGGTAAATTAAATTTTACTATGGCGGGAGGATGGCTTCCCTATACCTTGGACGTTATAAAAGACGGGGTCAGTCAAGGTTTACAGACTCTAAATCAAAGTAATATTTCATTGGATGGATACAGACCTGGTGTCTATCAAATTAGAATTACTGATAACGAAGGCTGTCTTGTGATTACAAATACGGTGACTTTGGTGGACGGTCCAACTCAAATACTCGCTGATAGCGATGAGATCTGTGTTGGTTCGGTGGCATCTTTATTGCCAGAATTGAATCCTGTCGCTACAGGAGTGTCTTTCCAATGGTTTTTGGATGCAGCAAAAACTCAACCTATAGTAAGCAGTCCAAGCCCAGCTACTGACGGTAGAATTTACCAAATCAATAGCGCAACTGGTGAATTAACCATCGGTAACCTTCCTGCTTCAGCTACAGAATATAACTACTTCGTCACCGCTTCCGGATCAGGTGTTTGTCCGGGATTTACGGGCAATGGGAAAGTAAAGGTGTACTCAAACCCAACAGTAACAGCTGCTGTCGTGAATGAAGTTTGTTTTGGCACAGGAGGATCAATTACTATTACCACCTCTGGAGAATCAGGCCCTCATGTTTATAGTTTGAATGGAGGGGCTTTTGGATCAACAAATGTTTTCCAAGTAGCAACTGGGATATATAATGTTCAAGTAAGTACTCCGGAAGGCTGTTTGGTAAATGTCACAAATATTCAAGTGGCAGGACCGGGAGAGGCCTTGACCACCGGCAATCTATTAAAAGATGATACTTCTTGTGGACTTGATAATGGGGAGATCAGGTTTACTATTAGCGGAGGGTATGCTCCTTATTCTATAATTTATACTAAAAATGGCTCAAATGCAGGATCTACTAGTCTGGTAACTGCTGGTGAGGTTCGGATTTCTAATCTAGGGATTGGTGTTTATGAATTTAAAGTAATAGATGCTCAAGGCTGTTCAATTACAGTTCCAAATACAGTTACACTTACAGAAATAGCAACTGTTTTAACTGCTAATGATGATGAGATTTGTGAAGGTGAAATTGCACAATCCACGCCATCGGTTGCTCAAAATATTCCAGATCCACAATTTATTTGGTCTTTTGATTCCCAAGGATCAAGTTTGATTTCCAATGAAATAGTAAACGGTGTGACGTTTGAGATTAGTGCCTCCGGAGCATTAACAGTAGCAGGACTCAGTCCTAGAAGCGCTCCATATATTTACTTTGTCGTTGCCACTGGAGTGGGGATTTGTGGACTAGAGTATAAGCCAGTTTCAATTAAGGTTAATGGATTACCGGTTCTTCGGGTTTCTAATCCATCAGTGATTTGTGATCCTAATGGAAAAGTTGATCTAACTGATTATATCGAAGGATTCAATCCATCTGTTTATGACTATAGCGTATTAAGTCCTTCGGGAAATTCAATGCTCCTTAATGAATTGAATAATGTAGGTGTTTCAGGTGATTATAGGGTTAGCAGCTCGTTTAAAGGAATGGGCTGCTTTAATCAGTCTCAACGGATTCGAGTATTGATTGCTGAGACAGAGTTAATTGCCAATTTCCAGTATGAAGCTGATTTAGGTGGTGGTTTTTTACTTTCTAATGGCGAGGTTCAAATTCAAGAGGATGTTAATTTCCAGGATTTATCTTTAGGAAATGTACTGATCTGGGATTGGAATTTTGGGGATGGCAATTCCTCAAGTATTCAGAATCCGGTTCATCAGTACCAAGAAAAAGGGACCTATGTAGTCAAATTAACCACCATTGATTCCATTGGGTGTATCTCAAGTTATGAGATAGTGGTACAGGTATTGGATGATTATATAGTTATGATTCCAAATGCATTTACCCCAACTGGAGCTAAGAATTTAACCTTAAGGCCTTATTATAGAGGAATAGCAACTATGGAGTTCTATATTTTCAACACTTGGGGTGAGCTGATCTATGAAGCCAAATCAATGGAAGATCAGGGATGGGATGGTACGCTTAATGGAAAAAATGTTCCCAATGGTAATTATGTTTACAAAGGACGGTTTGTCAGCAGATCTGGAGAAGTGATCAATAAGGCGGGAGTTTTTGTGTTGATCAGGTAGTTTTTTCAGACTTTATTCTTTAAAAAAAGTAATTATCGACTTCAAATGAAAATTCTTCTTAAAGGTTTTGGCTCCATTGGACGTAGACATTGTGAAAATCTTCTCCTGCTTGGCTATGACAACATTGTAATTGTATCATCTAAAACTGAATTGGGGGAGAAGTTTAAAGATATACCCACCTATATAGATTTGAATAAAGCTTTAGCTGATCATGTTTTTACTCATGGGTTTATTTGCTCTCCAACTGCTTTTCATACCAGTGATTTAAGACAGTTTTTGAATGCGGAAATTCCAGCCATTTATTTAGAAAAACCAGTTAGTCACAGTCTTGATGCTATTGAAGAACTTTTAGAATTAGCTAAAAATAAAACTAATGTAGTTGTAGGCTTTGATCTTCATTTTGATCCAGGCCTTACCATGGTGAAGGAAATCATTGATTCAAATCAAATTGGCAAAATTTATTCAGCTAATTCATTTGTTGGTCAATATTTACCTGATTGGCGCCCATATGAGGATTATCGGGTTGGAATGAGTGCTTCTAAAGAAAAAGGTGGGGGGGTGATGCTAGATTTGGTTCATGAATTTGATTACCTAAGGTGGCTTTTAGGAAAACCTCGGAAAGTAGCCTCTTTTTATCAAACCAATTCGCAATTGGAAATAGAAACAGAGGATTTGGCGGATGTCTTGATTCAATTTGAGAATGGAATCAACGGGAGTATTCACCTAGATTACCACCAGCGCAAGCTTATTCGATTCTGTATCATTACCGGTGAAAGGGGAACTATAAAGTGGGATTTAGCTGCTAGAAAAGTGATTTTGACACATCATGATCATTCTATTGAAGAATTTGAATTTTCAAATTTTGAAAGAAATGATCGCTACCTTCAAGTTTTAGATGCATTCTTTAATAATCCGGGAGATGTGAGGTTGACTAGTTTCGAAGATGGAATAATTAGTCTTAAAATGGTATTAGCAGCAAAAATGGCAAGTGAACAAGAACGAGTAATAGAAATTAAGGCTAAATGATATTAGGAACAATTTGTTGTAGAGGAGGCTCAAAGGGAGTCCCAGGTAAAAATGTTAGGTTACTAAATGGAATCCCACTCATTGGTCATACAATTTTGCAGGCAAAAGGATGTGGGTTAATTGATGAATTAATCATTTCCACGGATTCTCTAGAAATAGGACGGGTAGCCGTTGAATATGGAGCCAGTTTTCCTTTCTTACGACCTTTTGATCTTGCTTCGGATACCGCAAGTAAATGGCCAGTATTTATTCATGCCTTAGAGTTTTTTGAAAAAGAGTCTGGTAAGACTGTGGATTACTTAGTAGATATGGATGTTACAGTTCCACTAAAAACTGGATTTGATATTGAAATGGCAATTCAACTTGCTCAATCCAGACCAGATGTGGATGTGGTGATTACAGGTTATGAGCCTGAGCGTAATCCTTACTTTAATATGATGGAACTTGCTGATACAGGTTATGCCCAGATTGTTAAAAAATCAGAAAAACCTATCGTAAGAAGACAAGATGCACCAATAGTCTATAGTCTTAGCCCTGCTGCATATGTCATTAAGAAATCAGCACTCTATGAATTTGAGCATTGGTCTAAAGCCAATTGCTTAATTAGCCCAATGCCAAGAGAGCGGGCGATTGATATTGACACAGAGTTTGATTTTCAGTTAATCGAGTTCATTCTTCAAAATAAAAATTAATCAAAAAATAGTATGTCTACCCCTATTTCACCTTTATTCGACCTTCAGGATAAAATAGCATTAATCACAGGTGGTGCAGGTCTATTAGCAGCTGAGCATGCAATTGCTGTGATGGACCATGGCGCAAGCGTAATCTTAGCTGATCGAAATATAGGTGCTTGTGATCAGGCTGTTTCAGTTCTTCATCAAAATGGCTATAAAAATGTAATTTCTCTTCAGGCTGATGTGACTTCTAAGGATTCATGGACAGCACTTCTGAATGAAGGAATTAAAAAATTCGGCAAGATTGATATTTTAATCAATAATGCGGGTTTTACTAATCAAAGCAAATCCAAAAACTTCGATTCGGGTTTTGCAGATTTTCCTTTGGAAGATTGGAATAATATCATGAACGTAAATCTCACCGGTACATTCCTAGGTTGCCAAGTTATTGGAAAACACATGTTGGAGAATGGAAGTGGTTCTATCATTAATATTGCTTCGCTTTATGGAGTAGTTAGTCCTAATCATAAAATATATCCAGGAACTGGGATTTCCCAGCCTGTTGCTTATTCTGTAAGTAAGCATGGTGTTGTAGCTTTGACCAAATACATCGCAACTTTATGGGCTGAAAAGGGTGTAAGGGTCAATGCGCTCACTCCTGGAGGTATTTGGAATGGTCATCAAGGTTTATTTTTAGAGCGATTTGAACAGCTAATTCCTATCGGTAGAATGAGTGACAAAACTGAGTTGAGAGGTGGGATTGTATATCTTGCTTCTAATGCAAGTAGTCATGTAATCGGACATAATTTAATTATCGATGGTGGATGGACTGCCTGGTAATTTAAAATTTAATTTCTTTTAGAATTAAATGATCCTTAACCATAGTATTGTATTTCTCGCTTTGTTATTGGTTAGTCTGATTTATTACAGGTTAGCCAAGAAATTTAATATTGTCGATAAACCCAATCAGAGAAGCTCCCATTCGGAAGTAACCGTACGTGGTGGTGGAATAATCTTTCCACTTGCCATTATATTTTGGTGGATAGTTTTCGACTTTTCACATAGCTGGATGGTACTTGGACTTGTTTTGATTTCCTCGGTTAGTTTTCTAGATGATATTTATTCGCTTTCCCGGAAACTTCGATTTGGCACTCAGTTTATAGCTCTTTCGATGTCTTTTTATGATTTGGGTGTTTTCGCTAAAGAACCCCTTTGGTCACTTCCAATTCTATATTTTATCGCATTAGGGATAATTAATGCAATTAATTTCATGGATGGGATCAATGGGATTACTGGACTTTACCACGTGGTTTTCTTCGGATCAATTCTGGCGGTCAATCAGTACTTCCCAATTTTCGAAGGAGAAATGATCCAATATATCATTTTAGGAATTTTGGTATTCTTGATTTTTAATCTGAAAAAGCGAGCATTAATGTTTGCAGGGGATATTGGAAGTATTTCATTAGCCTATTTGGTTATTTATTTCCTTACTCAATGGTACCTCACTGCAGAAAATTGGACTATTATTCTTTTTCTGATTGTATATGGAGTGGATTCTTTTCTTACGCTCGGTCAGCGCCTATTGAAAAGAGAAAATGTAACTCAACCTCATCGTGCGCACCTTTATCAGCTTTTTGCGAATCAGTTGAAAATTGGACACGTGACGATAGCTATAGTTTTTTCACTAGCTCAGTTCCTTGTGAATTTCTTATTTTTTATTCTTCCAGGTGGATATCCTTCAGGACTGGTTGCTGGCATTTCATTGATCGCTTTTGCAGCAATTTACCTTATCCTGAAAATTTCTATTCAAAGGAAATTTGGATTGACGTAGACAACGATAGGATTTCAAGGGATTATAAGATAAGACCTCTAATTGGCAGCTAGAAAATTCAATCAATTTGACTTTTTTTTTTCAAATGAAAAGACCTTGGGAAACCCAAGGTCTTTTATGTTAGACTTTCGTCTGATTTAAAACTTAACACTGATTCAAAGTTCAGTTGAAAAAATCACATAAAAAATACCCAGTATTGGGTATTTTTTGAATGTTTTAAACTTTTAAGAGGCCTTTTTTGCCACATTTTAATTATTTCGACCTTGCACTGAATTTCTAGTTTTATTTACAATTTTGTTTAAGTCGCAACCCTTCCAATTCCTTATAGTACCGTTTACAGGATTTTAATTTTAATTAACAATTGGTCTTTTTTTATTGGAACTAGATTTGTTTTGAGTAACGTGATTTTCATTACTTTTACTACTTATTCAGCCTTAAAAAAAAAATCCGGAATTAATTTAATCCCCCTAAAAATGAAGCATCAATTTACACAATTCTCGCTCAATCGCTCCTTGGTTATTATCCTTGTGGCATTCCTAGCTTTGGGAGCTTGTAAAAGCAAGAAGAAAGTAGTGGCAGCACCCGCCCCTCCTGCTCCTGTAGCCCAAGTGTCCCCTCCACCAGCACCAGTCGAAGCAAAACGTTCAGCAGAGGAAATGGCCGTTGAAAATCTTGAAAATGCATTTAATGGTGTTGCTAACGCAAGTAGCGTAAATGCAGCAAACCAATCAATCCAGCAGGCATTGGGTATGTTCTCAAATCAAGAGACTCCAATATTGATTGTAATCCATGAAGAAAATGGTATCAAGGATTATGACGAGCCAACTACCATTAAAAATTATTTGGATTACTTGAAAGACACAAAAAAGAATCTTAACTATATCAGCGACATCAGACTTGATGCCAACGGTAAAGTTTCTGAACTTGAATTGAGAAGAAAATAAAAGCCTAACCTCTAATACACGAAAAATGAAAAATATCCTTACCCTTTTCCTAGGCATATTCTTTGCGAGCTCCATTGGAGTCTATGCGCAATCTGACAATGTTAGCCCTGCTAGAAAGCAAGCAATTGACTCTCTTGCACTTGAAAAAGTAAAAGACCTTTCCAAATACATTAGTATCATTGGCAGCAAAGAAACTCAGTTTTCTGAGGCTAACCGAGTGATGGACCGTGCTGAGGAGCTTTTTGCTCCAGGTGCTGAGATGGGTGTATCAAGCATCAACTCAAATGATATCGCTTATTATAAAGTAAGAAGATACTTTGAGCGATTGATGGCCTTGAACTACGATCGAGTGAACATTACTTGGTATGATATTCAATATATCTCTGATCTAGAGCGTCAGCCTGATGGCAGATATGTAGGTGTTATTACTATCTATCAGCGTTTTGAAGGTACATCCATTGAGACAGGTATGAATTACAAAGATACTACTAAGAAAGACATCACCATCTACGTCGAGAAAAAGCAAACCCAAATTGCTGGTAGAACCATTGAATTTTGGGATGTCATGCTCGGAGACGTGAGAGTGACTGAAACCTCCGTATGAGAATAACCTTTATCTTTATTGCGTTATTTTTCGCAAACATCTCTTTAGTTCCAGGGCAAAGCTTAGGCGGCCCTGGGACTATTAAAGATGACGGTAGATTGGCTTCATCTACCAAACAACTCAATCAATTTTTTAGAAGATTTAATGCCGAAGAATCTCCAAATGGTGAAATCAGGTATTATTCCGAGGATTCACTTTATCACAATATTCCCCTTCGGCAGGGTTTTATTCAGATCCTGTTTGATAACCAGACCTCTTCTATTTCAAAAGAACTTAAAACTCAATTTATCAATACGGTATTGAGTTCATCCTATCCTCAGTATCTCAACTTTCACCGGGAGGGTTGGTATTCTGAGGTAAAGGCCCAGTTTTTTTATAAAGGGAAAAGAGAACCTGTAACCATTATCTTAAAACTTCAACCCGAACGGCTAGGGTATGAATGGGTATTTGATGCCATTTCCTTCGAACCTTTTAAGAATCTATTCAATAAACCGGCCGGTGGAGAGAAGGACTTTCTTCATCCTCTCAGTCACGAATTGGGTTTTATGAATTTGAGAAGGGCTTTTCAGGATTCAAAGGCTCCTGAAGCATTCACAAAAACAGATTATAATCCGGATTACTTAACCTTGTTTCTCTATGAGATGAAACTTGGCAATCTTCGATTTGAAACCGTATCGGAAGTGAAATTTCATTTCTTTCAAATTGAAGGCTGGTATTTTGAGGTTAATCAGTTTAACCGACCAGGTTTTAATACCGGTTGGTTGATTTCTAATCTGGTCAAGCTTGGACCAGGTGATAAAGAAACTATTCAGAAATACATTTATGATCAGAATTAATAGGATCTTTTTTACCCTTTTATTGCTTCTTGTAAGCTATACCGGCTTCACACAAACGATAAAAGGCTACACCAAAGACGAAATTGATAGCTATTCCTCAAAAGTTGAAGATCAAGTTCGCTTTTTGGAATACCTTTTAAATACCATTGGCTCAAAGGAGACTTCCGCGCGAGATAAAGATGTAGTCATCCGTGAGAGCTATTTGAAGATTTTTAGAGATGGTCTAGTTCAAGTAGAAGACGATTTGCTTCTTGATAGAAAAGTAGTCACCAATAAAGACGTGACTTCTTATTTGAAGGATATCGAATTTTTCTACAAAGACATTAATTTCAAGTTCAAAATACGTGATGTGAAACCCTATCAAAAGGATGATGGATCTGTCTTTTTTGTTGCATCATTAGATCAGACCATTACTGCAGTAGGAACGAAAAACGAAAAAGTTTCCAATACAAAGCCACGGTTTGTTGAAGTGAATCTTCAAGAAAAAACAGGGGAAATCAAGATTGCCAGTATCTACACGACCAAAGTCAGTAGAGACGAGGAATTGCTAGAGTGGTGGAAAGGGATCAATCTGAAATGGAAAAGCTATTTCAAAACTCGGTTCCAGCTTTCTGAATTCGACTCCGTAGATATAAATCAGCTTTATAGATTTGTTAGCGTAGATAGTCTTGATCTTTCAGGTACTACCGCTATCCTAGACCTGAGTCCTATCGAGGCGTTGCGTCAGCTTCGCTATGTAGATTTGAGCAATACCAAAATCACTGCTTTAGGTCCGATTTCGAATATTACCTTTCTGGAGCATTTGGACGTCTCAAACACTCCAACCTCCGACATTCAATTTATCAAATATGCCGATAAGCTGAAAAGCTTAAATATCTCTTCTACCAAAATTTCTGACATAGGATTATTGACCAATCTAAAGTCACTGCAATCTTTGGAAGCTTCCCAAACTCCAATTATGAGCTTTGCAGTGCTGAATGAATTTGATAGCCTGCAGCGCTTGATCCTACCAAATAGTGGGTTCAACAATGGAGAACATATTCAAAAGCTGAAAAACCTCAAAGAACTGGATCTGAGTCAGAACTACCTGATCAATTTCTCCGCCCTTCAAAGCCTTACATCCATAAAGTATTTGAATCTCTCCGAAACCAATCTTACTGATCTTTCGGTATTCGTAGGATTCAATGAGCTTGAAGTGATTGATCTGACCAAAACTCAGTTGACTGATATCTCTTCCCTAAGTGGTAAGAAATCGCTCCGAAAAGTACTGGTCGATGAGACGGGACTTTCCGTGAGTTCAGCGGATAATTTTATTCGAAGCAATCCATCGGTGTTATTGATTCATCATGTGAAAGACCTGAATTCTTGGTGGGAAAAGCTTACTCCAAACTGGAAGGCGGTCCTCAAAAAGGAATTCCCCTCCATTTCCTCTGACGATCCATCGATCGAAATTCTAACTCAAACTATCGGATTGACGACTTTAGATTTAAGCGAATCAGGAATCGAAGCACTAAATCCTATTACACGATTTGTAAAGTTGGAGAAAGTTGATTTTTCGGGTACTCCGGTTCAAGATTTGATTCCCTTGAGTGAAGTGAGAACATTGATTGAAATCATAGGGAAAAATACCAATGTGAGCTCAATTGCTCCAATTATTGAAAACGAAAATCTTATTCGTATTGACTTGGCAGGTAGCCCCGTCGAATCAATTATGGATGTTTTAGCACTTGAAAATCTAGAGTACATCAACGTAGATAATTCCAAAATTTTCCCGGAAGAGATTCCGGAAATTCTTTCACAGAACCCAAAGCTAACTATCATTTATCGTATCGATGAGTTGGATTCTTGGTGGGAAGGCATTGACCCTATTTGGCAGGGAATCTTTAGAAAACAGTTTGAAATGGGGGAGAAGCCTTCCGAAGAACAACTGCACCGAATGACTTCCGTATCCTCACTCTCATTTCAAAGCCTTTCTATTGCTGATATTTCTCCGCTAACCATCTTTGTCAATCTTCGTTCTCTGACGATTTTTGACGCTCCTTTGGCTTCGATTTTGCCAGTAGCTGAACTTAGCTTATTGGAAAAATTAACCATCTCTCAAGTTCCGGTAATTGACTTCTCACCTGTCAGTAAATTAGTAAAACTGGATCAGCTGAATATCAGTAATACCGGAATAGAGGATCTGACCTCACTTTCCCCACTTGTGAACCTTAAAGTCTTGAATATTTCCGGAACAAATCTGAGAGTACTCAAGGGATTGGAAAGTCTAACTAGCTTGGAAGAGTTGGATGTAGCCAGTACCAATTTAAGATCTTTGAGACCTATTGAGGATTTAGGGAGTCTTAAAAAGCTCTCCTGCTTCAATACGAGATTAAGTCAACGCGCTATCGACAATTTCAAAAAGACTAGTCCTGACTGCGAAGTGAGATTCTATTAAGAATTGGGGCGTCAGTTAAGGTAGGTACTCATGTATATTCTGATTGATCCAACTTCTAAAGTACTAGGTACTACCACGAATTTAATGAAGTTGGCATAGAGATTTTTGATTAAATAAGCTGATAAACATTCTTTGGAAAGTTTGAAGAATACACCGCGTCAAATTCTTGCTTTGATGTATCCTGTGATCACTCTTAAGAAAATAATAGTAATAGGAAACCTTTATATCCTTCCTGAGGGAACAAACCCCTTACCATCCTCCCGTACGCAACTTCATTTTCCAAAGGTAGATTCTGCGTGGGAGTGCAATCAGCCATTCCTCTCCACCCTGGGTTTCGTGCCTCACCACGGGCTAGGAATGGTTTGACTTCTTTGTGGTCATGCTCAACCATAAACTTTGGAACTGAAATCAATATTAATTTACCGCTGGAGCGGAAAATCAATCATGGAAGGTTTCTTCAATGTGTCATCCTTAAGGCTGTGGGAGGACATGGAAGCGGGCCGGCGGTGGCATGCAGGGAGAAGCATTTCCATGTCTTGGCTTTTTGGTTCCTTTGGGCCAAGCCAAAAGAACGATAGGCCTGTAATGGTTTGACCGTTCCATCGTGATTTAAACTGGAATATTGTAGAGCGATAATCAGACTATACTCTTTGAAATTGCTGTGTTAAAGAATGATTCTTAGCCCAAGAAAAAGCAAATTTGCATTAAATTAAGGGTAGAAGCGAGTCCTAAAGTATCAGGACAACATTAAGTTCAGATGCTTGGGAGAGGCATAAAAAAAAGTCCCGGTATCGCGAGACTTTTTTTGTAAAAAGGGAAAAAAAATAATATAAAAAATCCCTTAAAAATTTTTTTAAAAAATAATATAAAAAGTTGTTTAATCACCTTGATATAAATTTACAAGATGACTTTTGAGATTTTATACCCTGTACAGGGTATTTTTCGTTAGATTTTGAGCTATTTATCCATACAGTTTAATTTTTCTAATAAATCATTGATTTATATCCAGAGTTTTTTGATTTTTCTAAATTTAAAAGAGACTCTTTCAGCTTCTTTACAAGAATTATAATAGGAAAGAGCAGAACCTAATCCATCACCAACTTTAAAGTCCTAAAACGTCAATACAATTAAAAGTGGTAGGAGGTTATTCGCTAAAAATTCTAATTAATTCCTAAGGCGTGAAAGGGTGAAACATTTAAAAACTACGAGGGATGAGTTTGATTTCCCGATGAGTAATAGCTTATTTGTTAGTTAGAAATTCTATAAATTTTGTGAGGGTAGATTCCTTTCACAAAAAAAGTCCCGGTTACCCGGGACTTTAAATTTTAAAACAGAGATAAAAATTTGATGAAAATCTCCTTAGGATTTGCTGAAACAATAATATTAAAAGTTGTTATATCACCTCATGGTAAATTTACTAGGTGATAATTAAAATTTTATACCCTGTACAGGGTATTTTTCACCTTATTTTTAGCTTATTTATTCAAAACTATTCATTTTTCGAATGAACCAGATATTTCCATAAGAGGATATGAAGCTATCTGTTTTTAGAATTTTAAAAAAAGTCCCAATTTAGACTATGCAAAGGGTGCTAGTATTTTTTACAATTTTGGTCATCATTATTGCGATTCCCAGAGGTTTTGATTTCTCTGATGAGGGGCTTTACGTCCTTCTCGCTGATCCAAACCAGCAGAATCTAGGAGGGATTTTTAATTATGATCTCTTTTTTAAGCTAATCTTCAAATTCAGTGGAATAGACTTCGGGATCAAAGGTTTGCGAGTCTTCAGATTGATAAGCTACTTCCTTGGTGCATTTGGGTTAGCCTTTTTCTGGAAAAATCTCCAGAAAGCAAGTCGGATTTCCTTCCCGATTTTCCTTTTGGCTTTAACAGGTCTATTCGCGGGCTATGGTTTTTTGCCGGCGTCACTTTCGTACAATTCAATTTCAGTAGTCGCAGTATGCCTTTGGCTTGGAATTGTTTCTAATGAAGCATTGAATTGGAAGTATTGGCTGCTTCTAGGGCTTGTATTTTTGACACTCTTTTATTCCAAGATTACGGTATGTTTTCTGCTTGGATTTTTGACGATTCTTTATTTCGGGTTCAACAAACAATTGAATTTCAAATATGTATTATTTCTTCTTACTCCCTTTATCTTTTTTGAAGGCTTGTTTTTTATCCTTTTTCAGGAAAATGCATTGAGCAGACTTTTCGCCGAACAGGGGTTTTTGCATCAGCGTCAGGATTACAGCATGGTCCTTTTAATCAGGTTCACGATGGTTGGTATTTTCTGGATCCTTTTTGCTGCTTTCTTTTTCTTGATTGCCGGAAAATTGAAACATGATTTGAGTAAACTTTATTCCACAGTTCTTGTGCTAGCGACTTTTGTTCTTTGCGCTGTTTTTTATTGGACTAGGATCACGGAAGAATGGAGTCATATTTTTCCTCTAACCACTTTTGCTTTGATTGGGATGCAAATGGGACAGGTCAATTGGAAGCAATTCAAATCTAAAAAGAGATTCTTCATTTTTGTATTAATAGCACTCCCTTTCCTACTCCATTTTGGAAGTAATGTTTACTGGATGCGACTTGGGATACATTACTGGGTGTTCTGGCTTTTCGCATTTGCGCTGTTGATTCAAACTAATTCAGTCAAATTTCAAATTGCCTTTCACCGATTTTCTGCTGTTTCGTCTTTGCTTCTGGTCATCGTGGGGATTTGGATTACTCCTTTTGAAGGAAGCTATCTTTGGGATTCAAGTTATTCTTGGGAGTATAGACCCGGTAAAAAAATCTTGCTTTCCAAACCTCAAATTGACTTTTTGAAAAAGTTAAAGTTTGAAATTGAACCTTTTGAATCTGGAGAAATTGCTTCTTTGTACCTGAATCCTGGACTTTTGTATCTTCTCAATCGAACTTCACCACATATCCCCGGCTATTGGAAACCCAGCCAAGCAAAGATTTTTCTGGGAAATGGGGACGAATTGGAATTGATTCTATTCAATCAGCGAGAGACTTTCCCTTTTGACCAAAAAAGATGGAAGACTAAGGATGAACTGATTCAGCCCGATGGAGAAAAATTGCAAGTACTATGGAGAAATTAGGAATTAGATCCGTATTTCGAATTTGGGCAATTTTAGGCTTATTGGCTATGATTGTCATTTGGTTCCTTCCTTGGCGCTTCCAGACCAACGACGATGAGCTGATGATGTGGTTGGTTTCCGGAGCTTATACCGGTACTCCTGAATCCTATGCTGTATTTATTCACCCCCTGCTAAGCTGGATTTTCTCCAAGCTCTACACTTTATTTCCAGAGATCCGCTGGTATCCACTGACTTGGTTTTTGGTGATGTATTTGGGGTATCT
>JBLGAM010000012.1:0-51578 GCA_047612305.1 Planctomycetota bacterium | reverse complement strand
AGAAGCCATCACTTTTACGAAGTTCGATAGTTCGAAATCCAACTCGTTCTGTTTTTTGATAGATGAGTTCTCCGTCTTGGATCAATGAATAGCGAAGATCATAAAGATTCGGAGCTTCAGGATTCCAGGGTTTTATTCCGAGAATTTGGTTTTTCATCCAGACTGAATCCGAGTTAATGTCTTGGGAGAAAGTAGCTAATACAGCGCTAGATCCTTGATCTAGTATCTCTAATTGTACTTTGGCGTTTTTAGGAATTTGACTGAATGTCAGTAAAGAAATCAAACTTCCATCCGCTTTCGGATCAGTTGCGATTCGAGTGAAATAAGTTTTTGGTAAAACTTCCAAAAAGACTGGGCGAAAAATTCCTCCGAATATCCAGAAATCAGCTTCACGCTCAGCTTTGTTAATAGACATATTATCTGAATGCTTTTTAACTTGAACTTCAAGGAGGTTTGATTTCCCAAAGTTCAGGTATCGAGAAATATCATATGAAAAGCGATAAAAACCTCCCTGATGAATTGGTCCAACTAATTTCCCGTTTATTTTAACCTCAGTATCAGTCATTACGCCGTCAAAAACCAATCGAATGACCTTGCCTTTCCAATTGGACTCAGCATTGAAGCTATGCTTATAATACCCAATTTCTTTTCCAAGCACTCGATCAGCTTCACGATGATCATGACCATAGTTTAGGGTTCCAAATCCCTCCATTTCCCAGTTAGAAGGAACTTTGATCTTTGACCAGACCTGACTGTTTTGACCTTCTGAAACTTTAAAATCCCATATGACAGGTGAGGAGATATCCTTTCCACTTAAGTAAACGCGTTCATAAGCGATGTCTTCTTGAGCTGAAGCAGTATAATACAGTGAAAATATTAAGATTAAACTTAGGCTTAACCGGTTAAGAACTGATTTCATAGCATTTAGGGTGATTTATAGCAAGTTCTAAATTAGGCCAAAGTCCTTGTGATAAAAACATTTATTTGATGAAATGATGATTTGAGCTAAGTCAGATTAAGAATACTAGTAATTCATTTGATCTGGTCGAATGGCATTTTTTAAAAAATACATATCTTAGACCCATACTGAAATTTTTACAAATATGACTTCAATAGACCCTGCTATTCTTTCAAAAGCCGAATCTTGGCTAAATGGTAACGTGGATGAGCAAACTAAATCCGCGATTAGAAATTTGATTCAAAACAATCCGACCGAATTGATCGACTCCTTTTATCAAGATTTAGAATTTGGAACAGGCGGTCTTCGTGGCTTAATGGGCGTAGGTACTAATCGGATTAATGTGTATACCATCGGAATGGCTACTCAGGGATTGGCAAATTATCTCTTGAAATGCTTTCCAAATGAAGCTATCAAAGTGGCGATTACGCACGATTCCCGAATCAACAATACGCTTTTTGCAACCACTACAGCGGATGTTTTGACCGCAAATGGGATCACGGTTTTGTATTTTAAAGAAATGAGACCTACACCAATGCTGTCTTTCGCCGTTCGTCATTTTGGTTGTAAAAGCGGAGTGATGATCACTGCTTCCCACAATCCAAAAGAATATAATGGTTACAAAGCCTATTGGGAAGATGGTGCCCAAGTAGTAGCTCCTCATGATAAAAACATCATCACGGAAGTTCAAAAAATCACTTCCTTTGATAAGGTAAATTGGAAAAAGAATGATTCGCTATTTCATTACATCGAAGAAGACTTTGACGCGATTTATTTGGATTTGGTGAAAGGCTTAAGTTTGTCTCCTGAAGCTATTCAGGCACAGAAAGATATGCCTATTGTCTTCTCTCCTATTCATGGTGCATCTGGAAAAATGGTCCCAGCGGGCTTGAAAGCATTTGGATTTACTAATATTAATATTGTAAAGGAGCAGGCTGAACCAGATGGTACTTTCCCAACAGTCATCTATCCAAACCCGGAAGAGGCAGAGGCTTTGACACTTTCTATTAAGCTAGGGAAAGAAGTTAATGCTGAACTTGTCTTGGCTTGTGATCCAGATGGAGATCGCTATGCAGCTGCTGTTCCCAATGGAAAAGGCGAATTCGAATTGCTTAATGGAAACCAAACCGGAACGCTTCTGACTTACTATCTCTTGAGCAGATGGAAGGACGCTGGAAAGCTTGACGGTAACCAATTTATAGTGAACACTATTGTCACCACGGAATTGATCGATGAGATAGCCAAAGGTTTTGGGGTGACTTGTTTCTCAGTATTGACAGGTTTTAAAAATATTGCAGCTATCATTCTTGAACTGGAAGGGAAACAAAAATTTATCGCCGGTGGAGAGGAATCCTATGGATATTTGGTTGGGGATTTTGTCCGTGACAAAGATGGAGTGTCTGCTTGCGCCATGGTGGCAGAAGTGGTTGCTTATTACAAAACAAAAGGGAAGACCGTATTTGATATTCTAGCAGAGGTTTACCAGCAATTCGGTTTCTACAAAGAGTCATTGATTTCGGTGACTAAAAAAGGTAAAGATGGTGCGGAACAGATTCAGGCATTGATGAATGACTTCCGTGTTAATCCTCCTTCAGAAATGAATGGAGTGGCCGTAGATCGAATTGTGGATGTGAAGGAATCGACGATTACAGAGGTCAAAACCGGCAAGAAAGAAGCACTAGCTATGGATAAGTCTAA
Organism: Planctomycetota bacterium; assembly: GCA_047612305.1. Taxonomy (GTDB): domain Bacteria; phylum Bacteroidota; class Bacteroidia; order Cytophagales; family Cyclobacteriaceae; genus Algoriphagus. The sequence continues at coordinate 48,922 of JBLGAM010000012.1, read as the reverse complement.
TGTGATGCAGTTTTACCTAGTAGACGGAAGCAAAATTTCTGCAAGACCATCAGGCACTGAGCCTAAAATCAAATATTATTTCTCCGTAAATAGTCCGCTTGCAGATGTCAAAGACTACCGCAAAAAGGAAGCTGAGCTAGAAGAAAAGCTTGAAGGACTAAAGGAATATTTTAGTTAATCCTTAAATCAAAAAAAGCAACGATTTGAAATTCGTTGCTTTTTTTATTTAGGCTTTATGTATATCCGCTTTTATACCAGTAAGGAGATAAAGGTAATAGAAACTAGGGTAAACAATGATTTCTAGGCCACTGCGGTCATCTGTAATCGGTCATCCAGCCTCTCAACCAAAGAAAACAATGGTACTGGCATCATTGCGGATAATCATATTAGGCTTTTTGCCATAAAGAATTTACAAATAAATTTTCCGAATCAGTAAAGTGTTGAATGTGTTTAAAGCCAGCCCTGTTAGCTAGATCTTGGATCTCTCCTAAACTATATTTTTTACTCACTTCCATGAATATTGGCTCAAAGGCATCAAAATGAATAGCCTGATTTATTCCATTTATGTTAACCGTCTGCTTCTTTTTTGAGACTAAATAACTTCTGCATTCACCACTAATAGGATCATAGGTCGGCCAATGGAGAAAAGAATCTTCATTGAAATCTGCTCCTAACTCACGATTGATTCGAGTAAGGAGATTTAAATTGAATGCTTCTGTAACTCCTTTGGAATCATGGTAAGCATTTAGAATAGTCTGGGGGTCTTTTTTCAAGTCAAGCCCAATCAACACAAAGTCCTCATAGGAGGATCCTATCCTAAGATGATCTAAGATTTCAAATGCTTCTTGGAGTTGAAAATTGCCGAGATTTGCCCCCATAAATAGAATCAATGTCATTCTACCATTTTCCCAAGCCTTCTCTCGCAATGCCCCACGATATGTATTTTCGATAGCTGTAACCGGAAGATTTGGAAAATCAACTTCTAGGTCTTCAATTAATTCTTCCAAAACTGTCGCTGAGAAATCAATAGGGAAGTAGCTGAATGAAGCTTGCTTCTTTTCTAAATAACGAAGTAAAATTTTCGTTTTCTGACCATCCCCAGCTCCAAGCTCAACCAAATTAAAGGGTACACCAAGATCCAAAATGGTTTTTAGTATTTCCTCGTGTTGCTTTTCTAAGATTTCGAACTCTTTTCGAGTCAGGTAATATTCGGGCAATTCCATGATTTGTTGGAAGAGCTTATCTCCCTTTGCATCGTAGAAATATTTTGATGAAAGTGTTTTTGGATTGGAACTAAGGCCAAGAAGTACATCTTGAGCAAAAGATCCGCAATCAGAATTCTTTGCGTTCATAACTTAAATTGATTTTGCTAGTCGAATTCCCATGAACTGCCATCTAAAATGAGGGTTAAAAAAATTTCTATATGTAGCTCTGGAATGATTTTCTGGTGTGACTACCGATGCGCCACGAAGTACCATTTGATTAATCATAAATTTTCCATTGTATTCCCCTAGAGCTCCAGGAGCAACTTGAAAGCCTGGATAGGGCAAATAAGCTGAATTTGTCCATTCCCATCGACTGCCCCATGAAAATCGGGAATTAGAAGCCTCCCATTCAAACTCTGTTGGCAATCGACAATCCTTCCAATTGGCATAAGCTGATGCTTCATAAAAACTTACATGAGCGACAGGAGCCGCTAGTGCTACAGGCTTTCGACCATCAAGTGTGTAATAGGTCCAAATCTTATCAGATTTTTCCCAATATAATGGAGCCTTGTTATCTAGAGATTTTACCCAAGCCCAACCTTCATCATGCCAGTAAATAGGATCTTGGTAACCACCTGACTCGATAAATTCTAAATATTCTCCATTGGTCACAAGTAAACTTGAAATTTCAAAAGCTTCCAAAAACACCCGATGACGACCTAATTCATTATCAAATGAAAAGCTTTTTCCTTGATGACCAGCTTCATATACACCAGCATCGCTGCTGATCCATTTGATATCTTTTATTTCCTCGATAGGATACTCATTTACATTCATTACCACTGGATCCAGCGGGTTGTGCCAGAGGCTATATTTCAAATCCGTGATCAAAAGCTCCTGATGCTGCTGTTCATGGTTTAATCCCAAAATAATCAAGTCTTCTATAATTGATCCCTTTTCAAAGATTAAACGCTCCATAGCCTCGTTGACGTAGAATCTGTATTCTAAAACTTCAGAAACTGGAGGTCGCGACATCAGCCCACGTTGATTTCTTGCAGTCCGACTGCCTAATGTATTGTAATAGGAATTAAAGAGAAAGTTGAACTGGGGATGTTTGACTCTATAAGTTGGCTGATTTGGAATCAAAATAAATTGCTCAAAAAACCAGGTAGTGTGCGCCAAATGCCATTTAGGAGGACTGACAAATCCCGAAGCTTGGATACCAAAGTCTTCGATTAACAGGTTTTTGCAAAGTTCAGTTGAATGATTTCTGATTTGCCTAAAAGAATTTAAAACAGACATAAGTTTAAAATTTTGTTTGCTAGAAGCTAAAAAACCCACTTCTATTCATTTCCAATATGTACTAGCGCATCGCCTACATTGATGACCGGAAGATTATTCAATCCCAGAACAAAACCATCAGCAGGTGACTTCACAGGTACTTTTATTTGTCCGTAGGGATCTGAAATCCGTGCCAAAATCTGACCCTTTTTTACAGAATCCCCCAATTTTATGCTAGAGTTGAAAATCCCAGAGGCTTTAGCTCTAACCCAATTACTTTCTTTGAGGAAAATAGTCTCATGAGGCTCCGCACTAAAATCTATCATTCCTAAACTAGCTAGAAATCGCTTTGTTCCCACTACTCCCTCTTCAATCGAATAGTCATCTAATCGCATTGATTCACCACCTTCAAAAACGAGGATTCTTTTTTTAGCCTTAAAAGCAGCTTTCCGGAAAGATTTCTCGATGTATTTGGAATTGACCACGTAGTGAGTTCCAAATGATTTGGCTAGTTCTAACGCTACTTTATCAGTGTAGTCGACTCGGATTTGAGGATGATTACTTAGCATCCGACCTCCGGTGTGAAAGTCAACACCATAGTCAATCTGAGGAATGATTTGTTCATTCAATATGTAAGCAATTCTTCCGGCCAAAGAGCCTTTCTTACTTCCTGGAAAACTTCTATTTAAATCTCTTCCGTCAGGAAAAGTCCGAGTGTTAGATAAAAACCCATAAATATTCACAAGAGGAATAAAAATCAAGGTCCCTTTCAAAAGTTTCCAGCTTTCGTCCATTTCTTCCAAGAGTCGCTTAGCTGTCACTACTCCATTTATTTCATCTCCATGAATCCCACCGCTGATAAGGACCACAGGCCCTTCTTCTTTAGCCGATCGAATAAAAATAGGTAGATCGATGAGGGTATGTGTAGGTAATTTGGCAATCGGTAGTTCAATATTCATGGACTGACCTTGGCGGATTCGGATTCCATTGATCAGGATTTCTTTCATCAAATAATGTTTTGGAAGTTTTTTAGATTTCCTATTGGTTTAAAATCTTGCTTATTTCGCAGGACAAGGATTGATTTATGAATATACTACAAAACATTTCGCTGAAAGGTTATAACACTTTTGGGATCGATAAAAAAGCTAAATATTTTTCTATTGCAAAAACTGTAGAAGAGCTTAAAGAGTTATTGGCCTGGGCAAAAGCAGAGGCTACTGAGGTTCTAATCTTAGGTGGTGGAAGTAATATTTTACTTACTCAGGATCTTGATTTTCTAGTCATTAAGAATGAGTTAGAAGGAATTCGAGTAATAACCGAAAATGAGGAAACTATCCTGTTAGAAGTTGGGGCAGGAGTTATTTGGCATGATTTGGTGGACTATTCGATCGAGCATAATTGGGGCGGTATCGAAAATCTCTCCTTGATCCCTGGAACGGTTGGCGCCTCGCCTATGCAGAATATTGGTGCGTATGGCGTTGAGATCAAAGAAGTATTTGAAAGCTTGATTGCCTTGGATAGAGCTGACTTAAGTATAAAAATCTTTGATGCCAAAGCTTGCCAATTTGGTTACCGTGAAAGCGCATTCAAACATGAGTTGAAAAATAAGTTTGTAATCTGCTCGGTAACGTTTCGTCTTCAGAAAAACCCAGAGTTCAAAATAAGTTATGGAGCAATCCAAGAAACCCTTGCTGAAAGAGGAATAAAAGAACTAAGCCTCAAAGTAATATCAGATGCCATAATCACTATTCGTCAATCCAAACTCCCTGATCCAAAGGTGATTGGAAATGCAGGTTCATTCTTTAAAAACCCTACTCTTGACAAATCAAAATACGAGGAATTGAAAGAAAAGTATCCTTCGATTCCTGGATATGAAAATGAATCAGGGGTAAAAGTTCCTGCTGCATGGCTAATCGAACAGGCCGGCTGGAAAGGAAAACGAATTGGGGAAGTTGGTGTCCACCAGAATCAGCCCTTAGTCTTAGTTAATTACGGAAATGGTCAAGGCGAAGAAATAGTAAAACTCTCGAAAGAAATCCAGCGGTCAATAGCCGAAAAATTTGGCGTGGAATTAAGTCCAGAAGTGAATTTCGTCTAGATTAAAACGTCGTGTGATTCGATGGATTTGCAGTATTGCTCAGCAGCAACTCCGAATTTCCGTAGAAAATCAACTCCTTCATCACTTCCTATTCCCTTGTAAGCAGCATAGGAATACAAAAAAACTACTTTTGAAATCCCCATTGAGAAGATAATTCTTGCACAGGCAAGACATGGCGAAAGCGTAACGTACAAAGTAGAACCTTCCACAGAAGTATTATTCTTTACAGCGTAAAGAATTGCATTCTGCTCGGCATGTAATGCCAATGAGCAACTTCCCTTACTATCTCTGGCACATCCTTTATCAGGAAATTCAATATCGCAATTATGCGTGCCAGCTGGGGGTCCATTATAGCCGATGGAGATTATTCGCGTATCCTTGGTTAATACCGCTCCAACATGTTTTTTGATGCAATGCGATCTTTTGGCAAGGTTAACTGCCAATTCCATAAAAATATCATCGAAGTCTGGTCTAGTCATTTTTTAATCTTTAATCCAAAAATAGGGTTTGAAGCTGAAGAAATATGCACGCAATGGTACTTGTTTTTCGTTTTAGTTGTAAATTTTAACTTTACTGAATAATTAATCGTTTTCTATCAAAACGGATAAAAATGCAAAAATCACTGAAGTTTACGCTTCTATTTCCATTAATCATCTTCGCATTACTATCCTCTTGTGCAACCATTGATGTCTTCAAGGAAAATGCTGAGTTGAAAATAAAAAAGACCTATAAATCCTTTGTGATCATCAATAAAGAAGTGGGAATGAGGGGATTTGCCTCACAGTTTATTGATGCTCAGGTACAGATTCGTTTACAGGAAGCACTTGAAGATCAGGGAATGATTTATGAAAAAATCCAGCCAGATCTTATAATTCGATATACTTCAAATGAAGATCCAAGGCAAAGAGAAGTAGTGAATAATTTTAATCCTTATCCTTTATGGGGTTATCGAGTGTGGGATCCGTGGATGTATAACCCAAATATGTACAATAATATGAGCAGAAACTCTACAAACAACTACGAATTGGTGCAAGTTATCGTGGATTTCATAGATCCCAAAGAAGATGAATTTCTAATGACTTTGACAGGAGTAACTGAAGTTTCCAGTCCCAAATCCAAAGACAATAAAATTCTGAAGACGATAAATAAAATTGTCGAACGATTTATTAGCGAAATAGAAACTGCGAACCAATAACCTCCGAATAAAATGGAATCAAGAATCCAAACTTTAAGGGAGTTTTACCCTTATTATCTATCTGAACATCAGAACGCAACAAGCAGAAAACTTCATTTCATTGGCACTGGGTCACTCTTTGTTATTTTAATTATAGCCATTTTCCTTGGGAATTTTTCCCTATTATTTGCAATCCCAATTGTTGGATATGGCTTTGCTTGGGTCGGGCATTTCTTTTTTGAAAAAAATAAACCTGCAACTTTCAAGTATCCGCTATATAGCCTAGCTTCAGATTTTATGCTTTTTTTCCATCTTTTAAGTGGAAAGGAAAGGTTTAATTCAAGTAATTGAAAAACAATTATTTAGTTTTTAAAGATAGTTTGGTGACAATTTTGTTAATAAATTAATAGATATTACCTATGTATTATTTTTAATGCATTTCATTATACCAATTTTGATGTTGACAATTGTACTTATCGATGATGACCCTATCAGCACTTTTGTGACTGAAAAGCTTATTTTGAGGAATGTAAATGAGCCATGTCAGTTTTTTAAGTATGAAGGCGCTAAAAAAGCGTTAAATGAAATTTATTCTATTAAAGCCAACTACCTTTTTTTAGATTTAAATATGCCGGAGATGACAGGCTGGGATTTCTTAGACATTTTTGAACCGGAAAATATCGGACCCGAGGTCTACATTCTTAGCAGTTCGGTTGACGAACGAGATATTACGAAGGCAGGTAGCTACTCAATCGTGAAGAAGTATCTTTCTAAACCTTTAATAAAAAGCTATATAAAGACAATATTTAACTGACCCATTAAATTGGATTTTTTTTGATTTAAATCTTATTTTTCAAAACCGTTGTTTGTGATATTGGTTATCAACTTAAACCAAAAGAAATACAAATGGCAAATCCCAATCCTGAACTGATTGCTGCAATTGAGAAAACTGTCTCAAAACTTAAGAATGGATCTCCTTATCAATGGGGTCACATGGGTGCATGCAATTGCGGCAACTTGGCTCAAGAATTAACTAAATTAGAAAAAGGTGAAATTCATAGCTACGCTATGCAAAGGCATGGTGATTGGAACGAGCAATTGATTGATTATTGCCCGACTAGCGGCTATCCTATGGATTTAATGATTACAAGAATGCTCGATTTCGGATTAACAACAGTTGATTTAGCACATTTAGAGCGATTATCTGATCCGATTATACTTGCAGAGATGTCGATAGAGAAGCGGAATTCGCTTTCAAAAAACAAGAAAGAAGATGTCATTTTTTATATGATTTCTTGGTCTAAGTTACTCAGAAAGAATTGGTTAAAGGAAAATGAAATATCTCAAGAAAAAAAAATAGTTGTAACCCTTTTTTAGGAAGAAAAAAAATTATTAATTAGCTGTGTATTTTATTTAAAACCACTTTACAACAGTGCTATGACTGATATTGACGATGATTTCAATAATGTGAATGATTTAGATGATGATGATGATTTTAATTCTGATTTTGAAGATGAGTACGATCTAGATGAGGATAATGAATTCATTGACGATAACATTGTAGATTTTGACGAAAATGATCTTGATGATGATTCCAGTGATATCGAAGAGGATTTAGACGATGAAATAGACTAAAGATGTACATTAAGATTATTCTCTTTGGTTAATCCAATAGTAGATTTTATCTTCGTTAATCAAAAACAATTAAAAATTAATACATGATACTATTAGATGTTTTCAGTTCTCCGATTGCTCCAGGTGCTCAAACTTTCCTTTTGATTGTCTGCATTTTGATTGGATTAGGCGTAGGAATATCTGCCGTTGACTTGAGAAGCACTTTCAAGGGTAAAAAGTCCGATGACTAAATAGAATTGATTGATATAAAAGGGAGCATGTCTCCCTTTTTTTATGTCCAAATATCTAACCCAGAACTCAAATTGAGTTCTTTCTTCAAATTATTCTCAGCTATTTCTTTATAGTTGGGCAGTGAAAAATCTAAATCAGGAAGAGAAATTACCTGATCAAATCCATCGCTTCGACCTTCTTTTCCAGAGCTTATTAGAATCGTTTTTTTGCCCATTTTTTTGGATAATTGCAAAAGTTCGTATGAGGCCTTTCCTTCTTTTGATTGTGAATCATATCGGCCTTCTCCAGTTATAACTAAATCGGCCCAAGCCACTTTAGTCTCTAAATCGATCTGATTAAAGAAATATGCAGATCCTATCTGAAGTTCAGTATGAAAAAACGCATTGAGGCCCGCTGCAATCCCCCCAGCTGCACCAAAGCCTACCTGCTCTTGAAAAACATTATTAACCTTCGAGTATAGTTTTTCTATTACGTTTTTACATATTTCCTCAAAATCTATCATGTCTATCTTAGCTAATCCTTTTTGATGTCCAAAAACTGGAATTGCACCATTTTTCCCAAAAAGAGGATTTCTAACATCACAAAGACAAGTGAATTTTACTTTAGGGATTTTGGGGGTTCTTTGAATATGTTGAATTCTTTTTAAATAATCAGGTGAAAAAAGAGTTAAGGTTCTCCCCTTTTTATCCAAGAATTCAATCCCTATCGCGGCCAAGATTCCAATTCCCAAATCGATTGTGGCACTTCCTCCTAAACCTAATACAATTTCTTTTGCTCCTAAAGCTATTGCTTCTCGGATTAGAATACCTGTACCATAAGAGGAAGCTAAGCTTGGACTCAGGTCTTTATTAGTGATGGATCCTAATCCCGATGCCGTCGACACATCTATATATGCTTTAGACCCTTCTTTTTCCCAACCAAAAAAAGAAGAGATTGGAAGTCCATAAGAATCTAAAGACCAAATACTTATTTCTTCTAAGTTTAATTCATGAGTTAATAACTGACAGGTTCCATCTCCCCCATCTGCAATAGGCGAAATTTGTGTTTCTGCTGTATCAAAATTTGAATGAATAAATTCTGAAATAATTTCACCAGCTTTTTGAGCACTCATGGTACCCTTAAATGCATTTGGAGAAATAAGAACCCGCATGTTTATTGAGCTTTCATCCGTTTGAAATAGTCCTTTGCTGCTATTCTTACTTTTGGCGCTAAGTAAAAGGTGGAAACCATCGTGGGGATCGCCATGACAGCATACATACCATCAACCAAACTTACGACCACTTCTAGCGAAGCAACTGCACCAATTACGATGGTAACTAAATAGAAATAGTTGTAGTAATCGGCTTTATCAGCTCCAAATAGATAATTGAAGCATTTATGGCCATAATAAGAATAGGTAAACATGGTCGAAAGAGCAAAAACCAGTACAGCGATCATTAGTAAGTACCTACCAACTCCCGGTAATGCCAGATCAAAAGCAGCTAAAGTTAATCGAACCCCATCCGACTCAGTAGTCTGCCAAACGCCTGTAAGCATAATAACCAATGCAGTGAGTGTACATACAATAATTGTATCAATAAACGGCCCTAGCATAGCTATTAATCCTTCTCTGATTGGCTCAGAATTCTTAGATGCCCCATGAACCATTGGTGCAGTTCCGATACCAGCCTCATTAGAAAATGCCGCCCTCCTAGCACCAATAATAATCACTGTTCCTACAGCACCTCCAGCTGCAGCTTCTCCTGAAAAAGCATCTGACACTATTTTTATCAACATTTCAGGTACATCGCCTATGTATTTATATACTATAACCATCACTGTGATGAAGTACATTCCAACCATAAAAGGAACCAATTTGGATGCCACGTTAGCAATACGTTTGATACCGCCTAGAATAACAATAGCGACAACTACCATCATACTGATCCCAATTATCCACTTGGTTGAGGTTCCTCGATCTAAGCCAGCAGGCTCTAAAACCACGGTGCGGAGCACTGCAGTAAGTTGATTTGCTTGAAAAATAGCAAGAAGTCCCATGATCCCGGCAATACAGAAAATATAGGAGAGAAACTTCCACTTCTTTCCCATCCCCTCTTCTATCACGTACATCGGACCTCCTTGTACTACTCCTGCTGAATCTTTGCCTCGAAACATGATGGCAAGGCTACAGGTGTAAAATTTGGTAGCCATCCCTACAAATGCAGAGACCCACATCCAAAAAATAGCTCCTGGACCTCCCATTGTAATTGCTATTGCAACCCCGCTGATATTTCCTAAGCCTACTGTTGCAGCAATAGCAGAAGAAAGTGCTTGAATAGAGGTGATTTGGCCAGGGGCATTACTATCATCATACTTTCCCCTCAAAAGACTAATTGCATGTCCGATTTTAGTAAAAGGCACGAATCTGGAATGAAATAGTAAAACACTACCTCCTCCCATCAATAAAATCAACATTGGTGTTCCCCAAATCCAATTGGCAAATCCAATAATTATATCACCCATTCAACAGTATAAGTTTATCCCTCAAATATTTAATTCTGCAATTCTTTTCGCCTTGAAAAAGATGGCATATTAGGTTCATTTTCATCAATATCAAAAAAATAATTAGCTAAAGAAATAAAAAAACCCAGTTGAATCTGGGCCTTCTATTGATGTTGTAATTTCACCAAGTGACTTTGGGGGACCTATAAAAACTGATCTTGTTCATTTCCCAACGTTTACCCTGAATGGAAATCCTCGATTGAAAACTTTCCCATGATCTTCGAGCCGGTGAGGACCATGCCACCTCTGAAATAGCGACTAACCTAGGAAATGCCATATACTCAATGTCTTCCCGATTGACAACTGTTTCAGTCCAAAGTGGTGCCTCAACCCCCAAAATATCAAACTTATTAATCCCGTCAGCATAGGTAGCTGGATCCCAGTTATACGCATCATCCAACTCAATATATGCCGCCCAATGAAGGCCAATTCTAGTTGTGGAATCGTATTGCATATCGAGATAAGTTCTCTTTGCAGGGGACATTATAATCTTGTTTCCCTGCTCTTTAGTAAGACGTGCATTCTCCTCGTCTGCCCAAAACTGGGAAACAGTGCCCGGTCTAAGTTTTCCTGTAGCAATTTCATCCCAGCCCAAACTTACTTTTCCATATTCCAAAACTAAATCTTGAATTCGCTCTACAAAATAGATGTAGTCAGGTTTGTCAGTCACAAGAGATTCATCTCCACCTATATGAATATATGGTCCAGGAGTGATTTCTGAAAGCTCTCTTATGACGTCCTCCACAAACTGGTACGTCTTTTCTTTATTCGTTGCAAGCGTGCTAAATCCTACCTCAATACCAGTGTAAAGCTCGGCAGCTGCCGGATTCTTATCCAAAATATCGAAATCAATTTTCCCCTTAACCAAAGTGGAATTATCGCCATCAGGCAAATTGACTCCTGGATTAAGCTCGCCATAAGCAGCTAAAGCAGCATTCGTATGGCCTGGCATATCGATCTCTGGAACAATAGTGATAAACTGACGTTCGGCATAAGCAACCAAATCTTTGTATTCTTCTTGTGTATAAAAACCGCCTTTCCCCCCACCAACTTCTGTACTCCCACCGATCATCGTTAATTGTGGCCAAGATTTAATTTCAATACGCCAGCCTTGATCATCTGTCAAGTGGAGATGTAAGTAATTGAATTTGAACTTAGCCATTTGATCGATGTAGTGCTTTACATCGGTGGTAGAAATAAAGTGTCTCGCAACATCAAGCATCGCTCCTCGATAGCTGAATTCTGGCCGATCTTTAATATTACCTCTTGGAAGGACCCAGTCTCTTTTCATTACAACAGCACTTTCTATTTCTGTTGGAAATAATTGTATCAAGGTCTGAGTACCATAAAATAAGCCGGCAGAAGAAGTAGATGTAATACGCACGTCATTATTAGAAACATTTAATTCATAGGATTCAGAAGCTTCCCCAGAAATAAGTTCTAAGACTATAATTCCATCAGTAGCTCCAACTGGAACCTCAAATCCTGTTGCGGGACGAATCCTGTTTGCAAGATAGTCTCCAACTGATTTTAATCCTTGATCAGTTCCTATCAATTGAATAGAAAGGTCGGTATCCAAGGCAAGACTTCCAGATACTATCGAGATAGTCTGTGGAATTGGAATTAGTCCTGTTTCCTCCATAGAAGGGCCATTGGTAGTACAAGAACTTGCCGAAAACAATGAAGCAAGACTAAATACCCAAGTAAGATTTTTCATGTTTGTAAAGTGTTTGAGCAAACTTAATCCAATTTTTTATAAAACTTTTATCATCAATTGTGTTTTTTAGGTTAACAAAAGTGATAATATTCGCTCCATAAGATTTAAAAATTTGCCATTTAAAAAGTTTTTGGTACATTTTATTCTCCCGAGTACTTTCGATAAAAGGTTTTCGATAAATTATGGGAGCAATTTTTCCTCAGACTTTCAAGATTAGTGTAGAGCTAATCTGAAATCGAATCCAAAATCTATGAAAAAGAAAAAAACTACGACGTCCAATTCCAGAAGAACATTTCTTAAGGGATCTGCTCTTGCTACCGCAGGATTTTACATTGTGCCGCGGCATGTGCTGGGTGGAACTGGATTTATCCCGCCAAGTGATAAACTTCGTGTGGCAAGTATTGGTATTGGCGGAATGGGATTTAGTGATGTTAGCGGGGTATTCAAAAGTGGTAAAGTTGAAATCGTAGCCCTTTGTGATGTAGATTATACTCGGGCAAAACGATCAGTAGATTTGCATCCGAAAGCTCCTTATTACAAAGACTTCAGGGTAATGCTTGAAAAGGAAGGGAAAAATATCGATGCTGTCACAGTCTCCACTCCAGATCATCAACATGCTGTAGCAGCAATGATGGCGATGAAAATGGGTAAGCATGTTTATGTACAAAAGCCGCTTTCTCACGATATCTATGAGGCAAGAATGCTCACAGAAGCCGCACAAAAATATAAAGTAGTTACCCAGATGGGTAATCAAGGTTCCTCTGGTGAAGGAGTTAGGAAAATGGTGGAATGGTATGAAGCGGGTCTAATAGGAGACGCTACCAAAGTCTATTCTTGGACTAATCGACCTGTGTGGCCACAAGGCATCGAATGGCCGACAGAGCCAATGGCTCCACCGTCTGATTTAGATTGGGATCTTTGGTTGGGTACAGCACCTAAAAAAGACTACGTAGGGAATCTAGTGCCTTTTAACTGGCGTGGTTGGTGGGATTATGGTACTGGCGCTTTAGGGGATATGGCTTGTCATATTATGGAGCCACCTTTTAGAGTACTTGGACTTGGCTATCCTAAATCTGCAGAATGCTCCGTGGGTTCTGTCTATGTAGGAGAATTTAATAGAGGTTATTTCCCTGAAAGCTGTCCTCCCTCCTCACATATTACCCTACGTTTTGACCGTCCTGGAAAAGAGGACTTAGAATTCCATTGGATGGATGGTGGAATTCAGCCAACCAGACCAGAGGAATTGGAACCAAATGAGCAAATGGGTGACGGTGGAAATGGAGTCATTATAGAAGGAACCAAAGGTAAAATGATGTGCTCTACTTATGGGGTTAATCCACAACTGCTTCCAACTTCTAGGACCAAGGATGTCAAAGTTCCAGAAACTTTGTATCGAGTACCCGATGGAGATCGAGGCCACTATAATAATTGGGTTGAGGCCTGCATCGCAGGTTATGGCTCTACAGAATTCGAAAACCTAAGCTCTCCTTTCTCAGTTGCCGGACCTCTGACAGAGTCAGTTTTGATGGGGAATCTTGCCATCCGAAGCTATGACTACCGCGAGCCACGAGTTGGAGGAAATCCAAATCAATTTGACTACCCAGGACGTGGAATCAAGCTGCTTTGGGATGGACCATCGATGAAAATCACCAATTTCGAGCCTGCCAATCAGTTTGTGAAACGATCCTATCCGAAAGGATACTCATTATGAAAAAAAGGGATTTGAAATCGTTTCAAATCCCTTTTTTTATTGCTCTACTTCTAGCTCTACTCGCCTATTCTTTGATCTACCGGATTCTGTGGAGTTGGAAGCTACTGGTCTTATTCCTCCCCAACCCGAAATTCGTAGGTTTTCAAATTGAACACCTTTTTCCGTTAAAAAAGTGCGGACACTGCTAGCACGCTCTAGCGAAAGTGCTTTGTTTAAACTTGGATCTCCAGCGTTATCCGTATGCCCATGAATCCGAAGGCGGAGATCAGGATTTTCCAAGAGGAAATCTGCAATTTCAGTCAAAGAACGAATCGTTTCTTCCCCATCTAATTCTGCTGTGCCTCTCTTGAAGCTTACATCCCGAAGGACAACCATATTTCCAGATTCGGCTTTTGTCATCAGCACCACTGTCGGTTCATTATTCTTGATACTTCCAATAGGAATCAAAGTTGGGAAGTATCCTTTTGCGATAACTTTGATTTCTTTCACATTTGATTCCTGCAATTGGGATATCTTGACTATAAAGTTCGCATCGGCTTGAAATGATTTATTTTCAGTAACCCAACTTAAAGTAAAAGGAACTTCAACCTTATTCTTGGCATCAACGACAAACCAAGAGACTGCCTTTTCCACCTCTATAGTTGAATCAACCATTTTGATTTCAGGTATTCCTACTGCCGATAAAGGATAAATTGGCACGATTGTTACAGAATTTTCAGTTTTAGTAGGGGCAAATTGCGGTGTTTGAGCTAATACCTGATTTACTGAAGGAAGTTCAAATTCTGTTGGAATCTCAAGCTTTACCGCCTCACCAAAAGATAAAAGATCAGCGAAGCCATCTGAATTTTGAGTGCTAGTCCAAATGACTTCAGTGGGAGAAATGAAAGTAACAGATATATCAGACCCGTTAGAACTCAATTGTTCCCATTTTACCGGTTTGCTCCAAGAGTCAAAACTCTCTCCCATTCTTTTACTTATATAAATATCTTTTCCATTTGCCCCTGGAAGCATATTGGAAGAAAAATATAAGTTCTGAGAACTGATATCATAAAAAGGACTCATTTCCTGCCCAGCTGTATTTAGGTTGCTTCCTAAATTAGTTAGAGGAGACCAGTCTATTACTCCTACTTTTTCACTGAAATATAAATCTTCATTTCCTTTGCTATCAGAACCTTTTCCAGAAAGAAAAATTTGTTTACCTCCTGTAGCCACTCTACCAGAGACTTGCCCATTCAAATCTACCAAACCAGGTAGATTTACCTTTCTGAGAAAATCCCAATCCATTCCAAATTTAGAATATTGATAAAGTCCGACAGCGGAACCTTCTTGGTGATAGACTAGAAGCGTCAAAACATTCTCTAATCCTAAAGTAAAATCATACCCAGATCTACTGAGGTCGGCTCGATGCACTGCTTCTTGCCAAATACCATCAGAACCCCGCTGAGTCATCCAGATATCCCCAGGATCTGTAACTCCTCCGATATTTTCAGGGTGAAATGCTCTGGTGAATAGTAGTGTATTATTTCCAATCCAAACTGGATTCATATCGTCTTTAGAGCTGTTGGCTACAGAAATTGATTGAACATCTTGAGAAAAGGAAATTATTGGAAATAAAAAAGCAAGCAGGAATTGCCCGCTTGCTCTTAAAATCCAGTTACTGAATTTTGTCATAATTTATTGATCAAGAACGATGGCAAATACCAATGGAGCAACGATGGTGGCATCAGATTCAATTATGAACTTTGGCGTATTGATCCCCAATTTTCCCCAAGTGATCTTCTCATTTGGAACAGCTCCTGAATAAGAGCCATAAGAAGTAGTAGAATCGGAAATCTGACAGAAATAGCCCCAAAGAGGAACACTCGTACGCTGTAAATCCTGATGTAACATAGGTACTACACAAATTGGGAAGTCTCCTGCAATACCCCCGCCAATTTGGAAAAACCCTACTTTACTTTCTTCAGTTGCATTATTTGTATACCATTCTGCCAAGAACATCATGTATTCAATACCTGTTCTAACCGTGTGCACATTTTTCACATCACCGCTGATCACGTGACCGGCAAACATATTTCCTAATGTAGAGTCTTCCCATCCTGGAACAATGATTGGAATATTTTTCTTTGCAGCTTCAAGCAACCAGCTGTCTTTAGGGTCAATTTGATAAGATTCTTCTAGCTTACCTGAAAGGAGAATCTTATAGAAAAACTCATGCGGAAAAAAAGCTTCTCCAGCTTGGTCAGCTTTCACCCACTCCTCCAAAATCACATTTTCAATTCTTCGCATGGCTTCCATTTCTGGTATGCAAGTATCGGTTACTCGATTCATATGTCGCTTTAAAAGATCCTGCTCTTGAGCTGGCGTAAGTTCACGATAATGAGGAATTCTCTCATAATAATCGTGGGCAACTAAATTGAATACGTCTTCTTCTAGGTTTGCGCCAGTACAGGTGATAATTTGAATTTTGTCTTGACGGATCATTTCCGCTAAGGATATACCAAGCTCTGCTGTGGACATTGCTCCAGCTAGGGTGACCATCATTTTCCCACCGCTATCAAGATGAGTTTTGTATCCTTCTGCTGCATCAATCAAGGCAGCGGCATTAAAATGTCTATAATTATGCTTTAAAAATTCAGTAATTTTCATTTGTTTTTTTCTGTTTTTAGAGTGGTAAAAATACCCAATTTTGGAACACAAAAAAACCCGGCTTAATACCGGGTCTTCCTAATTCATGATTTTATTTACAGATTATTTTGTCTGAGTTGTATCTGCAGGTGCTGCTGCGTAGTCTTTATTTAGACCTTCAATGATTGTAGGAGTAATGTCAAGTGCATCAGAAGCATACCAAAGTGCTCCACCTCGAGTATAGCTATAGATTACTTCGATATTGTTGGTTTCAGCAAAAGATTTCATGTACTTCTGTACACGATCATAAACTTCTGCATAAAGCGCAGACTCATCAACAGATAATTCTTGCATCAAATTATCACGATAAGTCATTAAGTTTTGCTCCTTCTTAACTAATTCTTCTTGTTTTGCTCGCTGCTGATTAGGAGTCATATTTCCTCCAGTTTGTTGGAAATTTGCTACTTCTTGTTCAAACCCTCTAGCTCTTCCTTGAAGATCACCTTCGAATTTTTTTCCTTTTTCAGTTATTTCTCCTGATCTTTTAAGAAAATAATCATACTTGTTGATTACGCTGTCTGTATATACATAAGCGATTTTCAAATCTCCAGTAACCGCTGATTCAGTTGTTCCATCTGGAGTATTACCTGATTTGTCTGCTTTATCACAGCTGTAGAAAAGAACTGAGGCGAATGCCAATGCTCCAATTAGTTTTAATCCCTTTTTCACTTTTTGATTGTTATAGTTGACAAGGTCGCAAATATAAAGAAAGTATTGAGTTTCCAAATTATCTCACAAAGTCACTTTCTTAAAATGAGTTAAGTTTTAAAAAAATAATTCTTGTGCCAATCGGTAAACTTGTGTGTGTGCATCCACGATTTTAGATACTTGTGGCGAATACCCTCCTCCCATACAGCATAAGATAGGCGCTTTGAATTGCCTAGCATAATTTAAGATCATTAAATCTCGTTCTCGTACACCAGAAATCGTTAACCCCAATCTCCCGAGTTTGTCACTTTCCAATACATCCACTCCGCATTGGTAGATAATAAATTCCGGTGAAATTTTTGAATTAATCAGCTCTAGATTTTTTGCTAATAAATTCAAATATGCTCCATCTTTTATTCCATCAGGTAGCGGACTGTCCAACGAGGACTGTTCCTTACGATGGGGATAATTTTTTTCACCGTGCATACTAAAGGTAAAGACATCTTTAGAGTTTGGAAATAAAGCTGCAGTTCCATTACCTTGGTGAACATCTAAGTCAATCACCAATATTTTGCTGGCCAGTCGATTATCAATAAGGTAGTTAGCAGTAATGGCAATATCATTGAGAAGACAGAAACCCTCTCCATGTGCGTAAAAAGCATGATGGGTACCACCAGCTATATTCATTGCTATACCATATTCTATCGCAAAATGAGCGGCTTGGACAGACCCACCAGCAATGATAATTTCACGATCAACTAGCGCTTTTGAGAGTGGAAAACCTGTCATTCGAATCTCTGACTTGGATAATGTTAAGTTTTGAAGCTTATCCCAATAAGCTGAGGAGTGGGTGTTTAAAATCCACTTTTTATCTAGTGCTTTTGGCTCAAAAAAATTGGCGGAATCCACAATTCCCTCATATATAAGTTGTCCTGGTAGGATCTCATATTTCTCCATCGGAAAGCGATGACCCGCTGGAAGCGGGTGTGAATAGCACTTAGAGTAGGCAATTTTTAACATAAAAAAACACTTGTCTTAGGAACAAGTGTTATTTAGAATTGTTAGAAATGTTTATTAAATGTCTTCAGAATCCATGTCCTCAGATTGGAAAGAATACATAGTGTCATCTAATACTAAGGTGTCATCATTGAATTCTTTGACAAATTTTGCGATAGTTGAATCATCTACAAATTCCACGTTGATTCCAGCATCTAAACCTATTCCATAATCGTGATGGGTATCGATATCCACAAATTCTTGGACTTTTACAGTTTCCTCTTCTTCAATTTCCATGATTATTTCAGTAATGAACCATCCTATTTCTTCCTCTTCAGCAGTAAGGGATTTCATATTTCCATTTTCATCTTCCTCATACGTAATTCCTTTAAAATTCGGGAATTTCTTGGCAGCCTTATGCTCAGCTAGCTCATATACTTCGCTCGCATGATGAAGGCGAAGAGTATAGAGTGCCGCATCATAAATCACTTCCTTTCCTTCGTACATTCCTATAAAATAGAAATTCACAAATTCATCTGTATTTTCTTCTTCGGGAACAATTTTAAATTGTTTACCCATTGAATTTAATTCCTCCTTTAATGTTTCAATTTGGGCAGGGTCAAATCCAGGGTTAGTTTGTATCATAAGTCAAAAATTTTAATAAAAGCAACTCTCTTTAAGGTAAGTCTCCTTTAAACTTTACTCCAAAATCTAATCCAATATTATTAATTCCACAATGGTTGATGAATATTTTATTAAAAAAAATGATTGAGGGCAAAGAAAATAATCACTTTGACAGAAAATTGAAAGTAACCTCCAAACCCAAAATTGCAAAAACAATTTCTGCTTTTGCAAATACATCTGGGGGTATCATTTTGATCGGAGTTTCTGACGACAACAGAATTATCGGAATAGATCCTGAAGAAGAGAAATATATGATCACCTCAACCAATGACCTATTTTGCATTCCTTCTGCAAATATTAAATTTGAAGAATACACCAAGCTGGATTTTAATGAGGAAACAAAAGCAGAAAAAGACTTGATCCTTTTGTTAGTAACTGTTGAAAAAAGCCAGAATGGGTTGATTTATGTCAACGATCTAAGTGGGATAAAAAAAGCATACCATAGGGTAAATGATCAAAACCTTATTATAAAAAACTCTGTATGAACTATTTAAAAATAAATTTTGAGATAACTTCCTGACAAAGATTAACTTTTAAAAATCGCTCGGTTCTGAACCGAATTGAACAATTTTCGTATTCAAGCCTTATATTTATAACCTAATCTAAAATATCTCTCGAGTGATCATCATTATTTTCTTCTTGTTGCATTGGTACTTCTCTCTATTTTGCCAAAGCTTCTTTCTCCATCGATATGCCGCCCATCAGATGTTCTCTATGAATAAGTATTGGGAAAAATTCTTTTACCTCTTCACTTGGTTATGGCAAGGAAGTTCTTACTTATCTCCTAGAGCCTACGCTATTCTTCACCGCATGCATCATGCCTACAGTGATACTCCAAAAGATCCGCATAGCCCTCACCACACTGAAAATTTATTTTCGATGATGTGGAAGACAAAAAATATTTACAATGAATACTTTTCATTCAAATTAAAGCCAGAGGAACGATTTTCAAAGGATATTCCTGATTGGAATAGTTTTGACAAATTCGCAGATACGATGCTTGTAAGAGTAGGATGGGGATTACTTTATGTGACTATTTACGTTTTGTGTATTTCGGTATTTGAATTGGCTGGGACGCATTGGTGGATGTACTTTTTGTTACCTGTTCATTTCATGATGGGTCCAGTTCACGGAGCTATAGTAAATTGGAGTGGTCACAAATACGGTTATGCAAATTTTGATAACAATGATAAGTCTAAAAACAGCTTACTCCTTGACGTTTTAATGCTCGGAGAGCTCTTCCAAAATAATCATCATAAGCTGCCCAACAGGGTAAATTTTGCAGTGAAATGGTATGAATTTGACCCGACCTATCCGATCGTTAAGTTGCTCCATGCAGCTGGAATCATCAAATTAAGGTCTACCTAGAAAAAACCCTCCAGAATTAGAGGGTTTTTTATTTTTAATAATCCTTTAATTTTCAGGCAATTAATATTTTTTTAAACTAAATAGTAAAACTAATTAGGCAAAACCTTGCTTTTCCGAAACTAAACGAATAATTTTCTGGAATTTAAAACTTAACACCTTACTTATGAAACCATTAACTAGAGCCGAAGAGGAGATCATGCAGATCCTCTGGGAAATTGAAAGAGGATTTGTAAAAGACATCCTTTTGCCAATGCCTGAGCCAAAGCCGGCTTACAACACAGTGTCCACTATTGTGAGAATCCTTGAGCGTAAAGGATTCGTTAGTCACAAATCTTATGGTAAAAGCCATGAGTACTTCCCAATAGTTTCTAAAGATGAATATAGATCATTCATCATTAAGAAAATGTTAGGCGGTTATTTTGATAATTCTTTTGCGAAGCTTCACGAGTTCTTCAAGAATGATGATACTTTGAACACAAAAAGCTTTCAGTAAGATTAAAAACTAATTTCAAAAGGTCTGACAAATTTTTGTCGGACCTTTTTTATTGCCCACTTTTACGTAAATCTATCTATTTCTAATTGTCAGCACCCTATGGAAATAGCCTCAAATTCAAGCTTCTTGTTAGATCTACGCATCCGCTGATTACCATTATTTAAAAAAGTGGTAGGAATTGCCATAACCTACAATTCCTACTCCTCCATGAATTCTTATTCACTCAAAGACTGAGTATAAGCCTATTTAAAACCGACTAGTTGAAGAAACCTGTGAATAAAAAGTCATTTTTTACTTTATTTCTTTCATTAGTTCTTCTACCGCTTTTTCGAGTTGCTGATCAATTCCTTTATCAATCTTCCCTGGCATATTTTTCACTTCAAATTGTGGCCTGGTTTCATTATTCTCCAACCATTCACCTGCTTGGTTTTTTGCAGAAATAGGCACAGCTCCCCATCGAACGCCATTTGCTAAGCCTTCCCAACCTGCAAAGGAGCATGTACCAGGTGTGGGCATACCAACAGTTTTGCCAATATTCAAATCAGTATATCCACAAGCGAAGCAATGTCCATCTGAATAATTCGCTTCATTGAACATCGCTAAGGTTGGCTTGGTCCATCTGGCTGTGGGCTCATAACCAACAACTTTAGCCTCTGTAGCATAGGTTAGAAATTTCTCACCCGTAAAGAACATCACTAGATCTGCGACCAAATCACCTCCCCCATTGAATCTGGTATCTACGATTACAGCCTCACTGTCATGATATTTGCCCATCATCTCTTCATAGACATTTCGATAAGGTCCATCACTCATACCCGGAATATGTACATAGCCAAGCTTGCCGCTGCTAAGTGAATCCACTTCAGCTTGATTCTTTTTCACCCAACGCTTATAAAGCAATTGGTTTTCTGCTCCTAGTGAAATAGGTTTGATCGTATATTGGGTTTTGCTACCCGTACTTGGCTCCAAAACTTCAATTAGGGTGAATTTATCAGCCTTTCGATTCAAAAACTTAGCGTAGTCTGCATTAGGAGTGATGATGATTCCATCAATTTGTTCAATGATCATTCCTGGCTTTACTTTGATTCCTGCCTTGTCTAATGGTCCGCCAGAAATCACTTCTGTGACTTTAACGCCATTACCCTTATAGGCATAGTCCATAAAAATACCTAATGAAGCTGTTGCGTCGGCCATATCTATTGACCTAGAATAGCGGGCTCCTGCATGAGAAACATTTAACTCTCCGATCATTTCAGATAGCATCTCTGCAAACTCATATTCATTTCCGATATGGGGAATGTATTTTTCGTAGTTCACTCGTGCTGCTTCCCAGTCAACACCATGCATATCCGGTGTATAGAAAATCCCCTTAGTCCTTAACCAGACATGCTCAAACAAATGTGCCCGCTCTTCATCCTTATCGAAAGTCATCTCTCCAGCAATTTTGATGCTTTCACGCTTCATCGTCTCAGGATTGATTTTAGAAATGGAACCGTTTGTCACCAGGTAGAGATTTTTTTGCTCCTTATCCCATGCCAAACTAGCAGAATTAGCATCCAAAGCTATCTCTTGCTTGGTCTCCTTTGTCCTCAGATTAGTGCTCCAGAGATTCATTCCTTTTTCGAATGAAGTCAAGTAAAACAGCTTTTCACCATCCTTAGACAAAACTGCATCACCTAGGTTGGAAGAATGAATGGTCAATCTTGCTTTCCGCTCTTCGAATCGATCAAATTCAAAAGTCAAAGGCTTTATAGCTTTTACCGTTTCCTTCTTATCTTTTTCTTTATCCTTATCTTCCTCATCTTGCTTTTTCTTTGACTTTTCGATCTCTTTCATCAATTCAAAATCTTCCTTGGACAATCTAAATTTGTCCCAATCTTCTTGATTGAAAAAAAGCGTGTACACATCATTTTGATTTTGACCGCTTGTCGCATAGGATCTCAAACCATCTCTATTAGAAAACCAGAGAATCTGCTTACCCTCATTTACCCACATCGGAGTTTCGTCACCATAGCCACTTTTAGTCAAATTCCTCATCGGATTTTTTCCGGTAGCATCAAGCAACACCACTTCAGAGTTGACCATAGTTGGTCTATAGGAAGCCAATAGCCACTTGCTATCTGGACTCCACGTGAAGTACTGGTCTCCATCACGCATGTGAAAAAGCTGATCGGGAGTCAATAAAGTGACTTCCTCTTTAGTGGCTAAATCTAGAATTTTTAAAGTTCTTCTATTCTCAATATAGGCTAATTTTCCCCCATTTGGGGAAATCTTTGCCAAGTAAACGTCTACCTCCTTACTGATCAATACTTCTTCTTTAAGTAAGGTGGATGCAAAGAAGAATGGCTCTTCGGTTCGAACTTTTTTACTCTCAAAAATCTGCCATTTTCCATTTCTTTCACTGGAGTAAATGATTGATTTACCATCTGGACCAAATTCCACAAATCTTTCTTGTTCAGGTGTATTAGTAATTCGCTTAGTCATTGCCCCATCTACAGAGGTTACAAATACCTCTCCTCTGGCAATAAATGCAATTTCTTTCCCATCTGGAGAAATCGACATCTCTCTGACCCCACCATTAATTGAAATATAATTATCTGAATTGCTAATCGCTTGGGTCTGGATTGTTACAGCAAGTTTCTTTGCTGTCTCCCCTTTCTTAAGTATATAAAGCTCCCCATCATAGCTAAATGACATTAAGCCATTGCCTGCAATTGAAAGAAAACGTACTGGATAAGTTTTAAAATCAGTGAGGGCTGTGCTGCTTTTGGGATTTGACACATCCATTGCAAAAACATTAAAGTTGCCGTTCGCCTCACTTAAGTAGAAGATTTCTTTTTCATCAGGAGAAAAGACAGGATTACGATCTTCTCCATAGAAACTTGTCAACATCGTATGAGTATTTGAACTACCATCATACATCCAAATATCTCTTGCAACACCAGATTGATGATGCTTTCTCCATTCGTTTTCTCCCCCCTTTTTATCATGGTAAATCAACTTATTTCCATCCTTGCTGGACTTGACATACTCAGCTGGAATCGTCCAGATTTGATCTACTCTACCTCCTCTTATAGGTACTGAATAGAGTTCTGGTTGTGAGCTTGTTGGATACTGTCTATGTGAAGCTATATCTAACCTAGTAGTGCCAAAAATGACTTTGCCTCCATCTGAAGTAAAATCAAATGGAATCTCATCATTTGAATGGTAAGTGAGTCGAGCCGCTGGACCCCCAGCAGCATCCATTAAGAAAATATCAAAATTACCGTATCGGTCTGATGCAAAAGCAATCTGATTTCCATCTTTGCTCCAAACAGGATTGTAATCGTGCGCTTCGTGAAAGGTGATTTGATTGGCATTTCCCCCTGTACTTGAAACAGTATAGAGATCACCTTTATAAGTAAATACGATCTTGGAGCCATCAGGCGATATACTTGGATATCGCATCCATTGGGGAGGCGTTTGTGCAAATCCAATTCCCAGTAAAAAGAAACTAAGTAAAAGTGTTAAAAACGAGTTTTTAAGCTTCATATAAATTTTTATTTGACTCGAAAGTAGGGATTTTTTTATTCCCGAAATTCCTCTTTTATGTTGGAGGGAAAATCAGTGAAAAGTGATAATAAATCAGATTGATTTGAGCTTTACTTTAATCCTTACATTCACAGCCATATATTTGCCTATTGAAAAAAACTTATCGATGAATTCATTTATAGAAGAATTACGCTGGCGAGGAATGCTGCAGGATATGACTCCTGAGATTGATGATCACTTGAAAAAAGGAATGGCTTCAGCTTACCTTGGCTTTGATCCCACTGCAGATTCTTTACATATTGGCCATTTGGTTGGTGTGATGACGCTTTTACATTTCCAGCGTGCTGGGCACAAACCTTTTGCATTAATAGGTGGAGCCACAGGAATGATTGGTGATCCCTCATTCAAATCTTCAGAGCGAAATTTATTGCATAAAGCTACTTTGGATCACAATGTGGCTTGTCTGCAGCAGCAACTTGCTAAGTTTTTGGATTTCTCTGGAGCTTCTGTAAACAAAGCTGAATTGGTAAATAACTTCGAATGGATCTCAAAATTCAGCTTTTTAGAATTTATCCGCGATGTCGGCAAGCACATCACGGTGAACTACATGATGTCCAAAGATTCCGTAAAACGAAGACTGGAAGATGGAAATGGACTTTCCTTTACTGAGTTCACCTACCAGTTGATTCAGGGCTACGATTTTTATCATTTGTGGAAAAATGAAAACTGTACTGTGCAGCTTGGCGGTTCTGATCAGTGGGGAAATATTGTAACCGGAACAGAATTGATTCGTCGAATGGGTGGTGGAAGTGCATATGCATTGACTGTTCCATTGATTACCAAAGCAGATGGAACCAAGTTCGGTAAAACGGAAAGTGGTTCGGTTTGGCTGGATCCGGAAAAAACTTCTCCTTATGCGTTTTATCAATTCTGGTTAAATGTTTCTGATGAAGACGCTTCCAAATACATTCGAATCTTTACCGTTTTGGATCAAACTACGATTGAATCACTTGAAGTCAGCCATACAGAAGCTCCTCATTTGAGAACCCTACAAAAAGAAATTGGAAAGCAGATCACCACAATGGTTCATGGTGAAAAGGAATTGGAAAGGGCAGTAAAGGCATCCGAAATCCTTTTTGGAAAATCATCAACAGAAGATTTAACTGCGCTTGATGAGCGGACCTTCTTACAAGTTTTTGATGGGGTACCTCAGGTTCAAGTAAACCGATCTGAGTACGATTCATTGGAAAATGTACTGGAACTATTTGGAGAAATAACGCATGCTGTAGTATTCCCATCGAAAGGTGAAGCAAGAAAGATGATCCAGGGAGGTGGCGTCAGCATCAATAAGGAAAAGCTCAGTGATCCAAATGTATCTCCATTCTTCCAATTACTTCAAGGCAAATACTTATTGGTTCAAAAGGGTAAAAAGAATTACTTTATTATTGAGGTTAAATAATCCCTTGACCACCAATTGGAAAAAGTGCTTTAGAGTTAATCTAAAGTACTTTTTTTTATGTCTATTGGAAAAAATTCGCTAGCCTACCATTCTTTTTGACCCAAGTTTAATACCTTTGAAAATCACTTTTTATCCCAGAAGAAGCTATGGCCGGCGAAAAAAACAAAGAGAAAATCATATTAGATTCAGCAGTAGCACTTTTCACCACGAAAGGATTTCAGGCCACCCGAATGGAGGATGTGGCAAAGAACGCAGGGATCAGTAAAGGCTTGTCTTATTTTTATTTTAAGAACAAGGAAGATTTGTTTATGGCTTTGACCAAAAAGGCCTTTGATCAATTCAAGGACGAGTTCCGAGATGTGTATAAAAGCGTGGGGAAATCGGGATTAGAAAAAGTGTCTGAGCTTTTGATTCGAATCAGTGCGTTTGCTAAGAAAAATCAAGTCTATTATAATTCGATTATCAACTTTCTAGACTTGGTGAAGCAGTACAATAATCCAGAGACTCGCGCAATGATTAATCCAATGATTTTGGAAAGTAGTCACTTTCTAAAACTATTAGAGATTCATCAAGACCCCGCTAAAATTGGAATTATGATTATCAGCCAAGGACAGAAAGATGGCAGTATTCGTCCTGAATTGCAGCCTGAGATCACTTTCTATACCATTTGGAGTATGATCATAGGCTATGAGAAAATGCTCGGCCCGATTGAGTTTGAAGGTAAGGATATGAAAGTCCACCCGGAAAACTGGGAGCCGGGATTCCTGAAATTAATGGCTGATATGCTTAAGGGAACAATTCAAGCAACAAAACCTGCCACTGTACAGGGGAGCTTGTTTTAAATTTATAGGCAAATAACGAGTGATCTGCATAAAAAAGGCTTCTAGCATTAAACTGGAAGCTTTTTTCATGTGATTAAATTCCTGCTAATGAACCTCTCCCATCATTTTCTTAATGACTGGTTTCAGTAGAAAAAGTAAAATTGCAGAGCCCATCACAGTGTACACAATCAACATGTATTGATCTGGCATTTGAGCTAAAGCCTCTTCAGAACCCCCACTCGCTTCTCCTGCAATCAGTCCTGCAAATAAATTTCCCAATGCGACGGATAAAAACCAGATTCCCATCATCTGTCCGCCGTAATTTTTTGGCGCAAGCTTAGTAACCAAAGAAAGACCCACAGGCGATAAACTCAACTCTCCAAACGTGTGAATCATATACGTCATTATCAACCAAGTTGGAGCAGCTAAATCACCTGAAGCAGCAATTTTGGCAGCGAAGTACATTATTAGAAAGCCAACTCCCAATAAGATCAGGCCGAAAGTGAACTTCAGTGGCGAACTCGGCTCTAAATTTCTTCTACCAAGCCATACCCAAAGTGCGCCAAAGAATGGTGCGAAAATAATGATAAACAGAGAATTGATTGACTGGAAATAACTTGCTGGAATCTCCCAGCCAAGGACCATTCGATCTGTAAATCGTTCTCCAAATAAATTCAAAGTGGATCCAGCCTGTTCAAATCCTGACCAAAACATCGCTGAAAAAAGGAATAAGATCGCGATGACTCCAACTTTATTTCTATCCCCTTTATCCAAACCTCCGAAAGCCATTACATATCCTAAGAATCCGAAAGCCACTATAGCTATAACTGTACCCGAGGCTCCAGCTATGGCTGATACATCAATCGGGATCACTCCTGTAAATAGGATGGCAATAACTGCTGCTAATACAGCAAGAATAATTGAAGTATTGATTTTGAGTTTCTTATTTCCGGACTTTTCTGCCTCAGTAACAAAAATTGGCTTATCACCTAATCCTTCAAGTGTATTACTTGTCATCCTGTATTGAAATAAGCCGAAAACCATGCCTAATCCAGCTACACCGAAGCCTAAATGCCAATCATAAGTGGCTAGGGTACCACAAATAATTGGAGCAATAAATCCACCGATATTGATACCCATATAAAATATAGAAAATCCAGCATCTCTTTTAGAACTTCCTGCAGGATATAATTGACCTACTATCGAGCTGATATTCGGTTTCAACAATCCTGTTCCCAGTACGATTAAAATTAAACCCAAGAAGAACGAGTTAGTATCAAATGTGGTTAGCGCAACTTTTTCGACTTCTGAGGAAGAGAATAATTTCACCACACCAGGAAGAGCCATCGTGAAGTGGCCGAATGCTATAATTATACCTCCATACCAAACAGACTGTTTCAATCCAAATAGACGATCAGCTAGCCAACCACCTGGTAAAGCTAAAAGATATACTCCCATAGTATAGAGTCCATAAATAGCCCCGGAGGTCTTATCGTCAAAGCCTAGTCCTCCATCAAATACTGCAGTAGTCATGAAAAGAATAAGCAAAGCACGCATGCCATAATAACTGAAACGTTCCCACATCTCAGTGAAAAATAGCGTCATTAAGCCTTTTGGATGACCGAAAATAGTCGGCCCATCAAATTCAGGAGTAAGTTGTTTTTCCAAGGATGGTTTTATTTGGGGGAAGTAAAGTTTACAATAATACTCTTTTTTGGGACTTATTTCCAAAACTGTTGAGTCTGAAAGACCCTAAGTCAGCAAAATTTACTTAGGTGGAAAGGTTACTTTATTGTAAAAGTGATAATGGTTAATTTAGCTTTCAGAATAATATTTGGTTTTATCTTCGTAATCGATTGTATAGCCAAAAAATAAAGATTTTACCTTTAGAGTTTTAAAGATTTGTTTAATTTTGTAGAGATGATTTTCAGTTTTAAACCCATATATTATGCAGGATCAAGTCCTGAAATCCCAGACTTCCCCCCTGTCTTTTCTAGACTTGGAGACAAGCGGGAAAGTACATTTTAACCTTCCACCGGCCGCCTTAGTAGAGCATGCATTAGCAAAAAAGGAAGGATATCTCACTAATACAGGAGCTCTTATGGCTGATACCGGCGAATTTACCGGTAGATCTCCTAAGGACAGATATATTGTGATT
Source organism: Planctomycetota bacterium (assembly GCA_047612305.1). Classification (GTDB taxonomy): domain Bacteria; phylum Bacteroidota; class Bacteroidia; order Cytophagales; family Cyclobacteriaceae; genus Algoriphagus. The sequence continues at coordinate 20,486 of JBLGAM010000012.1, read as the reverse complement.
GATGATCAAACCAAGGATTCAGTTTGGTGGGGAGACATAAATATGGCTTTTGATTCTAAAAAGTTCGATACTTTGTTGGAGAAAATGAAGTTTTATCTTCAAGATAAAGACCTTTTTGTACGTGATGCTTATGCGGGCGCTGACCCATCTCACAGACTAAATTTACGAGTGATCAATACTTGGGCTTGGCACAATCTATTTTGTAACAATATGTTCTTGAGGCCAAGTCAAGAAGAACTCTCCAATTTTGAGCACGACTTCACTATAATCTGCGCTCCTGATTTTAAGGCGGATCCTGAAATAGATGGTACTGAAAATGCTAATTTTGCGATTTTAAATCTATCCAAGCGAATGATTTTGATTGGGGGAACAGGCTATGCCGGTGAAATCAAGAAGGGTATCTTCTCGGTTCTAAATTATATACTCCCTCACGAGAAACAGGTTCTATCGATGCATTGCTCCGCAAATGTGGGCGAGGCAGGAGATACTGCAATTTTCTTTGGACTTTCTGGCACTGGAAAAACGACACTTTCAGCTGATCCTAAGCGTGGACTCATCGGCGATGATGAGCATGGCTGGACTTCAGATGGAGTTTTCAATTTCGAAGGTGGATGCTATGCAAAAGTGATTGATCTAAGTCGAGAAAAAGAACCTGAGATTTACGATGCCATTAAATTTGGAACTATCGTTGAAAACACTCGATTCATACCTGATTCTAGAGAAATAGATTATAGTAATAAGTCTGTTACTCAAAATACAAGAACAGCATACCCTATTCATTTTATTCCAAATGCAATTCTACCCTCAATGGGTGGAATTCCTAAGAATATTTTCTTCTTGACTGCAGATGCATTTGGTGTGATCCCTCCAATTTCAAAACTGACTAAAAGCCAGGCGATGTACCATTTTATCTCAGGCTATACGGCAAAAGTGGCTGGAACTGAAATGGGAATCACAGAGCCAAAATTGACGTTCTCCGCATGTTTTGGCGCCGCTTTTCTACCACTTCATCCCACTGCATATGCCACCTTGTTTGGTGAAAAGATGGAAAAGTATGAGACGAATGTATGGTTGATCAATACAGGCTGGACCGGCGGTCCTTACGGGACTGGATCTAGAATGAAACTTAGCTATACCAGAGCAATGATCTCTGCGGCTCTTGAAGGCAAGCTTGATGAAGTAGAATTTAAGCAGCATCCAATATTTGGTTTCCAAGTTCCGCAATCCTGTTCAAATGTTCCTTCTCAAATTTTGAATCCAAGAGCGACTTGGCCAAATCCTGAGAATTATGACAAGCAAGCAAACGAGCTTGCGAATTCATTTGTGAAGAATTTTGATCAGTTCAAGGACTTTGCTTCCTCCGAAATTCTCTTAGGAGCACCAAAAATTTAAAATTCATAAACCCAAATACCTGAGAGTCTGCAACAAAATATGTAGGCTCTCTTTTTTTTTAACTATTGGTATTAATGCCTTAAAGCCAATTTAATAAGAGGTTGATATCAAAATTGGAATAGTTATATCGTTAATAACTTTCCGGATAATTTCACTTTTAAACTTCTATCCGTGCTAAAGATTAAGAGTAAAAAAGTTATTTTTGCTTCTATAAATTATTTTTATCGAATAAAAACAATACATGAGAACAGCTGAAATATTAACTGGAAAAGGCACAATGAAGGTGGAGTTCTATGATGCAGATGCTCCAAAAGCAGTACAAAACTTTATAGACCTTTCAAAAAAAGGGTTTTATGATGGTCTTACTTTTCACCGAGTAATCCCAAATTTTATGATTCAAGGAGGATGTCCAAACGGAACTGGAACTGGTGGACCAGGTTACAAGATTGATTGTGAATTAACTGGTGAAAATCAGTACCATGACCGAGGTGTTCTTTCTATGGCACATGCCGGAAGAAATACTGGAGGTTCTCAGTTCTTTATATGCCATAGCCGTGACAATACTGCACATTTAGATAGAAATCACACTTGCTTCGGAAAAGTAGTTGAAGGTATAGATGTGATTGATGCTATAAAAGGTGGAGACATAATCGAGAAGATCACGATCTCGGAATCATAAAACCAAGAAGTCTAAAACTTAAAAGGCTCCGATTATTGCAAATTGGAGCCTTTTTTCATTTGATTTATTTTAAAATCTTTAATACGGATAGATGTATTTTTGGCCCGGTTTCCGAACCTAGCGAGTTTATTTCTCCATAAGGCCTATTTTTGTTTTGATAAGTGAAAGGTGGTGCTACGTCCCACTGACTTTTTGGAATGATATAACCCACCATATCATTTGACATGCCTGCAAAAAACTTAAACTGCCCAGGAATTTGACTTTGAATAGTCGGGACTTCTAAAGGCTCTATGTCAAAGTCTCTTCCTTCCGGACTCTCTATACCTCCATGTAAAATTTCAGGATACAATTCTCCCGGCACATGCACAAAAGTCGCAGGTCCTAGCTTCCAAACAGAAACCTCAGATCGAATATGCTTCCATTTGGTAAAGCCCCGGTTAAAAATCCCCAGAAATGCTGCCAAATGAAATAGCTGATTATCCATTTTTAATTCAATGGTCTCGGCTCTTATAGCCAGCTTAGGATTCCGAAGCAAAACTGCCGCCGAATCAGCCATAGTTTCCAAGGTGATTTTGGCTAATACTCTTCCTTGAGCAATTACTTTATCAGCATTTTGCTTCAAATAAACCTTTTTAGAATATGGATCCTCGACTTCCATAGTTGGATGAGTAGTCATCAATCCTCCTATTGCCCCATTCAACCAAATCGCTACCCCTCCAACACCCTCCATCAAAACACTATCCTTTTCAATAATTCCGTTCTCTACCATTTCTCTCCAAGGATGTGCAAAATCTGAACTGACTTGGATATTTTCCGCCCAAAGCGTTTCAGGATGATTGCCCCAATTCATTATTGTACCGAGTGTTTGATTTGTTTCTTGATCCAGAACTTGCATGACTTTCAAACCTGCATCGAAAACTTGAGGATTACGCGTGTCCCCAACTAATGGCTTTAACTTTTCCATTTCCTCATTAAACTTGAAATAGGCCGGTTTTACTTGACTTGTTGCTTGAATTACCGCGGCTTGAATCCCTTTTTGAACTTGAGTCAGGTATACTGGATCTACTCCCGATTTGTAATCAGATGCTCCCCAAATCCCAATGAGATCAGGCGAGGAGTGCACATGAGTACTCGATATAATCACATAATCTAATTCAGGATTACTTTCTAAAATCAATTTTCGCGTAGCGATAACATCGTCATTGCCAAAGCCAATCATATCAATCACCACCAAAGCCATTTTTACATTACCGGCATCTAAGACCATTGCTCTAGCCCAAAGCGGATCTAATACACTTTGAGCTGCTCGAGCTTTATGAAACCCAGCTAGCCATACTGCGTCAAATTTACCGTTGCCATTCCCGTCTGTATAGGTATCTCCATCTTCGGGATTATATCTTGCATCTTCATTCAAATCTACCCAAGAATCGTGGATGCTTGGACTGATGTCTACTTTACCAAAACCAGCTCGAACAAGATTTTGACTTGACTCAAGATTAAGATCAATCCAATACCCATCGTGGCGGTCTCTAAATTGATACATGGAATAAATCCAAGTACCAGATAAACTGACTAAAATAATTACGGCGATTGTGACTAGCGTTTTGTTCATTGTTGAATGTGTAGACTTACAAACCTTAAAATAGTGAATTTACTTGTTCGATTAATCATCAAACATAAATTGCTTAAACGTTCGATTTAACGGCATTCAAGGATTGGAATAGTTATTGCCAATTGGTTATGACAAAATTTCCATAATGAATAGAAAGAGTCTTTTACTCCTGATTTTCTTAAATCTATCCTTCTTTGCTAATGCACAGCGCTACGGTACAGCAGTAGGTTTACGGCTGGGAAATAGCGGGAATAGTAAAACTTTTGGGGTCTCTGCACAGCAAAGAATCTTGGATCATATGAGTTTAGAAGGGATTTTGCAAAGCGATTTCAACTTGAACACCACACTTTCTTTATTATTTGAAAAACATAATCCCATTATTTCGAAACGCTTTAATTATTACTATGGGGCTGGTGTGTCTTTTGGAAGGGAAGCAAGCATCTTCAAAGACGAAGCGAATAAAGAGTTGGTTCAGACTTATGGTAATAGCACCGTGGGAGTGGATTTAATCGGTGGTGTGGAACTCACGGTGGCTAACACGGTCATCTCTCTGGATTATAGGCCAAATGTAAATATTAGCGGTAGAAATGAATTCTATCGTGGGCAAGTCGGAATTTCTGCTCGTATTGTTTTAGTTAAAAGTAAGGAGCAAAAAAAGAAACAGCGTCAACGACAACGCGAAAAAAACAAAAATTCAGGAGATACCTTTGGTCAAAAGCTAGACTCTATTTTTAAGAAGAATTGAGAGGTAAGATTTTAGACATAAGACATAAGATTCAAGCTAATATAAATTGAGGTAATTTTTTTGTCGTCTAGTTAGGTGTCCGATGACCGGTGACCGAAGAGGCCAAACTGAACAATTACCCTTTGGCCCATAATTTATTTCTTCCCGCTCATTTCTGATACTTACTTTTGAACTATTGATTCTTTGCTCTCAGTTCTTGATTCTTAGCTCTTGGATCTTGAATTTTGATTCTTAAGTCTTGATACTTAAGTCTAGCTACTTATTATAGTACGCTTTTTCAAGCAAGTCTGAGCGCCTTACTACATCCCTATACCATCTTAGCCTTAGTTCTTGCTTTTCTGCTTCCGATAGGAAAAAATCCGAAACCCCAAGTTCCTTAGCTCGCTTTCGAAGATCATACAAAAAGATAGAGGCTGATACAGAAATGTTGAAACTCTCTGAGAAGCCCATCATTGGGATATGTACTAAGCCGTCTACATTTTTTGTGACTTCCTCACTAATTCCATCGTGTTCATTTCCAAAGACCAAAGCGATCTTTTGAGTTGGATCTAACTCATGAATAGTCATAGAACCAGGAACTGGGGAAGTCCCATATATTTTATATCCCTTTGTCTTTAACTTAGTAAAGCAGTCCAAAACAGCTGAACCTTCAGTGGAGTCATATTTATGTAAGTCAATCCACTGAGAAGCACCTCGAGTCACATAGGGGTTGACTTTGTATTGATTGGCTTTTTCAATCACATGTACATCTTGTATTCCAAAGCAATCGCAAGTTCGAAGTACCGCACTAGCATTGTGGGGCTTAAAGATATCTTCTAACACGACTGTATAAAACCGTGTACGCTCTTTTAGCGCATTTTCGATCGCTGATTTTTTATTTTCAGAAATGAAAGAGGCGAAGTAATCTAATAATCCCTGATCAGGTGGTGTCATTAGGTATTAATTACAAAAGAAATAAATGCAAAGTTCGGAGAAGTCAAATCATTGTGGTGACTGGGTGTAATCTGAACTTTGTCTGATGCAATTTCTACCTTTTATCCTTACCATCCCTACAATTGTCACGGACGACACTTAGGCTAACATTCAACAGTTACATATGGGGGAAGCAGCAATTTGTGCAATAGATCTCCCTACTTTCTAATCATATACCTATTAAAAAATTCTTGTTCAAATTTTTCATATAACAAGCTATCCTCGAGCGCATCGAAATACGAAAAATTGAAATTGAGCCTATTCAACTGAATCTTTTCATTTGCATCGGTCAGGATGAAGGTTGAATCGGTTTTTCTACTAAATCCCCACTTTCGTTGAATTGTTTTATCATAGGCAGCGGTAATAATCAATGAATCTCCCTCAAAATTATATCTATATGGGATTGGTCCAACTGACTCATGGTTAAAACTCAATTCATCCTCATTAATATATAGCTCATAATAAGTTGAATCACTTTGAACGGACCACCAATTCCCAATGAGTAATTTTGAAGATGTCTCTTCTGAACATCCTACTGAAAGGAAAATTACAATACCTATATAAAAAGGGTTTTTCATAATCCTTATTTTACTAGAAAATTCTACTCCGATGTTGAAAGCACTTAATTAAAATTTCTTCGCGCCCCTCCGTGTAACCTCCGTGTGCTCTGTGGTTATTTTCCCTTGCAAAAGACTCCTAAAACAACCCCAACTGTTCCTCATCATCTTTCTTAGGAGATAAGATTATCGTAGTTCCTACGTCCAATTCTTCCACTGAATCATCGGGTTCAGCTTCTACATCTACTAAATTTGGATTTTCTATTTGCTCAGGTTCACTTTTAGCAGATGCAATTAGCTTGACTTCATTTACAGGATAAGAACTCAATTTATTCCCTACGGCTTTCCAACCTTTGACATCGATCAGCATATCAAAATCGTATTCCATTTCCTCTTCATCTTTTCCTTTCAGGAATTTGACCGCTACTTGAGGCTGCTTTTCGGTTGTGATCAATTTAAGATAGGACTGCTTATGGTCAGAAATGAAATTAAATTTCTTATTGGCAGTAGTTGTTTCGATTTGGAATCGCTTGACATAATAAATCTTGCTTCCACCATCGAAATACACCGCAGAAATAACTGCTTCTGGATCAAATTTCTCAATCAAAAGCACTTCAGAAGCCACATATCTGTTGGTTAGTTCAAAGCTTGTGAGCTCATAGTCACCATTTTTGTAACAAACCAAAATCTTATCTTCTCCCAAGAAATTCCCGATCAATTTACCTCTTCCATCGGTATTCAGTCTACCCACAATTGGATCGTAGTAGATATTCAAACCGCCTAAAGTCGAAACACCTTCCATCTTTAATTGGATTTTACGAACTGGATATTTGGTTAGAATATTTCCGCCGGCAGACCTCCCTTTGATTTCTATCGTAGCAAAATCAAAATCAAAAACCTTTACTCGTGCTTTTGCACCTTGGGTCAGGAAAATGGTAATAATCTCAGCTTCCCCATTTGGATTAGCAGTGAGATACATATGCTTTGTTCCTTTCGTACCTTTCGTGAGGTCATATTCTTTATCTCGGGTAACAGCTAATACTTGGAAACGCTTGACCATCGTTCTTCCAGATTCCCCATCCAAGTAGATAAAATTATATACCATCCGTTCGTCACCCTTGCGGAAAACGGCCACATGCAGAATATCCTTTCCCATGAAATTCTTCTCCTGGATCTTGGACACCATGCAGATGCCGTCTTTTCGAATGACGATTATATCATCGAGATCAGAACAATCGGCTACAAATTCATCCTTTTTCAAGCCAGAGCCCACAAATCCATCAGCTCTGTTTACATAGAGCTTTGCATTATTTGCTGCTACAACGGTGGCTTCAATGGTATCAAAAGTTCTGATTTCTGTCTTCCGCTCTCTCCCTTTACCATATTTGGTTAACAGATTTTGGTAATAATTGATCGCAAATTCAGTCAAGTTTCGAAGATGGTGATTCACTTCCTTCAATTCATCCTGAAGTCGCTTCATCAACTCATCTGCCTTAAAGGCATCAAACTTTGAAATTCGCTTGATCTTTATTTCAGTAAGCCGTATCAAATCTTCTTGTACGATCTCTCGGTAAAAATCTGGCTTGTATGGATCCAATCCCTTATCGATTGCGACCAAAACTGCTGCCCAAGTGGTACACTCTTCGATATCTCGGTAGATTCGGTTCTCGATAAATATTTTTTCCAGCGAGGAGAAAAGAAGTTTTTCAAGCAATTCAGCTTTACGAATCTCCAGCTCTAGCTTGAGTAGTTGCTTGGTCTGCTTGGTATTGTATTCTAGGATTTCATTTACTGTGATAAAAACTGGGGAATCCTTCACAATCACGCAGGCATTTGGCGAAATGGAAACCTCACAGTCCGTAAATGCATAGAGTGCATCTATGGTCACATCAGGCGATACTCCCGGAGCCAATTGAATAGCAATCTCAACATCCTTAGCAGTATTGTCGACGACTTTTTTGATTTTTATCTTTCCTTTGTCATTCGCTTTTAGGATAGAATCAATCAGTGAATCGGTCGTTGTACCATATGGTATTTCTTTGATTAATAATGTTTTACTATCCTCCTCTTCAATTCGTGCACGAACCTTAACCTTCCCCCCTCTCAGGCCTTGGTTATATTCTGTGAAATCAGCCATGCCTCCTGTAATAAAGTCAGGCAAAATGTTGGCTTTATTTCCATTTAGGATTTCAATCGACCCTTCGATAAGTTCAATGAAATTATGAGGAAGAATCTTAGTGGACAGTCCAACAGCAATTCCTTCTACTCCTTGAGCTAGGAGTAACGGAAACTTCATGGGTAGCGTAATAGGTTCTCGTTTACGTCCATCGTAGCTAAGTTGCCAATCCGTCGTTTGTGGATTGAATACAACTTCCAAGGCAAACTTGGATAATCTGGCCTCAATGTATCGGGCAGCAGCTGCACGATCACCTGTTCGCATATCACCCCAGTTTCCCTGAGTTTCGATTAGCAGTTCTTTTTGCCCAATATTAACAATGGCGTCTCCAATCGATGCATCTCCATGGGGATGGTACTGCATGGACTGACCGATGATGTTGGCGACTTTATTGAATCGTCCGTCATCCATCTCCTTCATGGCATGTAAAATCCTTCGCTGAACTGGCTTTAGACCATCTTCGATCGCCGGAACTGCCCGCTCAAGGATTACATAAGATGCATAGTCTAAAAACCAATCCTTGTACATCCCCGAAACTGGAGCTGCATTGTGCAAAGTTTCATCTGAATCTTGTGGCTTATCTATTTCTTCACTCATGTATTTTATACCGTTTGAAAAGTTTCAACTCAAAACCGAATAGACTTTTCTTTTGCTTTTATCTTTGATTTAATTAATGCCTGATTAGGCAGCTTCAACCTCTTCCGTTCCTACTCCTGTTGGATCTTCCAAAGCCAAATCTTTTTCAACCTTCAAGTTCTTAATGATGAAAATCTGACGATCAGGAGTGTTTTTTCCCATATAGAAAGACAAGAGATCCGGAATTTTAGTTTCCTTGTTTAGTATGATTGGTTCTAAACGAATGTCTTCACCAATGAATGTTCCAAACTCGTCAGGAGAGATCTCCCCTAGCCCCTTAAATCGAGTAATTTCAGGCTTATTGCCTAGTTTATGAATTGCACGTTGGCGCTCCTCATCGGTATAGCAATAGATTGTTTCTTTCTTATTTCGCACTCGAAATAATGGGGTATCTAGGATGAACAAGTGACCATTTTTCACCAGATCAGGGAAAAACTGAAGAAAATAAGTCATGATCAGCAATCGGATGTGCATGCCATCAACATCAGCATCTGTTGCAATTACAATTTTCCTATAGCGAAGATTTTCTATTCCATCCTCAATATTAAGCGCATGCTGGAGTAGATTAAATTCTTCATTTTCATAGACCACTTTCTTGGTCATTCCGAAGCAGTTCAATGGCTTACCCCGAAGTGAAAATACTGCTTGAGTTTGCACATCGCGTGATTTGGTGATCGAACCTGAAGCTGAATCACCTTCTGTCAAAAACAACATGGTATTATTTTTGGCATCTTCGTTGGCCTTTGGATCATCATAATGAACTCTGCAATCCCTCAATTTCTTATTGTGAAGATTAGCTTTTTTTGCCCGATCATTAGCCAATTTCTTAATTCCTGAGATCTCTTTTCTTTCACGCTCTGATTGGAGTATTCGTTTCAATAGGGCATCAGCTACCGCTGGATTTTTATGTAGATAATTATCGAGTGCGGTTTTTACGAAATCATTTACGAATGTTCGAAGCGTAGGCCCATCTGGTCCAATGGATTGTGAACCCAATTTAGTCTTAGTCTGAGATTCGAAGACGGGTTCTTGCACTCGTACTGCGATCGCAGCTACTACGCTTTGACGAATATCCGATGAGTCGTAATCTTTTTTATAAAATTCTCGAATGGTTTTCACAATCGCCTCACGGAAGGCTGCTAAGTGTGTACCGCCTTGTGTGGTGTATTGACCATTGACGAAAGAGTAGTACTCTTCTCCGTATTGATTCGAATGGGTAATCGCCAACTCGATATCATTGCCTTTCAAATGAATAATCGGATAGCGAATAGACTCTTCATCCACCTTGCTTGACAACAGGTCATAAAGCCCGCGATCTGAAAAATACTTCTTCCCATTGTAATTAATGGTAAGTCCAGCATTCAAAAAGGCGTAATACCAAATCTGATTTTCGAGGTACTCAGGTATGAAATGGTAGTTTTTGAAAATTCCTCCATCTGGTGAAAAGGTAATTTTAGTACCATTTCGATCGGAAGTTTTTCCGATTGGGGAGTCATTTGTTAGAATCCCCTTTTCAAATTCTGCCACTTTGGTTTCGCCTTCCCGGTAAGCCTGTACTTTAAAGAAGTCCGAAAGAGCATTCACTGCTTTGGTACCGACACCGTTCAATCCAACAGATTTTTGAAATGCTCCTGAATCATATTTACCACCTGTGTTGATCTTGGATACGCAGTCAATGACTTTTCCCAGAGGGATTCCACGACCATAATCTCGAACTTCAACTTTGTGCTCTGTGATTTTCACATCAATCGTACGACCAAAACCCATCATGTGCTCATCAATGGAGTTATCTAGGATCTCTTTGACCATCACATAGATTCCATCATCATGAGCGCTACCATCACCAAGTTTACCAATGTACATTCCCGGCCGAAGTCGAATATGCTCTCTCCAATCGAGAGATTTGATGCTGTCTTCGGTGTAACTACTTAATTCTGCCATCTTTTGTATTTATTCTTAGATAGATTTCTGTTGGATTTGCTTGAATTTTCGACCCAAAATAATGAACAATCCAATCACCCAAATTATTGAAAGCGCTGGAATTAAATAAAAGAAGAAATTGAACTTACTAGCTGCTATTTCTTGCTGGTTATTGATCGCGTGAGTGTAAAGAACCATTATACTAAGACTGATATTCAGAATTCCCCCAAAGGAGTAAAACCAACCTAGAAAATAATCCCTGTAATCATCCCCTATTGGGAAAATTCGGTGCAATCTTCTGTGCATTTTAGTTTCAAGTAGTTTTGGTGGAAGTAAAACCAGTGCATTGAAGATCACAAAAATCCCTATCATTGAGTAGAAAAAGGTTTCTTTAGAAATTTTGTTGATCACCAAACCATTGTCGTCCATACTATAGCCAACCGACTCAGCCATTGCAGAATAGAAGTAAAGTAAGAAGAAAATAAAACCAAAAAGGGATAGAAAATAAAACGCTTTTCCAAATCTATATAACATGCTAAGGGGGATTGAATGTGCTAATATAACCGAATTAGGCAAACAGAATTGGACTGTTTGATGTTCACTTTATGTTTATATTTGTCAATTACTTTCGGAAAAATCGTCAAAATAATGAAAATCAGAGGTCTTTGAAAAAAGTCTAAACTAGCCATGGGATAAAATATTTTCCCAAAAAGACTTTTTAAATTGCCTAAATAAATAATCATAATTCTCTGTTTTCTTCATTAATATTCAATCTCAGATTATGTATAGAACTTTTGGTATTTTGCTTTGTCTCATTGGAAGTGTGCTTCTTCTTGCTTGTAGCAGCAAGCTTGATACTGGCAATCTAAATATGGAAAATTGGAAATCTGACCACTACGGTTGCGAAGGTTTGCGTATCCAGGATCTGGAGGAGTTACAACGAATCAAAAACACTTTTTTAGGTGCCAATAATCAGGCCTTGATCAAGACTTTTGGAAGGCCCGACCGTGTAGAATTAGTTGATAAAAGCCAAAGTTTTTTCTTTTACTTTCTCGAGCCAAGTACCCAATGTGATGGGGTGATAATAGAAAAAGAACCCCTAAGGATTCTTTTTCGAATGAATGCCATCAGCAAAGTATCTGAGGTAAATATTACAACCCAGAACCCATAAAGCAAAGAGCAGAAGCACCGAGTGTTCCAGCATTATTTTCCAAAGTCGCTTTCCTAAGCTTTAGATTCTTTACATAGTAGGGTGTCAAATACTGCTTGATGGTATGCTCAAGTTTAGGCATCATGAATTCTAATCCTGCAGAAATACCACCTCCGAAGTAAACGGTATTGATATCCAAAATTCGGATGGTGGAAACAATCGCTTCTCCAAGAATTCTTCCTACTTCTTCAAAAACCATTAAGGAAACAGGATTTCCAGCTTTAGCAGTATCTACCAATAAGTGTGTACCAAGCTCTGCTCCTATTAAAGAACCAGCTTTCTCTGGGTAAGCCGCTATCATTCTTGCCATGATAGACAGGATCCCTTTTCTTCCAATGAGTGTCTCTAGACCTGCAGTCCCCTGAGCAAGCATATGTCCCATTTCCATGGCGTTGCCTCTTGAGCCTTTGAACACTTGACCCTCCAAAAGCAATGCACTTCCGATTCCAGTCCCCATGGTGATGAAAATAAAGTTTTCTTCAGGATTATCCTTTCCGTAATAGAATTCACCCATTGCAGCTGCAGCAGCATCATTTTCCAAGAAAAATTCATGCTCAGGATATGCATTTTCTAGTCCACCTTTTAAATTAAATCCATTTAAAGAAGGTATAGCAGGAATCTCAAGTGTTGTGGTTCGGTCTTTAGAAATCAATCCTGGGAGTCCAATCCCAACTTTTTGAACAGTTGGATATTTCTCGAGGTACTTTTTTAAACCTTTAATAAAGCAAGGGCCAAAGCCATGCTCATCGTCACGATAAGGAGTGGTATCTTCCTTTTGAAAATCTAAAATTTCTCCTTTTTTATCGACCAATCCGATCTTTAAATGGGTTCCTCCCACATCTACACCCAAAAAGTGTGTATCCATATTTTGTATATTATTCTCCATAGGTTTGAATTTCAAAAAAGCAAAAGAATCAGATTACTTCCTAAAATCGGACCCAATCTGTCTGAAAATTTTGAAAACTGCAGGACAAACGAGCGTATTTTTTAAAGAAAGCTCCAAAATACCATGCATATTCTTTCTATTTGTGTGTGGATATTCTCGACAAGCCTTAGGTCTATCCTCATAGACAGCGCACTTATTATCTTTCCCAAGGAATGGGCAAGGAGAAAAATTCAATACATAATCTCCTTCCTCATCACGATGGAGATATTGAGCTATAAAAGCGATGCTTTTCATTCGGAAACCTTTTGCCAATCGATCAATATCGGTATTCAAAAAGATTGGGCTAGTAGTCTTGCAGCAGTTAGCACAATCCAGGCAATCTATTTTGGAAAAAACATTGTTGTGATTTCGCTCAAATTGCTCGTCAAGTTCCTTAGGCTTGACTTTCTTGAGCCAATGTCGAAGTTTCCGATTTGTAGCAAAACCTGATGTTGATTCTTTGGTGAAATTTTGAAGATCTATTTCCACTGCTTAATCTTCAATTAAAGAGATTCCATCTGGCTGAATCTGAATTTTCCTTACCTTATATAATTGCCCAATGCATTGTTTAAAATGCTTTTTACTCATTCCCAACAACGCTTGAATTTCTTCCGGTGTCGATTTATCATTTAGCGGTAAAAAACCTGTTTTGGACATCAGTTCAAGTATTTTCTCCGAACCTTCGTCAAATTTCACTCGCCCCGGAGCTAAAAGCTGGAGGTCCAACTTCCCGTCTTCTCTTCGCTTTTTGATAAAAACCGATCGTTTCTCTCCTATTTCTAGAGGTTGGAAAACCTCATTTTTGAAGAGCAATCCTTCAAATTCATTTTCGACCAAGACTTTATACCCTAGATCTGTTTCATCAAAGATTAACCCGGTAACTTCCATGCCTTCAGAAAATTCGACAGGGGCATCAAAGATAAAGTCTCGATATTTGTTCACTCCAATTAATCGATTCGTTTTGTGATCGACACAGATTTTCACCAAATATTTCCCACCTGCAACCATGTTCTTACCCATTTCGGCTTTTGGTACCAGTAAATCTTTCGGTAAGCCCCAATCCATAAAAGCCCCAAAATCAGTGACTACTTTTGCTTCCAAAACTGCAAAATCATCTAAAAAAGCCAAAGGCATTTGGGTAACTGCAACTGGTCTATCTTCGGAGTCTGTATAAACAAAGACCTCCTTTAGATCTCCTTCTTTTTCTTCACCAAGTAAGTATCCTTTTGGTAAAAGCAATTCTTCACCAGAACTCAAGGCTAGGTAAGCTCCGAAGTCTGTGAATCTGTTAATAGGTAAGCTGGAGACAATTCCGAGTTCTTTCATCTTTCAAAGGTAGGCATAAATCATATTTTGAGCCGAAAGAATTATGACAAACAATGTCCGTAAAGCAATTTTAAAAATTGGAATTCGAATCGATCAACCTTAGCTTTGACCTATTCATTTGCTTCAAAAGCATCCGTTATAACCCAAATAAATTTATTTTGCTCGTAAACACCTTCTTATGAAAAATATCGCTGTAATAGGTTCTGGAACCATGGGGAATGGTATCGCCCACGTTTTTGCTCAAATGGGCCATCCTGTTTCATTGATTGATATCAATCAAGATGCACTTGACAGGGCACTCCAGACTATAGGTAAAAATATGGATCGACAAGTGAGCAAAGGGCTTCTTTCAACCGAAGAAAAAACGAGTTCTCTAAATCGAATTCAATCATTTACCAATTTGGAAAATGGTGTTAAAAATGCTGATTTAGTAGTAGAAGCCGCTACTGAAAATATTGAAATTAAGCTAGAGCTATTTCGGCAAATTGACCGATTCAGCCCTTCTGCCGCTATTTTAGCAAGTAATACCTCCTCCATTTCGATTACCAAAATCGCTGCGATGACGAATCGTCCAGCTCAGGTCATTGGAATGCACTTTATGAATCCTGTGCCAGTGATGAAGTTAGTCGAGGTGATTCGTGGCTATGCTACTTCTAATGAAGTCACTAACCAAATCATGGAGCTGTCTCGGGATCTTGGGAAAGAACCTGTGGAAGTAAATGATTATCCAGGCTTTGTCGCTAACCGAATACTCATGCCAATGATCAATGAAGCGATCTATACCTTGTTTGAAGGTGTAGCGGGAGTATATGAAATAGATACGGTGATGAAACTAGGAATGGCTCATCCAATGGGACCACTTCAATTGGCTGATTTTATAGGACTGGATGTTTGCCTTTCGATATTGAAAGTGCTCCATGAAGGTTTTGGAAATCCTAAATATGCGCCATGTCCACTTTTAATAAACATGGTTACAGCTGGCTACAAAGGAGTCAAATCAGGCGAAGGATTCTATCAATACACTAAAGGCAGCAAAGACAGTATCGTTGCTCCTCGTTTTTCAAACTAACAAAAAATGCATCTCGCAGTATCTGGAAACATCGGTAGCGGCAAGACTACCCTCACCGAAAAACTTGCCAAACATTACGGCTGGAAAGCTGAATTTGAAGCTGTAGATGGCAATCCGTATTTAGCTGATTTCTATGAGGATATGGGTCGATGGGCTTTTCATCTTCAAGTTTATTTTCTAAACTCTCGCTTTAATCAAATCAAGAAAATCCAAGAGAGTCTTTTATCTACGGTTCAAGACCGCACGATTTATGAAGATGCTTATATTTTTGCGGCAAACTTATATAAAAGTAAGCTTCTCACTGAACGTGATTATTGGAACTACAAGGAATTATTTGATAGTATGGTCGTGCATGTGAAAGCTCCTGACCTCTTGATTTACCTAAAGGCCGATATTCCAAAGCTTGTAGGACAAATAGAAAAGCGTGGGAGAAGTTATGAAACCGCCATGAGAATTGATTACCTCAAGCACTTAAATGAACACTATGAAGAGTGGATTGCCAATTATTCCGAAGGGAAATTGCTGATCATCGATGTGAACCACATTGATTTCGTGGAGCGTCCAGAGGATTTTTCGATGATCGTCAACAAAATAGACAGAGAGATTTTTGGGCTATTTGCTTAATAATAATTGTTTTTATGGTTATACTAAATTCTGCTAGTAACCTTATTTCCTTTGCTTTACTAGACGGGTGACAGGTGTCCGATGACCGATTTGCGCCAAACTCAGGTTTTAACCTCATTTGTTAAATGCTAAATGACCTTACTGGCAAAGTAGCGTAAATTCATGATTGTTTTTTAATAAAAGGGACTTAAAATTTTTAAACACATATTCAATAAAGGCTACACGGTACTGAATTATTTTAATGAAGAATTGAGGCTTACCTAAAGCAGCTTTTTTTTCTAGAGAGTACTCGAGGGCATATAAGTTTTGTAGAGAATTATTTAACTATAAGGTTGACTTATAGCTCTTAGGAGCCCAAATACTGGAACGGAAGGCACAATCCTAGGTATCGGTTATCAGTTTTCAATTTTCCGAGTCAACCACTTTAAAATCATCAATTGCTGCTCTTCTTTGGGATTAACCAGTAATTGATCCAAACGCTTGAGCGAGCCACCTGTCATCAGAGTTTCGTATGGATAAAGTCTAAAAATTTTAAAGCCATGGAGTCTGGATTGCAAATCCATTTGAGCATCATTATAAGCAGTAAGCTTCCAGCCAGGACTTCCATTTTGTGTGAAATCTGCAGGCTCTGAAGCCTTTCCGAAACAAGCTTTTGAAAAAGAAGAACCGTTCCAAATGCGTTCTTGCATTCCGCCTTTAAGGCATTCCTTTTCAAAAGTCCGACAGACTCGCTTGACTCCTTCGGTAAATTGAAAATTGAACTCAGCATACAAATCAGACCTAAGCGAAATCAATCGATATCGATTAAAATGTAATTCGTCATCCCAGATGATTAGATTTCGTTTGATTTTAAAATCGAATTTCAGCTTTTCCAAGAGTGGTGAATTCCCATGTCCTCCCAAATCTTCAAAAATTTCCTGAAGCCAAGCTTTCCCCTTTTCATCTAAAAACGACGAATTTACTTCTAAATCAAAATCAAGCTCATATTCAAGTTGACTTTCTCGGAGAATTAGATCAAGCTGTCGAGTCATCAAATTATCCATGGATTAGATATTTTCTCGGAGAATGTCCCAAGTATGATCAGCTAGTAATTTTATTTCCGCAATGAATGCAGCCCAATCCTTCTTCCGACCCCATTCTTCAGGACCGATCATGCTTAAGAAGTCGGTACCATCTGATTTTTGATATAAATAATAGACATGATTTATAAGAGGTTCAAAAGAAATTGAAGCACCATAAATCCTTTCTGACACTTCTATTCGAGCTTGGATCTTCTTAGCTTGATCGGCGAGCAGTTGCATCTGTTGATAAATTTGCGACATCTGCATGTCCGTCTGACTGTGCATTGCCGCGACAGCTCGTCCAGTAATTTTGCCTTTGTCTTCCGGCTTTATAAGTGCACTTCCCGAATGATGGCCATAGGGTAGCAAACCTGGATTGTCAGTAGTTTTTTCTTTCATCCGATCGAGATCCAATCGATCAACATCTATTTTTTTTCCTGTCATTATTTTTTTTCGTCCTCACCTGTAGTGATTCGTTCTTTTAAATTTCCTTTTGATCCGGGGAAAGTAGTACGCTGCGAGATATCGTAGCCGATCCAACACATGATTAACATGAAAATCACGAAAAGGATAAGAAATAGCCTTTTATTTTTTTGCATAAGCTATAAACCGATGGTTAATTCGAGTTCAAAATTAATTAATTGAAAGCAAGGAGCCACCATTCAGCCATTATTGTTGGGTCACTATATTAGAAAATCATACTTTGAGAAAAATGTTTTAATTTTATGTGGAGGAAATTTAACAGAAGACCATAAAGTTCTTTTTCATGTACAAATTAATGAGCCCGCAATCGATCTATCAATATTTTGGGGATGATGATCCAGATATGATTATTAGCATGATCAATATCATTCTTGAAACCAATATTCAAGAGTTGAAAGAATTAGGCTCATTATTTGAAACGGGCGATTTTATTTCAATTAAAAAGCGGTGCCACAAGGCTAAGCCCAGCATGAGCTATATCGGTGCTTTGGGGACCAAAAAGATACTTGAACAAATTGAATTAAATCTGGAAACCTCAGAAAATTTGAATATTAAACTCCAAGAAAACTTGAAAGCTATCGAAATTGAGCTTCATGATTTTCTCCAAAAGTTGTAATCAAAAACCTTCTAAAATCAACTCTATGAAGCAAAAAATACTCTTGCTAGCGGTATTCTTTAGCTATTTTTCAACTGCTTTCGGACAGTCTCCCCTCTCCGTAGAATACATTATGAGAGATCCGGCTTGGATGGGTACTTTTCCCTCCAACGTCAGATGGTCTGAGGACTCTCAGAAAATATACTTCAAGTATAATTCGGAAAAAGACCCAACGGATTCACTCTACAGCCTCGATATCAAAAGTATAGACAAGGCAGTCAAAGTCAAATGGTCTGAAGAGAAAACACTTGGTGAAAGAGGTTCCAATTATTCTCCAGATCGTTCCTTCCGGATATTCAAAGAAGATCAGAAACTATTTTTGGAAGAAATGAAGTCAGGAAAAGTAAGTGCCATTTTAGATTGGTATAGCGATTTTTCCAACCCAACTATTCTGGCGAACGAAAATGAAATCGCCTTTAATTCTTCAAACAATATTTACGTTCTTGATCGAACTACCAAAGCGGTTAAAAAGGTAACTCAAATCTCTACAAACTCTGCTCCTGCTTCCGAATCTACTTCATCTAAAGATTCCACCCCAAATTTTGTAGAAGCTGAGAACCTCTCATTACTTCAAGTAGTGGCTGAGCGTGAGGAAAAGACCAAACTGCGAAAAGCTTACCGAGAATCAATTGCGGAAGAAGATGAAAAGGAATTCACCTACTATACTTCCGGAAAAAACCCTGTAAATCTCCAGCTCTCTCCTGATGGCAGGTATGCAACCTTTTCAAACTATAAAACGGAAACAAACAAACCTACCAAAGTTCCCGACTATGTAGCTGCCTCAGGCTATACCGAGGATCTGAATTCTCGGTCAAAAGTGGGCACCAAGCCAACTAAAACCGAGATTGGAATCTATGATCTTCAGCGTGATACGGTCTATTTTATCGGTGAATCTAATCTCGAAGGAATAAAGGATCTTCCAGATTATGTGAAAGACTACCCGGATAAAACATGGGTGGAAAAAGATCGCGAAGTGATTTTTGCTGGTCCGTTCTTTTCGCCTGATGGAAAAAATGCAATAATCCAAGTCAGATCTGTAGACAATAAAGATCGATGGATTGCTAAGGTTAATATGAATTCTGGTGCATTAGAGGCCTTAGATCGACAACGAGATGAGGCTTGGATTTCGGGCCCTGGTATTGGATATTCATTTTCTCCCGGCACTTTTGGTTGGCTCCCAGATAATGAGCACATCTATTTTCAATCCGAAGAATCGGGCTATTCGCATCTTTATTTGCTGAATGTGAATACTGCTGAAAAGAAAGCCTTAACCTCAGGTGACTATGAGGTTTTTGATCCCTTTATTTCAAAAGATAAGAAATCTTGGTATTTGACGACATCAGAAGTAGATCCAGGCGAACGCCATTTTTACCGAATGCCTTTGATGGGTGGGAAGATGGAGAAGCTGACCACTATGACAGGGAATAATGAAGTGAGCCTCTCCCCGGATGAAAAAAAGCTGGCCATTCTGTATTCTTATAGCAATAAACCAGAAGAAATCTACCTACAGGACAATAAATTGGACGCCTCTCCAACTCAACTGACCGCTGGTCAAAGCGAGGAATTTAAAGCATATAATTGGAGAGATCCGCAGCTAGTTCACTTTACTGCCGAAGATGGAGCACAAGTTCCTGCCCGACTCTATTCCCCGGAGCCAGCAAAGAATAATGGTGCTGCGATCATCTTTGTGCACGGCGCTGGGTATCTTCAAAATGTCCACAAATGGTGGAGTTCCTACTTTAGAGAATACATGTTTCACAATTTACTGACCGATATGGGGTATACGGTTCTGGATATTGATTATCGAGGATCTGCAGGCTATGGGCGAAATTGGCGAACAGGAATCTATCGACACATGGGAGGCAAAGATCTTTCTGACCAAGTGGACGGAGCAAATTTTTTAGTAGCATCTCATGGAGTAGATGAGTCTCGTATTGGTATCTATGGAGGAAGTTATGGTGGATTTATTACGCTAATGGGTTTATTTACAACACCTGAGGTATTCAAATCTGGCGCAGCTCTTAGATCTGTTACCGATTGGGCGCATTACAATCATGGCTATACTGCCAATATTCTCAATACTCCTGAAGATGATCCTATTGCCTACCGTCGATCCTCTCCGATTTATTTTGCTGAAGGATTGAAGGGGAATCTTTTAATGGCTCATGGCATGGTCGATGTCAATGTTCATTTTCAGGATGTAGTTAGGCTTTCCCAGCGACTGATCGAACTTGGAAAAGACAATTGGGAAATGGCGATATACCCAGTAGAAGATCACGGATTTGTAGAGCCTAGCTCTTGGGCAGATGAGTACAAGCGAATTCTAAAATTATTCAATTCCACCCTACTTGAAGATTAAATGAAAAAAAACACAGCTTTTACCAAAATACTTATCCTTCAAACAGGGTTAGTATTTTCTTTTTTCTCTTGTGTTGAAAAACCAG
>JBLGAM010000011.1:0-55008 GCA_047612305.1 Planctomycetota bacterium | reverse complement strand
ATGCAATCAACAGTTTGAAGATCGCTTTCGCTTGTGATGAATCTGTAAAAACCGGAGAAATAGTAAAACTCTAGGTTCCTCCTATTTCAGTTTGCCAACTCGAAGGAGATCGGTATATTTATTTTTTCCCAAGCTATGAAAAATAAGACAGTAGTAATCACAGGAGGCGCAAGCGGAATTGGCTTGGCAATGGTCAAAAAATTCGCTGCAGAACATTGGAGCGTGTTTTTCATTGATACGAATCAAGTTGAGGGTGAAAAAGTTGAAAAAGGACTAAAAGAAAAAGCCTATTCTGTTTCCTTTCTAAACTGTAATATCACTCAGTCAGCAGCAGTCAAAGCCATTTTTGAGGCGATTCCAGGTAAAATAGATACCCTCATCAATAATGCAGGCATTTCCCATATTGGGAAAGTTGAAAATACTAGCGAGGAAGATTTTGAAAAGCTTTTCCAAGTAAATGTAAAAGGATCATTCCTTTGTATTCAAGCTGCACTTGCAAAGCTAAAGCAAGATGGAGGCGGTTCGATTTTAAATATGGCTTCTGTCGCGGCAACAATTGGCATTCCTGATCGATTCGCTTATAGCATGACCAAAGGCGCAATGCTCACCATGACCCTGAGTATTGCCAGAGATTATGTAGCGGATGGGATTCGATGCAATTGTATTTCTCCGGGACGAGTCCACACGCCATTTGTTGATGGATTTATTGTCAAAACCTATCCAGGCCAGGAAAAGGAGATGTTTGAAAAATTAGCTTCTACACAACCAATTGGAAGAATGGGTTCCCCTGAAGAGATCGCTGAACTTGCTTATTTCATCAGTTCAGATGCTGGTGGCTTTATTACAGGAAGCAATTACAACATCGATGGTGGATTTATGGGATTGAAGATGTGATGTATGGGTTGAAAAATAGAAAGATTCGAAAATTGTAAAATCAGCTTCAAGACAACAGAGCAAAATTTATCTATGGAGCATACTTTCTCATTTTGCAGAATACTAACTTCCTGAATCCTAATACTAATTTCTTGGCTCATGATTCTCGGCTCAAAAAACAAAAACCTAATAAACTAACCTATGAAACTGATACGATTTGGCGAAGCCGGAAAAGAGAAAGCTGGAATTCAAGATGTAAATGGCAGAAATCTAGACTGCTCTGGCTTTAATGAGGATTGGAATGAGGACTTTTTCACCAATAACGGATTGGCCAGATTGGAAGAATGGCTGAAGGAAAATCAGGAAAATTTAAATCCAATCCCTCAAAATTCGCGGATAGGATCACCCATTGCACGTCCTTCCAAAATCATCTGCATCGGTTTGAATTACCTCAAACATGCACAGGAAGCAGGAATGGCAGTACCGGAGGTTCCGATCATTTTCATGAAAGCAACTTCTTCGCTCTCAGGACCATTTGATCCAATATGGATTCCAAGAAACTCAGTTCAAACTGACTGGGAAGTAGAACTAGCGGTGGTAATAGGGAAGCGCGCCAAGTACGTCTCCGTGGATCATGCGATGGATTATGTTGCTGGTTATTGCCTGCACAATGACGTAAGCGAGCGAGACTTTCAGCTGCGGCATGGAGGTCAATGGGTAAAAGGTAAGAGTGCTGACAGTTTTGCTCCCCTTGGGCCATTCTTGGCCACTCGAGAAGAAATCAAAGATCCCCACAACCTTCGTCTATGGCTTAAATTAAATGGAAAAATACTACAAGACAGTAATACCTCAGACTTGATATTTGACCTTCCTACGATTATTTCCCATTTGAGCCAATACATGACGCTACTGCCTGGAGATGTCATCTCCACAGGTACTCCAGCAGGTGTAGGAATGGGCTTGAAGCCCGATCCTAAATATTTAGTACCTGGAGACATTGTCGAGTTAGGAATAGAAGGACTGGGGATTTCAAGACAGGTGGCGATGAATGATCCAGAAGCATGAGATTAGATTCCCATCAGCATTTCTGGAAGTATGATCCCAAACGACAACCCTGGATCAATGAAGAAATGAAAGTCATAAGGAAAAACTTCCTACCAGAAGACCTTTTACCATTGATGGAGCAAACCAAAATCGAAGCTTGCATAGCAGTTCAAGCAGACGAAAGCATCCGAGAAACTGCCTTTTTGTGTGATTTGGCTCTGGAATATGATTTCATCAAAGGCGTGGTAGGTTGGGCAGATTTAGCTTCTGATGATTTGGATAAAGATCTCGATCAATTTGCTGATCAGGTCAAGCTGAAGGGCTATCGCGAAGTACTTCAATCCAAAGATGTGGATTATATGCTTCGCCCAGAGTTTATAAGAGGAATTAATAAACTCGGAAAAAGAGGCTATACCTACGACATTCTAATCGTAGCAAATCAACTGGAAGCTACCTACCACTTTGTCAAAAAAGCTCCGGAACAACCCTTTGTAATCGATCATTTGGCAAAGCCAAAGGTAAAACTAGGTATCTGGCGTGAATGGAAAAAAGAGCTGAATCTCCTCGCTGAGCGGGATTATATCTTTTGCAAACTCTCAGGAATCATTACCGAGGCAGACTGGAAAAAGTGGAAAAAAGAAGAGGTAAAAGTCTACCTCGATACCGCACTCGAACTCTTTGGCCCAAAGCGATTGATGTTTGGCAGTGATTGGCCCGTTTGCTTAGTTGCTGGTCAATATGAGCAAGTTTTGGAAATTATTGAGCGATTCATCCAGCCTCTTTCCGAAAGCGAAAAAGCTCAAATCATGGGCGGAACGGCGACGGAGTTTTATGGAATAAAGTTCTAACTTATCAATCGATATACACCTAATCCTCATGAATTTAAATCTTAAAGACAAAGTTTTTTTAATCAGCGGAGGTGCAAAAGGAATTGGAGGGGCTATTTCAAGCGGCCTTATAGAAGAGGGGGCGATTCCAGTGATTATCGATCCGGATGAAAAGGCAGGAGCCGAACTGCTGGAGAATTGTCGAGGACTCCAGATCCCAATCCTGCTTTCATCCGAGAAGGATGCAAAAATGGCTGTATTAAAAACAATTCAAACCTTTGGAAGGATAGATGGAATTATAAATAACGCTGGAATCAATGATGCCGTGGGTTTGGAAAACGGAAGCCCAAAAGCATTCGCTGATTCCGTGGCCAGAAATCTAAATCATTATTATGAATTGGCACATTTTGCCTTACCACATATCAAATCCAGCAAAGGTAGCATCGTCAATATCAGTAGTAAAACAGCCCTAACTGGCCAAGGAAATACATCTGGCTACACCGCTGCAAAAGGTGCAATACTTTCCCTCACGCGAGAATGGGCAGTGGAGCTTCTCCCCTATCAAATCCGCGTCAATGCGGTAATTCCTGCCGAAGTAATGACACCAATGTATGAAAACTGGATCCAGACTTTTGAAACCCCACAAGAAAAATTAGCTAGCATCACGTCAAAAATACCATTAGGAAACCGAATGACTACCCCTGAGGAAATCGCGGCAATGGTTATCTTCTTACTTTCTGATAAAGCCAGCCATATCACTGGCCAGCAGCTCCATGTAGATGGTGGATACACCCATCTTGACCGCACCCTATGAAACCCAAAACCTCTCTTGTCCCAAAGGAATTGATCCTTCCCTTTATATTAATCACTTCTTTATTTGCCCTTTGGGGCTTTGCCAATGACATCACCAATCCCATGGTTGCGGCATTCAAACGAGTCTTGGAATTGAATAATACCCAAGCTTCATTTGTCCAACTGGCCTTTTATGGAGGGTACTTTACCATGGCCTTGCCTGCGGCTTTTTTCATTAAAAAGTATTCCTACAAAACCGGAATTCTCTTAGGTCTAGGTTTATACTTTCTAGGAGCGATGCTTTTCTATCCAGCGGCAGCTTGGGGAAGCTATGGCTTCTTCTTGGCTTCACTTTACATACTGACATTTGGATTGGCATTTCTAGAGACTACCGCCAATCCATATATTCTGTCTATGGGGCCAGAATCGACAGCCACCCAACGACTAAATCTTGCTCAGGCATTCAACCCAATGGGGGCTTTGGCAGGATTATTTGTTGCCAAAGAATTTATCCTCAACGCCCTACAATCAAATAACACTGACGCAGAGGGAAACATCATTTTCAACTCCCTGGATGAATCTGCCAAAGCAGTGATCCGAACAGCTGATCTGATGGTTATTCGAGATCCATATGTAATGCTGGGTTTGGTCGTATTGGGTATTTTGGTTGTGATTACAATGTCTAAAATGCCTGAAAGTAAAGACTCCAATTCCAAAGTGGATTTTAAGAACACTATGCGTCGTCTTTTGAAAAATCGAAACTTTGTGGAAGGAACCCTCGCTCAGATGTTTTATGTCGGGGCACAGATCATGGTTTGGACTTATATCTATCAATACGCCGAAGTCCTTGGCATCAGCAATGCGGAAGCGGTCAATTTTGGCTATGCAGCTTTGTTGGTTTTTCTCGCCGGCCGATGGATTTGCACTTTTCTACTACGTTTCATCCGGCCAAGTAAATTATTAACTATTTTTTCAATTCTGGCTACTTTATTTACGAGTGGAGCCATCTTCTTACCTGGAATGGCTGGGCTTTATAGCTTAGTCTCGATCTCATTTGCGATGTCGCTGATGTTCCCCACCATTTATGGGATAGCACTCGAAGGACTAGGTGAAGACTCCAAATTTGCAGCGGCATATCTCGTCATGGCAATCGTGGGAGGCGCAATCATGCCGACCTTACAAGGAATGATTTTAGATCTTGGCGGTTCCAATTATGACGACATTCGAATTCTCGGGGTATCCGAGGTCAATTTTTCATTTATTTTACCATTAGGCTGTTTCGTAATGGTTTTACTATTTAGTCTCCGAGCAAAAAATTTAGCCTCAATATAACCTTCAATCCCATGAAATCACTTCTTATTCTATTTGCATTCGCTATAATGATTTTCCCTATTCAAGCACAAAATATTACGCTACCACTTTGGAATGGCACCCCTCCACTTCAAAAGGAAATGGATCTCAAGGAGGAAGTCGTGTCAGAGGGAATCGTCAGAATTGGGAATGTGCAGATCCCAACCATCGAAGTATATCTTCCTGCAAAGCAGATTGCGACCGGACAGGCAGTAGTTATTTTCCCAGGCGGAGGTTACAGTATTTTAGCCTATGATTGGGAGGGTACTGATTTTGCCAAATGGCTCAACTCTCAGGGTATTGCTGGAATTGTAGTTAAATACCGTCTTCCAAAATCCGCTTCACTGACAGATCCAAAAGAAGTCCCTCTAATGGATGCACAGCGAGCGATTCGCTTGGTTAGGCAAAATGCTTCTGGCTGGAATATTGACCCAACCAAAGTTGGGATCATGGGATTCTCAGCAGGTGGACATTTGGCTTCGACACTCAGTACGCAATATTCACATACAGTTAATAGGACTATGGATGCGGAAGATGCACTTTCTGCGCGACCTGATTTTTCAATTTTAGTCTATCCGGTAATTACTTTTGTCAATCCTGCCATTCACTCTGGATCAATGAAAGCGCTTTTGGGAGAAAATCAAACTGAGGAATTAAAAAAAAGGTTCTCTGCTGAGTTGAATGTAACCGAAGAAACGCCAGTTACCTTTCTTGTTCATGCCGGAGATGATACTGGAGTTCCGGTAGAGAATTCCCTGCTTTACTATGCCGCTCTTCGGGCAAAAGGAGTTTCCGCATCGCTGCATGTGTACCCTAAAGGAGGTCATGGGTTTGCTTTTGGAATGGGAAAAGGTCCTGTAGAAAACTGGCGAGATGTATTATTAGACTGGATGAAAGCACTTTAAAAGAACTGGTCATTCTAAATTGATTTTCTTATGAGTATAAAAGTTATCGCATTTGATGCAGATGATACACTTTGGGTGAATGAACCTTTTTTCCGTGAAGCAGAAGAAAAATTTGCGAAACTTCTTGAGGATTTTATGCCTCGCCACAGTTCTCTCAAAGAGCTTTACCGAACCGAAATTGAAAATCTCAATCTGTACGGTTACGGGATCAAAGGCTTTATGCTCTCGATGATTGAGACGGCAATGCGGATTTCTGATCAGAAAATCACCTTAATTTTGGTCGATAAAATCATTCAAATAGGAAGAGAAATGCTGGAGAAACCAGTGGAACTCCTTCCGGGTGTAGAAGAAGTTTTGCGAGAACTAAACGGTGACTTTCGAATTGTTTTAGCTACTAAAGGGGACCTGCTAGATCAGGAACGTAAATTGAAAAAATCAGGACTTGCTTCACATTTCCATCATATCGAAGTAATGAGTGAAAAGAAAACACCTGATTACAAAAAACTACTAAAGCATTTAGATATTCAGGCTGATGAATTTTTAATGTTAGGAAACAGCCTAAAGTCAGATATCTTGCCTGTGTTAGATCTAGGAGGCTTTGGGATTCATATCCCTTTTCATATCACTTGGGAGCATGAAACTATTGCCCATGAGGTTATCCATGAACGATTTTATCATGTTACCAAAATCTCCGATTCAGTAAAAGTGATCCGAGATTTAGGTAAATGAATTTAAGACTAGCAAGGCAATCTCCTTTTGTAATGATCTCTCTGAAGAATATCCCAACTGCTTATCAAAAAGTCCCAGGAGTGATCATGGTTATTGTTTCAGCTATTTTCTGGGGCATTTCAGGCACTTTCGCACAGTTTCTTTTTGAGGAAAAGGGCCTAAGTCCAGCTTGGCTAGTATGCTGGAGGCTAGTGTTGGGAGGTGTCATTTTGTTGATTTTCTCCCTTTCCCGAAGGCAAAGAGATACGTTCCAAGTTTGGAAAAAACTTACTGATATACTTCAACTTTTCCTTTTCAGTCTACTAGGAATGGTTGCAGTCCAATTCACTTATTTCTATAGCATCTCACTTTCAAATGCTGCTACCGCTACGGTTTTACAATACTTAGGACCACTTATCGTAGTAACATTCTTTGCCGTTAAAAACCGCCGATGGCCTATCATGGCGGAATACATCGCGCTCGGATTGGCACTCACGGGGACATTCCTATTGGTGACACATGGAAGTTTTGACACCTTGGCGATTAGCAGTGAAGCATTTATTTGGGGATTACTTTCTGCAGTAGCATTGGCTTTCTATACCATTTACCCCGCAGGTTTATTACGCAAATTCTCTCCCGCCACAGTTACTGGATGGGCAATGTTTTTGGGAGGATTAATAATGGTGCCTATCATGAAACCCTGGGAGATTCAAGGCATTTGGGATTTACAGACCTTCCTTGCTTTTGGATACATTATCCTTTTCGGGACGGTGCTCGCTTTTTATTTATTTCTAAGCTCAGTAAGTATTATTGGCGCAACCTACGCCAGTTTGCTATGTAGTGTAGAGCCACTAGCTGCAGCAGGAACTGCAGTAGTCTGGCTTGGAGTTTATTTTGGGCTGATGGACTGGATCGGAATGCTTTTTATTTTGATCACAGTCACACTTCTTACAATAAATTCAAAAGCAAAAACACCCAAAGCCACTTCTACTACCTTATTTCCCTAATGCTAATTTTAGAGATTATAGAAAAACTATTTCCATTAAATTCTGGACTGATAAGTAAATAGTTGATAATATCTTCCTTGCAAAGCAATCAATTCGTCATGCCTTCCACGCTCGATAATTTCTCCTTGTTCGACCACTAAGATTTGATCCGCTTGGCGAATAGTACTTAATCTGTGTGCGATAACAAAGGTGGTTCGACCTTTCATCAATTCCTTTAAACTCGCTTGGATCAGTGTCTCTGATTCGGTATCCAAATTGGAAGTTGCCTCATCCAAGATCAAAATTTTCGGGTCTGCTAAAATAGCTCTAGCTATAGCGATTCGTTGACGCTGCCCGCCGGATAGCTTCACTCCTCTTTCGCCTATTAATGTGTCTAAACCATTCTCAAATCGGTCCGTAAACTCTTGAACATGCGCTGCATGGACTGCTTGATCTAATAGGGCTTCAGATGCATCAGGCCTTGGAAAAAGGATATTTTCCCGAATCGTACCTTCAAAAAGGAAATCATCCTGAAGTACTACTCCTAATCTGGAGCGGAAAGATTCTAAGGTAATAGTCTGTAAATCATACCCATCTAGGGTGATTTTTCCGGAATCAGGATTTAAAAAAGTGGCTACAAGGCCAGCGATAGTCGTTTTTCCAGAACCTGAAGTTCCCACCAAAGCAGTCACCGAACCTGCTGGAGCAGAAAAGCTCACTCCTTTAATCACTTCTTTATCCTCTTCGTAGGCAAATGCCACATCTTCAAAAACGATATCTCCATTAAAATCCTGGATTGCCAAAGTCCGCTTTCGATCATCGGCTTCCAAGGGCGAATTCATAATCTCTTCGGTGCGATCAAGTCCGGCAAAAGCCTCGGTGAGTTGAGATCCAATATTTGACATCTGGACGATTGGAGCGATCATAAAACCTAAGTAAAGTGTAAAAGCAAGAAAATCTCCGAAAGTCATTTCACCTTCCATGATCATATAACCACCCATTCCCATGATTCCCGCTGAAGCTAAGCCTAATAAAAGCGCACCTGCGGAGGTGACCAGACTCGTTGCAGTTAAGCTTGATTTTACATTTTGAAAAAGCTCGTCAACCCCTTTTGCAAAAGTCCGGATCTCTTGTGCTTCTGCATTAAAGCCTTTAATCACTCGGATACCTCCCAACGTTTCGGTTAATCTTCCTGTCACCTGCGCATTGATCTTACCTCGCTCACGGAAGATAGGTCTGATTTTCCCAAAAGCTTTCAAGGAAACCAGTCCGAAAATAACAACTGGTGCAAGCACATAAAGCGTCATC
Source organism: Planctomycetota bacterium (assembly GCA_047612305.1). GTDB lineage: Bacteria > Bacteroidota > Bacteroidia > Cytophagales > Cyclobacteriaceae > Algoriphagus. Next base: position 46,215 of record JBLGAM010000011.1, on the reverse strand, counting down.
ATTGGGCTGATACTGATCAGCAGAAATAATGAAATTATGGCAGTCAAAATCCCTCCGATCATCTGTGCAAAACCAGTTCCCACCAAATTCCTAACACCTTCTACGTCAGTCATAATTCTGGAAACCAGCTCCCCAGTCTTGGTATTATCAAAAAACCGTATCGGTAACTTAATGATATGCGCTTGTACTTGCGATCGGAGTTTGGAGATCAGATTTTGAGCCTCAACACTTAGGATTTGGGTCAAGGCATAGGAAGTAACAGACTGTACTACTATAGCTCCTACAACAACAATAATAAGCCATTTGAGCTTGTCGAGATCATTACTTGGAATAACATCATCGATTAGGATTTTTGAGGCCCCAGGAAGGACCAAACTGGCTAGTCGGCTTATAATAATTAGGAATAAGCCTAAAAAAAGATGCTTTCTTCTTGGCCAAATAATTGTTTTGAAAACCGAGCTCATGGTAACTCGCTTTTCCTTAGGCATTCTTTGTGTTTTTTTCATAGTAACTAGCTGGCAACACTAAGATCAGGAGATAAAGTTCTGATCAGAAATAATTCATAAAAAAAACCCCGAATAGCATTCGAGGTTAATTTAATCCATTCGATTAGTTCTATTAGATTGTCTTTGGCAATACATTCGAGATCAGCGATACTTTCTCGATCGGCTCAGAGGCATTGGAATAAATCCTAATGACTGAGTTCTGTGCTCCCATTTTACCTGCGGAGTTAAAAGAAACCGAAATCTCTGAAGTTTTACCTGGTGCGATTGGTTCTTTTGGCCAATTAGTAGCAGTACATCCACAAGTCACTGCAACATTCGAGATGATCAATGGCGAATTTCCAGAATTAGTGAATGTGAAAGTATGAGATACTTTATCGCCTTGAGTAATATCCCCAAAATTGATAGCCTTTTCCTTAAATATGATTGTCGCACCTGACTCCTGTGCATTTGCCTGGAATGCAAAGACCAAAGCAACTAGTGTAAATAAAACGCCTATTTTTTTCATATTTCTATAATGTTTAAGTCTTAAATACTATTTGAATTCAACACATAAAAATACAGAGTCGAAGATGCAAAAGTAGAAAAAATAGTGCCAAATATCCATTCCTGCCAAATTTCCATTTCCTAAATTCAGTTAAAATCTCCTTCACTTTTGTTCTTGAAGAAAAAGGTCTGGTCAAAGTTCACCAAATACAATTCTTCTGTAGCACGAGTAATTGCGGTATAAAGCCATCGGGTAAAATCACGGTCCACTTTATCTTCGGGTAAATAACCCTGATCCACAAAGACTGCTTTCCACTGACCACCCTGAGCTTTGTGACAAGTCAAAGCATAGGCAAATTTGATCTGAAGTGCATTTAGGAAGGGGTCTTTTTTGATCAGTTCCTTACGCTCTACTTTGCTCGCCACATCTTCATAATCCTCGGAAACCTGTCGATAAAGATCTCTGTATTGATCTCTGGTCAGCGAAGGGCTTGGGGAATGAAGTGTGTCCAAAATCACTTTGGCTTCAAAATTTGGCTCATCTGGATAATCTAGAAGTCTCAATTCAAGTGTTGCAAACCGAAATCCATAAAACTCTTCAAAGTTCCTAATTTTCATCACCTCAGCCATATCTCCATTCGCCAAGAAATTCACACGATCTGATTCTGCCATATAGGTATAATTGTTTTTCACAATCATCAATAGATCACCAGAGCTGATTTCATCTTCAAAGAAATGAATTACTCGCCGAATGTACTGATTGTACTGAACGGCAGCTTTATTAGAGCGCGTGATAATAGTGGTATTCTCTGTACCATATTTATCATAGGCATAGCGCAAACCATCTTCGAGTCGCTCTCCAGTCATTTTGAAGATATCCGAAAAGCTTTTGGTAGCAATCTGAATAGCAGGTTTTTCATTCTTCAACTGATCCCGCAGATTGGTGGCATTGAATAAAATCCCAGATTCCAATTTTTGACGCATCACTTCAGTGAGCTCTATATGATCAGCATCCAACCTAAAGTGCCTTAATAAATAACCGGACTCAAGCGCAGGACTATAATCACTTCCGATAGGCGGAAGTTGCGCAGTATCCCCAACCAAAATCAAACGATTACCCGCTCCATAAAAAACAAATGTGATTAAATCCCCTAACAGATTACCAGACATTCCACCATCATCAGCCAGCATGGAAGATTCGTCGATAATAAATACGGTATCCTTGTAGTAATTTTTCTGAAGGATAAATCCTCCACTAAGGGATCCATCCTCCCCTTTTGGCTTGTAGATAATTTTGTGAATAGTGTAAGCAGGCCTGCCACTATAATTACTCATAACCTTCGCTGCGCGACCAGTCGGAGCCAGCAGAAGTGAGCGCATGGATAATTTGGGAAGAGACTTGACCAAAGCAGAGATCACAGAAGTCTTTCCTGTACCTGCATATCCCCGAAGTACAAAAGTGGGTTTGGACTCAGCTGGTAAAATCAGGTACTGATCCATTTTTTTAAAAAATTCAGCCTGACCAATAGTTGGTGAAAAGGGAAAATTAGAAGTAAGTAAATGTGAAGGCTTGAAAGAAGGCTCCTTATCTTTGGACATAGTACGAATGTAAATGGCAAAAGATAATATCAGCAAGGAAATCGAATCAAAGTTTGGAAATCAGCTTCGGGTTCGAGTAAATGGGATTTTAATTCAACATGAAAAAATTCTAATGGTGAAGCATCTCATGGGAAATGGGAATGTGCTTTGGTCGGTGCCAGGAGGAGGAATGATCTTTGGGCAAAATGCTAGAAAAAATCTAATTCGAGAATTTTCTGAAGAGACAGGTTTGGAAATATTCGTCGAAAACTACTTATTTGTTCATGAATATCTTGATCCGCCTCTTCATGGGATGGAGCATTTCTTTTCAGTGCAAAAAACAGGTGGACGGTTAATTCTTGGAACTGACCCCGAATTATTTTTAAACAATCAAATATTGGCTGAAATCCGCTGGATGGACATAAATGAACTCCAATTATTGCCCAAAGAAGCCCTTCATCAAATCTTTTGGGGAATTAAATCCTTAAAGGACCTAGTATTATTGCGAGGATATTTTAATTTTGAAAATAAATATTTAAAATAGCACGTTTTAAAAACCTTCAACCTTACCCAGATTTAAAAATTTCAGCAAAATGAATTTACCAAAAGTACTATCCTTAGTGTTCTTCGTAGTGGCCATAGGTCTTGGATACCTTCTTTGGAAGGGTGTAGATAATGTGGTAGAAGACGAAAAAAAAATTGCGCTTATCGAAGCTGCAATCATCGAGAAGCTCCAAATGCTACGAGATGCTGAATTGGCCTATCAAGCTTCCAACGGAGAATATGCTGGCAATTGGAATGATTTAAAGAAATTCATCACAGAAGGTAAAATTTGGCTTGTTCAGCGAACCGAAACAACGAAGCTTCTAGAATACGGAAAAGAAGAGATCACTGTAGAATTTGATACCCTCGGATCTGTAAATGTAGTTGACTCTTTGTTCAATGAGCGAAAGTATCCAGATTTCAATTTGGAAGCGCTTGCTGTTGTACCTGGCTCTGGTGGAAAAATGTTTGAATTCTTCGCAGATAAGGTTGAGCGAAATCAATACGATGTAAGCGTATTCGAAATCAGAGACCCTGCTCCGATCAATCCAACTAGAAAGTTAAATAATAATGAAAAAGCCTTGAAGGTTGGTTCAAGAACTGATGCTTCGACTGAAGGTAATTGGAAATAAGCACCAAAATTTTGGAAAACAAGCTTAAAGTCTATAAAAGTGACAGATTTGATTTGCAGGATGCATCTTATCTGTCACTTTTTTTATATCCTAATTCTATCCAGATTTTTACAAAAGATGAGAATGAAAATACAATCTGTATTCATTCCTATCATTCGCTAAATTCAGATAGTTTAGAAAAACTCATCCTGACAGATCCACTTCTTCGGGCTGATATTCCTGCCAAAATCTATCTTCATTCGCCTTATTTTGCGCTCGTTCCGGGTGTACTTTATCAGCCTGGGAAGGAAGCGATATATTTAGAATTTGCAGGAAAAACACTGGATAATCCTTTCTACTTCAATACAGCGCTGGATAGTAACAACCTGCAAGTTCTTTCTGGTATTTCCGGAAAGTTGTTTAGAACTCTAAGCGCTAGATTTTCAGAACTTAGTTTTCACCACGGTTCAGTTTCTTTCCTCTCTTATTTATTCAAAGAGCGTTTCAATCTGATAGGGCAAGAGATTCTGATCTATTTTTTTGATGGAAACATGTACTCTGCAGCATTTACAGATCAGGAGTTAAGTATTTTCAACATATTTGAAATTAACTCTTTGGAAGACATTCTCAAGTATCTTTTAATATTGGTTAAGCAATTAGAGTACAATCGCAACCTAGTTAGAATCAGTGTTTTTAATGAGCCTGATCCAAAAGGAATCAATGAAGAGTGGGGTAAATCTTATTTTAATAACTTTAGGATGATTCAGGCCTCAGCTAATCAAAGCTATACCCATGGATTTAAAAACTTGAAGCATCTAAGTCTTTTTGAGGTGAACTGGCAATTTGTCTAACCTATGAAAAAGATCGCCATATTCCCTGGATCTTTTGATCCCTATACCCTTGGACATCATGACATAGTCATTCGAAGTTTAGGGATTTTTGATGAAGTGATAATTGGCGTAGGCTATAATTCAACCAAGAAAAATCGGTACTTCGAAATCGATATGATGGTCAGTAAAATAGATGAGGTGTATCGAGATATGGATCGTGTCAAAGTGATTGTATATAATGAACTCACCTCAACGCTGGCAAAAAAACATAGTGCCAATTTTCTAGTACGAGGACTCCGTAACACGACTGATTTTGAGTATGAGAACACGATCAGTCAGATGAATCGCTACCTGAATGCAAATTTAGAAACCGTCTTCCTCATTACTTCTCCACGATTTGCGGCAATTAGCTCGACTATAATCCGTGAAGTCCACAAGTTTGGCGGAGATGTCAGCGAGTTTATACCTTACAAGCTTTGAGCTTTTGGGTGAGATTTTAGAAAATGCTTAAATAAATAGCGCATCGAAGGATACGAATTGACCAAAGCAATTTTCGCATCGGCTTCAAAAAACCAACGAAGATCATCAATCCCTTCCTCTCGCTGAGGAGTCATCTTATCATCACTCAAGCAATCCATCGAATACCAATAGGTCTTTTTCAGAATACTCTTTCTGTTTTGGGTGTAGGTATGCCAGGTATTAACAATCGGCTTTCCAGCTTTGACTTTGATAGCACATTCTTCCTCCACCTCCCGGAGTGCGCATTGAATTGGAGTTTCTCCTTTATCAAATTTCCCTTTGGGAAAATCCCATTTACCGAGACGATAGATCAAAAGGAGTTTGTCTTTTTTCGTCACAATTCCTCCGGCAGCCTTGATGGTCAAAAACCTACTCTTTACAAATTTTTTGAGTGCCACTTTATCCTTGGTCACCAAGGTGATAGAGTCCAGCTTTTTGAGTTTCCGCGTTCTTAGGGTATAAAGTAAACTTAAAATAAGATCATTAGAAGGCTCATGAATCAGCAAATCATCTCCCCATTGAGCCTGAGTTGGAAGTAAATCTGCAGGGAAATAAATGGATTCAAAATGCTTATTGGGATCTAATTCGTCGTAACTAATTAAATCAAGGGGCTTGTCATTCACAAAGATTCTCATGGTCGAATCGTAGGTCGGCTGGGTGGATAAAACCAAAAATGCATATTTTTTTCAGTTGCCACAACCTTAGCCAAGCTTAATCTCTTATTTTTGAAGTATGGAAATTTTAGACCCAAATGTTGCAGCGGAAGTTGCTGATAAGTTATTGGAAATTCAGGCAATCAGATTGCAGCCTGACAAACCATTTACATGGGCATCTGGATGGAAATCTCCCATTTATTGTGACAATAGACTTGCACTTTCGTATCCTAAAGTGCGGACCATGATCAAAGAAAATTTGATCAAAAGTATCCAGCATTATTTCCCAACTGTAGAGGCAATCGCAGGGGTAGCCACTGCTGGCATTCCTCAAGGAGCACTTTTAGCCAATGATTTGGACCTTCCCTTTATTTATGTACGATCCAAACCCAAAGGTCATGGCATGGAAAATATGATTGAAGGGAAAGTGGTGCCGGGTCAAAAAGTTGTAGTAGTGGAAGATTTAATATCTACAGGTGGAAGTTCGCTGAAGGCTACCCAAGACCTGAAAGATGCCGGGTTTGAAGTATTGGGAATGGTGGCAATCTTCAGCTACGGTTTTGATATCGCTGCCAAAAATTTTGAGGACGCAGATGTAAAGCTTGTTTGTTTGAGTCATTATGAGGCGATGCTTACACGTGCCGTTCACGGCAAATATATTCAGGACGATACACTCGAACCTCTTGCTGCTTGGCGTAGCGATCCAGCTAATTGGGTACCCTGAATAATCCAATCGAACCACCTACCCAATCTTTATCCTTATTGGATTTGACTCCGATCATTTCACCGCGACTTAATCGAGTCAGGTTGCAGACAAATTGCGGCCTCTCCTCATCTTTAGGCCAAAGAACAAGCATTCTCACTTCAACTTTGATCTCGCCCGCTGGAGCTTGGATAACTGGTTTGTAATGGGCTTTCTTCTGGAGTATATATAGATCCTTTTCCTTTACCGCATAGATAGCTTCTTGAGTGACATGAAAAACAACCCCAGTGCCTGAAAATCAAAATAAGGGTTTCAATACGTAGTTTTCCAAATCAGTTGGGATCTATTCCAACTCACTCAACAGCTTGGTCTCGATGAAATATTCTCCCTCGAGGTACGGAAGAATAAACTTAGATATCCGAGTATACCAATTTGGGTGTCCAGCTCATTCTACCTCTAGCTCCTATTCGAAGCTAAACTGAAGTTGAAGGTCTTTGCGCATGTCCATCTCATCAAAAATGACACGGTTATAAATTCGCTTGATGTGAATTTTTTGACCAACCTCATTCCTGTAGAATAGGCGCTTTCCCTCATTGATGATGTCCGTCACACAGACAAAAGGTATTCCTAAGTCTCTTCTACAATGGTAAAAGTCAATTGTTGTGTTTTGCTTTTCAGGCTCGATCTCAAGTAAAATCACTTCTGATTCTGAATACCCATTGAGAATAACTTTTCTCAAAAGATCTAAATAACTCGATTCATTCACTCCTTCAAAAAATGGGGTATATCCTCAAGAATGGGATAGTGAGACTGGAGTTTTTGAAAGAGGTTGAATTGAAAATTGAAAATCGAAGGGAAACCTTGAACCTCGATCAGCTTGGGTATGATTCGTTCATTTTCTTCACAAATCCCAAATTCAACCGCAAGAAATTCTATATGCAGGTCCTCATTAGGTACCTCCATATTGAGTTCTATTGCGCGTTGGATAAGAGATTTGAAATCTGGTCTTTTGATAAAATCAACCACTTGATTACTAGCTTCAAGTAGCTGATTTTTCAATTCATCGGAGATGAGAAATGGAGTCTCTGCTGTTCGGAATTTGGGCAAATAATTAAAATCCGAAGTGATATCGGCTAAAATCGCCGAATATTTTTCAAAGGTAAAATTTTCATTAAACTGAATCCTGATTTCAGGGATCATATGACACTCAACTGTTGAGATTCCTTTACTCTTCGGATAGAGTTTTCTAGAAAATCAGGAATCAGCGCTTCATTCGTTTTCAAGATCTTGTCGTCATCAACAAGATGCTCGATCATTGCTCTGAATCTCACCTTACCCTTGGTAACGATCACTTTATCTTTTACTTCTTGCTTCTTCAGGTGATTTAGAAAAGAAATTGGATCTACCTCTGGATGAAACTGTGTCCCAACCATTTCATCAGAAAAACGGATAGCCATGATCGCTCGCTCATATTCTACGTGATCACGGATTTTCTCAAGGGCAATAATTTTTGCTCCCAGCAATTTGAATTTTTTAAGATCTGGCTGAACAACCTGATAATCCCTCGAATCAACGGCCCAGAATGGATTTTCGAGATTCCCTAACAATTGGTCATGCTGCCCATCAGCAGTCTTGTACACTGCCATTACTCCAAATGATGTGGATTTCCGCTGCGTCAATTGTCCCAATCCAAAATGCCTACAAGCCATCTGGAAGGAATGGCAAATGAAAAGGATATATTTCTTATGGTTGTGATTCTGATTCCAGATCCATAGATGATCGATAAAATCAAAGTATTTCAAATCCCAATCACCGTCTCCGTCCAAAGGACTTCCAGGCCCACCTGAAGAAATGTAGATATCAAAATCCTGAATCTCGGGTAATTCTGATTTTTGACGAACGTCAAAGACCTTATAATTTATTTGATCTTCGAATCTCCCAACAATATCCTTGATACAACGCATCCCCTGATTAGGTTCTCCACTGCTCATGTCCAATATTGCAAGATTAAATTTTTTCTTTCCCACTTCTTCTAATGATTTACCGGTAATAAAATGATGTTTTTGGTTAGATTCCTTCTGTAAATTTGGAAGTAATCCTATCCACAACTTTAGTCAAATCTTGAGTTTTTTTCAAATACTGCAAGCTGCTGATCTGCTCCTGTTCCGTTTTTAAAGATTTGATGCACATAATCGATTTCCTTTCGGCTTTCCAATTCATCCACCACATCATCAATAAAGTCAAGAAGTTCGTGGATTAATTCTTGGGTTGGAACCTCTACTTTTCTTCCAAAATCGATGAGTTTGCCTTCTATTCCATTTCTTGCGGCTCTAAATTTATTTTCTCTGATCAAGGCGATACGATAGATATTGAAGCTGGTGTTACTCATCAAAAGCTTATAGAGCTTTGCTACTACTGCTTGGATGATTGCCACAATACAGCTCGTCTCATTTACAGTAAGACACATATCGCAGATCCGAAATTCAATAGTGCTAAAGAAAGGATGGATCCGGAGATCCCACCAGATTTTCTTCGGTTATAAATGTAATTGGTTTTGATTAAGGTCTCTACATAATTGTCATAAGACTGCACAGAATCAAAATATTCAGGCAAGCCAGTCCGAGGAAATTTGGCAAAACCTTTCCTCTAAATACTTTAAACCCAGTATTGCACCCTTCCCAAAAAGGTGAATTGGTGTTGAAAGCATAAATGTAAGGCAGAAAATAACAGGTCTGATTCATTATCTGAAGAGTAATTTCCCTGTTTTCGATTCCAACGTGAACATGCAAACCAAAAATAAGATTTGATCTTGCGATGTCTTTCAGCTCATCTACAATATTATGGTATCGGGGATCATCTGTGATTTCTTGATCTTGCCATCTGGGAAATTGGTGGATGCTCACTGCACCAACCAACAAGCCCTAATTTGCGGCTAATTCTGAAATCTTATTTCTAAGAAACGAAATCTCTTTTCGTGCTTCGGTGACATTTTCGCACACATTCGTACCAACCTCAACTACAGATTGATGCATTTCTGGTTTGACCTACTCATGCAAAAAAATCTTCCCTCCTTCAACCATCTTGGACATATGAGATCTAAGATCCCGAATCACTGGAACAATAATCTGATATTCCTCCTCTACTCCTAAGGTAAATTTTGGAAACTTCTTCAACAATGCAGTCATCGTTTTTAAAATCTAGATTTAGAATCTTTTACTTAAATCAATATAGTCTTTCATAAATGTACCCCATGTGAGATTGGTTTTCCCTGGCTTTTGAACTTTAGCATAGGCGATGGCCATTTTTGCTGCTTCTTCCACTACCCAATCAAAATTCTCCTGACCCACAGAGTCTGCATCTGGCGCTGGATTTCCAAAATCGATGGCATAAGGAATACCATCTTTTACTGCAAATTCTACGGTATTAAAATCGTATCCCAAACCTTGACAAAGTCGGATAGTATAATCTTTAATTGTTGCCAATAATTTTTTGGAAGAAGGCGGGCCATCCACTACGTATCGGAGGTGATGCGGATTTCTAGGCTCATAAGGCATGATTTTGACAGCTTTTCCTCCTAAGCAATACACCCTGAAATACTCTTCAAAGACAATTTCCTCCTGAAGCATCATTACTAATTGACCTGTAGTTGGATGCGTTTTGAAAAAATCCTCTTTATCCTCCAAGCGATAGACATTCTTTCATCCACCAACATCATATGGGTTTATATAAGCTGGAAAACCGACATAGTTAAAAATACCTTCCCAATCCAAAGGAGCTTTTAGATTTCTGAATGATTTGGAGGTTGTATCATCAGGATGCATTGCTGAAGGTAAAATAACCGTTTTAGGAAGTGGTACTCCAAGTTGATCAGCTAGGGCATTATTAAAAAATTTATCGTCGGCACTCCACCAAAAAGGGTTGTTGATTACGGCAGTACCAGCAATTGCAGCATTTTTCAAGTAAGCTCTCTAAAAAGGCACATCCTGAGAAATCCGATCAATTATCACTGCATAATCAAAAAGTCCATTCTGGATGACTTTATCCATCATGACAGCTTTTGCCATGATTCCTTTTTCTGCTTTTTGATTTACTCGGTTTATAAATGCTTGAGGAAACGTATCCTACATCCCGAAAAGCATTCCTATTTTTTTCATGTTTTGTAAAATTATTACCGATTATTTGAATTTGATACGACCGAGGTAGTGTGGGAATTTCGCCTTCTAAACTGGCCAATCATGATTCTGGTTTTATCTTAGATCCAGCCAATGATTGATATTTTTTGATTTTAAGGTTTCATGAATTTTCAGATTTGCATCTAGGCAGCTATCCAAATTGGAAGTCCCTAATAACATGTCAAAATTCCTAAGTTCATAATCGTGAAGCCCAGGCAAGTATTCCAAAGGACTATTATAGAAAATATAGTCATGCTGATACCCATCCATGAAGCTTCGAATATCAAAAGCTCCGAACATATAAAAGCAGTGGCTAGCATATGCCGGGTGCCTGAAAGAAAAATTTATTGCATGGTACCCACCAAAACTGCATCCCGCCATGACGACCCTAGCTAAAGAAGTAATTAGTCTGATACGTTCAACAACCTCATGGCAAATCATTTTTTCATAGGCTACATGATTTTGGATATGCTAATGTGGATGGATATCTATTGTAAAAGCTAGCAGCATCATTGCTATCTGGGTAATAAATCTGAACTAACTCTTGCTCGATATCCATCTGGCTGATTCGATAAATCCCATATCTCGATTTTCATGATATGAGCCTTATGAAGAAGGAAATAATACTACTGGATATCATGCATGGCCAAAACAAAGCGTTTCATCATCCCGCTGTAAATGAGGGAAAACCCACTTGAAATATTCCTCTTTCATAAGAATGTTTATATCCGCATTTTAACCCTTGAATTAAGGCATAAAGCTTTTACTATTTTGCTTTAAAGTCAAAGAAAATAATAAATTCCTATAGTGACCCAAAAGCATGCCTACAGCGAACTTTGTCTTTGGTTAGAAAAAATCTTTATTACTGCACCAACTATGCTTAATCTGATCACAATGCTTATCAAAATCCATTTAGTACTAGTGAAAAATGATGCGCTGAATCGCAAAAAGGATGAATAATCCGGAAAAATTTGGATCATGCTATAAATAGCCAAATTCTCAAAAAAATCGAAAATTAGGATTCCTATGCAAACGAGCTAAATCCTAATATCTTTCCATTAAAAATTCAAAAGCTGAATAACCAATAAGGTATAGATCACAAATATGGGATATCGAAAATCAGAAGACATTTAAAATAGGCTTGCGCATCTCAGCACCCATATCTGAAAGCGTTCAATAAGCGGCCTTGGCAGAATAGCCAAACTTCAAATCAAGGACGACCTCTGGTGGAATCGTATTTTTCACCAGCGAATTAAACGTACGAAAAAATACGACCAAGACAATAATACTTGTGCCTCCTAAAATCAATTTGAAAGTTTAAACATGATATTCAAAAAAAAATGTGAAAAGTCAAAAATTACTCAACGTGAATTTATGGAGGAGTCATAAAAAAAATTGAAAAGCAATAAGATTATTACTGGCTTCCGAGTAAAACTAAAACGATGAAAAAACATGCTTCAGTTTACTCGAAACGAATATTTCAACACCTTTCTGAAAACTACCCTCCTTTTTAAACCATCAAGGGCACATCACCTAGGTAGGTACATGGAATTTCCATATACTCATTTCTAAGCTTCTTGATTTCCAAGGACAAAATTTTGTCGGACACCAATATAAGATTATCATAAAAAACAAAAAAAATGTTACAAAAAGAGCGAATTATTATTTTCCTTTAAACCAGGTTGCGTACATCGGGTAATTTTTTGCGGTTCTCGAAATCACTTCTTCCATCTCTGGACCAATTTCTTTTACTCTTCTTGCAGGCATCCCTGCATAAATTGAATTTGCCTCAACAATCATGTTAGCCAAAACAACTGCACCCGCTGCTATGATTGAATTACCGTGTATAATTGCTCCATCCATCACAATCGCACCCATTCCAATTAAGACTCGATCATGAATGGTGCAACCATGCACAATTGCATTATGTGCTATAGAAACTTGGTTGCCAATGTATGTACCAGCCTTCATATATGTACAATGAATCACCGCCCCATCTTGAATGTTCGTTTCGTTTCCGATGCGGATTTCATTGACATCGCCTCGGATCACAGCATTGAACCACACTGTGCAATTCTCACCAAAATGGACATCTCCTACCAAAGTGGCATTAGGTGCTATCCAACAGGAGGATGGAATCAATGGACTTTTACCATTTACTGGAATTATATAGGTCATTTATTTTATTAGTTTGTGTGAAAATTGATCCCACAAATTAATTTTTTTCATCCTGAGTTGAACTTTTTTTTTCATTTCAGTTACATGTCTATACATTTAATGTCTAAACTCAAAAATCACAATGAAATTAGTTAAACTATCAGGATTATTTCTTTCGACTGCGTTAATCGCTTTCGCATGTAGTCAACCTTCCACAGTACAGACTTCTGAAGCTCAGCAAGTAAGCTCAACTGAAGGAAAAAAATTGACTATTGATCAAACTTCAACTCAAATGAGATGGAGAGGCTACAAGCCTGCTGGTCAGCATTTTGGTAATATCCCAGCTACAGAAGGATTGCTTTCAGTTAGCGGAGAAGAAATCACAGGTGGAAAATTCACTTTTGACATTACCGGACTAAAAATCGAAGACATGCAAGAATCTGATGAAAACTACGGTAAACTTTGGGGCCATTTACAATCTGCTGATTTCTTTGACGCAGCTAACCACCCCACTGCAACTTTCGAAATCACTGAAGTAAAAACTTTCTCATCTTCAGATGCGATCTCAGATCAAGAGCAATTTTCTACAGATAACACACCAAAGTCTGAATCTTCGTTAATCACAGCAAATCCAACTCATTGGATAAGCGGTAACCTCACCATGAGAGGCGTAACTAAAAATATCAAGTTCCCAGCTTCTGTTAAAATAGAAAATGGAGCTGTAATGGCAAAAGCAGGATTTAACATTGACCGAACTACATGGGGACTTGCCTATGGCGATGAGTCAACTGCTTTGGACAAAGCAAAAGATCAATTTATCTACAATACAGTATCGATAGAGCTTGATTTGAAAGCTTCCGAGTAAGAATTTTAATAGTATTACCATAAGAGGGGTTCAATGAATCCCTCTTTTTTTGACTTAAAAGACCTTTCCTAAATCATGAGTCAGATTTACTTAGATTTGGTTTGGCTGAAATCAACCATTTTAAGTGCTGATGCATAGTCCTGACATAGCTTCTTCTAATCGACCCATTCCTCCCATCAAGAAAATCATCCATGTGGATATGGATGCATTCTATGCTTCGGTGGAGCAACTCGACCATCCAGAATGGCGCGGTAAACCGCTTGCTGTAGGAGGGAATGAAGTTCGGGGCGTGATCGCAGCAGCGAGCTATGAAGCCCGAAAGTATGGAGTCTACTCCGCAATGTCTTCTGTCTTAGCCGTGAAAAAATGTCCAAATTTAATTTTTGCTAAACCACGATTTGATCGGTACAAAGAAATCAGTAACCAGATTAGAGAGATTTTCTATGAGTACACTGATTTGGTGGAGCCACTTTCATTAGACGAGGCTTTCTTGGATGTCAGCGAAAATAAAGCTGGTATAAATTCCGCTATTTTGATTGCCAAGCAAATCAGAGCAAAGATTAAAGAGAAAACAGGACTGAACGCATCAGCAGGAGTTTCTTATAATAAATTTCTGGCAAAAACAGCTTCGGATCTAAATAAGCCAAATGGACAAGCAGTGATCTTACCTAAAGATGCGGAGGCTTTTCTGGAGAAATTGCCGATCGGAAAATTCTTTGGAATCGGAAAAGTAACCGGAGAAAAGATGAAAGGTCTTGGAATACATAATGGATCAGATCTGAAACAGTTTTCCCTACAATTCCTGATCAAGAAATTTGGCAAGTCCGGCCTCCACTATTTTAATATCGTGCGCGGAATCCATTTATCTGAGGTCCAGCCTCATCGAGTCAGAAAGTCAATCAGTGCAGAAAACACCTTTGATAAAGACCTATCAACTTTGGAGGAGCTCAAGAAAGGACTCGCTCCAATAATAGAAGAATTGATCAGAAGACTGGAACGAAGTGGGATAAAAGGGCGAACCGTGACTTTAAAAATTAAATTTTCAGATTTTACTCAACAAACTCGAAGTCGAACTTCAGAGCAATACCTTGAACTCTCGGCTATTCAAAAAATAGCGCATGATCTCTTGGAACAAGATTATTTCCCCTTACCAATTCGCCTTATCGGAATCGGGCTTGGAAATCTCAATACGGTCGAAGAGCAGGAGCTTTTTGGGGAGCAACTCAAAATACCTTTCAAGGAATAGTCTTAGTTAACATCATTTATAGGATTTTGGCTGGTGCCAGCTTGAAATAAATACCAATACTTCTGCCATTTTGTCCGCATTTTCTTAATTTCGCAATCCAATACAAAAATTATAAATGGAGAATTTGATCCAAGACATTGATATACTTCCTGTTGAAGATGCATTAGCATCTGATTTCAAAACTACACAAACAGAATCAACCGGTAAATCCAAAAAGCTTTATATCGAAAGCTATGGCTGCGCCATGAATTTTTCAGATTCTGAGATAGTGGCCTCAATTATGAAGGATAATGGCTTTGACACTACTTCGGATTTCTATGAAGCGGATGTCATATTTTTAAATACTTGCTCAATTCGTGAAAAAGCTGAGCTCACAGTCCGAAAGCGACTGACTGTATTCAATAAAGCAAAACGTAAGCGCCCAGAAATAACCATTGGTGTGTTGGGTTGCATGGCAGAGCGGTTGAAAGAAAAGCTTCTTGAGGAGGAAAAAGCGGTAGATCTAGTCGTGGGTCCAGATGCCTACCGAGATCTCCCAAACCTCATAAATATAGCAGAAGATGGCCAAAAAGCGGTTAATACGTTCCTTTCTAGGGAAGAAACTTATGCAGATATAGCGCCTGTTCGGCTAAACTCAAATGGAGTATCTGCATTTATATCAATCATGCGTGGATGTGACAATATGTGTTCCTTCTGCGTTGTACCATTTACCCGAGGTAGAGAGCGGAGTCGAGATCCTTTTTCCATCGTTAAGGAAGCGCAGGAATTAGTTGATCTTGGCTACAAAGAAGTCACTCTTTTGGGTCAAAATGTAGATAGCTACAAATGGTCACCAGAGGAAAACAACAAAGCAAGATTGAATAAAAAAGAAGATGAGGCTGTTGAAGTCATCAATTTTGCCAGTTTATTGGAAATGGTTGCACAAGTGAGCCCTGTGCTTCGCGTTCGCTTTTCCACTTCTCATCCAAAAGACATCACCGATGATGTACTTCATACGATCAAGAAATATGAAAACATCTGCAAAAGCATCCACTTACCTGTTCAAAGTGGAAATTCGAGAGTTCTTGAGCTGATGAACAGAACCTATGACCGAGACTGGTACCTCGAGCGAGTAGCTAAAATCAGAGAAATTCTAGGGGAGGAATGTGGAATCTCCTCAGATATGATTACTGGATTCTGCTCAGAAACAGAGTCAGAACACCAAGACACATTAACCTTGATGGATCTGGTAAAGTATGATTTCTCCTATATGTTCTATTATTCAGAGCGACCAGGCACCTTGGCAGCTAAAAAATATGCCGATGATATTCCATTGGAAGTGAAAAAAAGAAGGCTTGCTGAAGTGATCTCCAAACAAAGCGAAATTGCTTTTGAAAGGAATAAACTCGACTTAGGAAAAGAGCAAGTGATTCTTTTAGAGGGAACTTCAAAAAAATCCCAAGAGGAATTGAAAGGAAGAAACTCTGCCAATAAAGTCGTCATCGTGCCAAGTGGGAATTACAGCAAAGGAGATTACCTAAAAGTAAAGATCATCAACTGCACTTCTGCCACGCTGTTCGGAGAGGTCTTAGAAGTAAATCCAGCCCAGCGATGAATTCTGCCTCAGAAATCCAAAGTGTCAAACAGCGATTTGGGATCATAGGAAATAGCCCCCTATTGAGTCATGCGATTCAAGTCGCAATGCAAGCATCTCCTACCGACATGACCGTACTGATCACTGGGGAAAGCGGGTCAGGAAAAGAAAGTTTTTCGAAGATCATACATTCTATGAGCCTTAGAAAACATGGGAAATTCATCGCAATCAACTGCGGGGCAATTCCTGAAGGAACAATAGACTCAGAGCTTTTCGGCCATGAAAAAGGTTCTTTTACAGGAGCACATGAAGCCAGAAAAGGATATTTTGAAGTTACGGATGGCGGCTCTATCTTTTTAGATGAAATCGGCGAACTGCCTCTTGGCACACAAGCTCGTCTATTAAGAGTATTGGAGAATGGCGAATTTATAAAAGTAGGATCTTCAAAAGTCCTTAAGACAAACGTACGTGTAATTACTGCGACGAATGTCAACTTGCTCAAAGCTGTCGAAAAAGGAAGGTTCCGTGAGGATCTCTACTACCGCTTAAATACCGTTCCTATTTTCGTTCCACCACTTCGTGAGCGAGGAGAAGATGTGGTGCTTCTATTTAGGAAATTCACTTCTGATTTTTCAGAAAAATACCATGTTAAGCCTATTATGCTGGATAGAGAAGCGCAAATGCTTTTGATGCGCTATTCTTTTCCAGGAAATATTAGACAGCTTAAAAATCTTGCTGAGCAAATCTCTCTTTTGGAAGAGAATCGAGAAGTGGACTCTCAGACCTTATCCAAATATTTGCCCCGAGAGCAAAGCCAACTTCCTATGACGCTTCAGACTATGGCGGGTGGGAAAGAAAGCTCAGACTATTCGGAGCGGGATCTTCTTTATAAAGTGCTTTTTGACATGAAGCGGGATATGAATGAGCTCAAAAAACTGGTCCTGGATAGCTATAAAGCAAATGGGCTCAATACCTCCATTATGCAGAAGCATCAAAGCCTTTTCGAGGATATGGAGACTTCATTTGCGACAAAAGAAACCACAGAGCCTTCGAGCAATTACTCTGTTCCTCTCGTTTTGGACCCTCAGAAAAATAACTCCGGAAACTCCGAAGACTATCAAGAAGATGTCATCGAGGATATCCTCCATGAGGAGGATGACAATTCACTTTCTCTTGAGAAAAAGGAAAAGGAAATGATCTTAAGAGCACTTCGAAAACATAATAATAAGCGGAAATATGCCGCCAGTGATCTAGGAATCAGCGAACGTACACTCTATCGGAAAATCAAGCAATATGAAATTGACCAATAAACTTCTGATTCCCATTCTTGGATTGGTCTTCTTGTTATTTCAAAGCTGTTCTATCAAGTATAGCTTCACCGGAACTAATATCAATTACGAATTGGTCAAGACCTTTTCGGTAGATAATTTCTTTAATGATTCTGGAGGAGGCCCTGCCAATATGGAGCAACGATTTACGGAAACGATAAAAGAATATTATCAGCGAAACACCTCGCTTGAGCTAGTTCGATCAAACGGAGATCTACAATTTATGGGAGCAATAAATCGCTACACGCTAACACCTCAGGCGGTTGTTTCAAGCAATGACCCAAATCTCCCTGATCGTGCCGGTCAGATGCGCCTTACCATAGGTGTAGAAGTCGAGTACATCAACTTGACTAATGAAGAGGAAAATCTGAAACAGACGTTCTCCTTCTTTCAAGATTATGATCCAAGAACCACCACTTTGCTAGATGTAGAGAACCAATTGGTGGAAGAAATTTTTGAAAATATCATACAGGATATCTTTACAGCTACCGTGGCTAATTGGTAAATTGTTATCTTCCTCACTAAAATAAGACTAAGTGAACGCATCCCAATTTCTTGAACTCATTCAACACGTAGACTTTTTAGATAAAAACGAAGTCCTACAATTACAGAAAATTCAAGGCAATTTTCCTTATTTTCAGCTTTCTCACGTATTGGCAGCTCGTTATGAATATCTAAAAAACAGCAATGCGAATACTCCATCTTTGGTCCAAGCCGCAGTAACTAGCCCAGATCGAATTTGGCTCAAGAATTTTATTGAAAAATCGGTATCCGATCAAGCTAGCAATTCAAAAAAGCCCTTAGGAGAAGATTTATTGCCAGAATCTAAAGCGAAAGAGCCAAGTATGGCTGAGCAAACACAAAAGCTCAAAAAGCTTGATGAAGGTTTAAAAGGGATTTCTCAAGAAATAGATGAAAAGATTTCTGCCCCTGAGGCAAAACCTAGGGTAAGACGTAAAAGCCCTCCAGATGATTTAATAGAAACAATCAAGCGGAAAGAAAAGAAAGAGATTTTAGATGAAAAGAAGAGAGAACAGATCGATTTAATCAAGGCTTTCAGCAAAAAATCGATCAAACTAGCTACCATTAAAGAAATAGAAGCAAATAAAAATACTGAGAATCTAGCGGCAGAAAGCACAAAAATCTCCGATAAGCTAATTTCTGAGTCTTTTGCCAAAATTTTGGCCAATCAGGGCAAATCGAAAATGGCGAAAGAAATTTATCAGAAATTGATATTGAAATTTCCGGAGAAAAGGGCTTACTTTGTTAACTCTATTGAAAGACTGAAAGATTAACACCTAATTATATGTTTACCCTATTAATCACAATCACTCTAATTCTAGCCGTCTTGTTGATCCTAGTGATCCTCGGTCAAAATTCTAAAGGAGGAGCTGGAGCTGCTTTCGGAGGTAGTGCTTCCCAGATCATGGGCGTCACTCGTACTGGAAATGTATTAGAAAAAGCAACATGGGTTCTGGCAATTTCCATCCTAGTTCTCTGTCTAGCGACATCGGCATTTTACACTGATCCTCAATCCAATCAATTTTCTTCTCCAAACATCGAAAATGCGAAGCAGCAAGTCGTAGCTCCTGCATTTGGCGAGACAGAAAGTCTTCTGCCTGAAACTATTGAAGAGACCCCTTCTGATACGGCTGGAGGAAATTAAAAACGATTTACTTTAAAATATTTGAAGCCTGCCCTTTTTGAGCAGGCTTTTTTATTTAACTTATGGTCCAGTTAAGTTTTTAATCTTAGTTGACAGTTTCAACCGAAATAATATTTTTAAACTATAAATTTCATTCTGACTATGGATAAAAAACCAATTCTTCTTGAAGACTTGAACTTTGAGCAATGGCCAAATTTGATTCTATGGGCCGTGCCAATCATGTTTTCACTCGTCTTTATCGAATGGGGAATAAGTTGGTATCAAAAAAAAGATACCTACGATACAAAAGACTTCTTCGCTGCCTCTACTATCGGTCTGGTCAATGCAGGTATCAGTGCGCTAATTAAAGTAGCTGTCTTCGGATCGGCCTTATTCTTTTATAACATTTCTCCGTTTACCATACCGTCGACTTGGTGGTCATTCATTTTTTGTTTTATCGCGGTGGATTTTGCTAGATATTGGGCACATCGAATCGCACATGAACAGCGGTTTTGGTGGGCGACACATATTACACATCACAATTCCTCCAAATACAATTTGTCGGTATCATTTCGATTAAGCTGGACGCAACATATCAAAGTTATCTTTTTCTTTCCAGTCATGTTTATGGGGTTCAATCCATTTGTATTTTTCATCTGCCATCAAGTAGCTGTTTTATATCAATTTTGGATTCATACCGAATACATAAAAAAAATGCCAAAACCAATTGAGTTTTTCTTCACTACACCGTCTCATCACCGAGTTCACCATGGTAGTGATGCCCACTACTTGGATAAAAATTACGGATCTACTTTTATCATTTGGGATCGGATTTTTGGCACATTTATGCCAGAGGGCGAGCGTCCAACATATGGAATTACTAAACCAGTGACCTCTTACAATCCGGTTTATCTAGTCTTTCACGAATGGGCTGATATTGTCAAAGATTTGAGACAAGCAACTAGTTTTAATGAGGGCTGGAGGATATTATTTGGTAAACCAAGTGAGGATGTAATCGCCAATCGAAAAAAGCTAGCAAACGAAGCAACTCAAAGAGTTGATACCAAGCTAAAACCTCAAGAAGTGAACTCCTAGCCTTAATCAGTAACTATTTTCAAAAGTTATCGCCTGCCAATTCAATTGGGAGCAGCGTCTCCTCTATAGGAAAAGCTTGCTTGCTATGCAGTCTAAATGTGGCTGGATTGGGCAATTACTTAATTTCTTGTACCAGTACCGGTTTAATTTTCCCGAGCGTAGTGACCAGAGTTTTTCTGAATACCCCGATCATCCAAAAAAACATGCTTCGCAACTTCTCCCCAGCATATTGAATTAAATTCGACTAATATCGAAAGACATGAATGTCTGATGATCGTTCTTGGGAAAGTAAAATATATCCTTCCCGATTATAAATTGGAATGATTCCGACGGGCTCAAATTCGAGCTGGTCCTCCACATAATCATAAATCGATTTTCCTTGTTCGATTTGGAAAGCAAATTTCAAAAGTGCAAACTCGGTGATTTTAATGACCTCTTCCATGATCTCCCCTGGTCTTATTACTCTAGAATAATTAAGCTTTGCTTACTAAAGATCTATCGACTCTGAGTTTTTTTTTTGGGGAAAGGTTATTCAAATCCAATTTCTCCAATTGGAGTTCATTTAACATATGATGATGGTCGATCAGGTCTGCAAGCGATGGGTAATCTTCACCTCTTTAAATTGGCTACTTGTTTCTTTCAGATATGCTAACTGTCGGTACTTCTTATATTCAAAATCAATAAGCCCCCTCCGTCATCCAATTTTTAGGAAGTGTTTTCATAGAATTACCTTTGTTAAAATTTACATATTTATGACATTATTTACGACAGCTATAGAAAATTTGGCAGAAGGTTCAGGAAATTTTAAGCTCATTTTTTTCAATTAGACAGCTATTATACGTCGATTTGTCAGCCTTTTTTAATTTTTGGCGAATGGCATAAGAACTGCTAAGTGAATTGTATATTTTAATCTAAACTTTAAACAAATTCATACCATGTCAAACGTAAAAATCAAACCTCTAGCAGACAGAGTTTTGGTACAACCTGCCGAAGCAGAAGTGAAGACTGCTTCTGGACTTTATATTCCTGACTCTGCTAAAGAAAAGCCACAGAAAGGAACAGTGATCGCTGTAGGTAATGGCAAAAAAGATGAGCCCATGACTGTTAAAGTTGGGGATACTGTACTTTACGGAAAATATTCCGGTACAGAATTAAGTGTCGAAGGAAGCGAATACCTCATCATGAGAGAGGCTGATATCTTCGCGATACTTTAATTAGTTAACTAAAAAAATAACCAAAAAATTAATAAAAATGGCTAAAGAACTATTTTTCGACACAGACGCAAGAGACCGATTAAAGAGAGGCGTAGACGCGCTTGCAGATGCAGTAAAAGTGACATTAGGCCCTAAGGGAAGAAATGTCATAATTGACAAAAAATTCGGTGCACCAACGATCACAAAAGACGGTGTTTCGGTAGCGAAAGAAATTGAATTGTCTGAGCCTATTGAAAATATGGGTGCTCAGTTAGTAAAAGAAGTAGCATCAAAAACTGCCGATAACGCAGGTGATGGCACTACTACCGCTACTGTTCTAGCACAATCAATTTTCAACGTAGGCATCAAAAACGTTGCTGCTGGAGCTAATCCAATGGACTTGAAAAGAGGCATTGACAAAGCAGTAGCAGCTGTGGTGGCTAGATTGAAAGAAAACTCTAAAGGGATTTCTACTTCAAAAGAAATCGCACAAGTAGCAACAGTATCTGCAAACAACGATGAGGAAATCGGTAAAATGATTTCTGATGCGATGGATAAAGTAGGTAAAGATGGTGTGATCACTGTAGAAGAAGCAAAAGGAACCGAAACTGAAGTGAAAACTGTAGAAGGTATGCAGTTTGACAGAGGATACCTTTCTCCTTATTTCGTGACCAATACTGAGAAGATGGAGGTAGAACTTGAGCAGCCTTATATATTGATTTACGATAAGAAGATTTCTTCCATGAAAGAATTGCTTCCTATCCTTGAGCCTATTGCTCAGACTGGCAAGCCACTTTTGATCATTTCTGAAGATGTAGATGGTGAAGCACTTGCTACACTTGTAGTGAATAAGATCAGAGGGGCTCTCAAAGTAGCAGCTGTAAAAGCGCCTGGTTTTGGTGATCGAAGAAAAGCAATGTTGGAAGACATCGCAATTTTAACAGGTGGTACAGTAATCTCTGAAGAAAGAGGCTTCAAATTGGAAAACGCTACGACTGACATGTTGGGAAGAGCTGACAAAATCAATATTGATAAGGACAATTCTATAATCGTCAATGGTGCTGGTGATGCTGGCGCTATCAAAGGACGAATAGCTGAAATCAAAGCTCAGATAGATAAAACAACTTCTGACTACGATAGAGAGAAGCTTCAGGAAAGACTTGCTAAACTTTCTGGCGGAGTGGCTATCCTATACATCGGTGCTGCAACTGAAGTAGAGATGAAAGAGAAAAAAGATCGAGTAGATGATGCTTTGCATGCTACAAGAGCAGCTGTGCAAGAAGGTGTTGTAGTAGGTGGTGGTGTAGCTTTTGTTAGAGCTGCAGAAGCCCTAAACGATCTGAAAGGTCTTAATGAAGATGAGGATACTGGTATCAACATTATAAGACAAGCAATCGAGTCTCCTTTGAGAACTATTGTATCGAATGCTGGTGGCGAGCCATCTGTAGTTATCAATAAAATCAAAGAGAACAAAGGGAATTACGGTTACAATGCGCGAACAGATGTTTACGAAGATCTTTTCAAAGCTGGTGTAATTGATCCTACTAAAGTTACTCGTCTTGCTTTGGAGAATGCTGCTTCAATTGCCGCATTACTTCTAACTACAGAATGTGTAGTAGCTGACAAGAAAGAAGATTCCGCAGGAATGCCTCCAATGGGCGGTGGCGGAATGGGTGGAATGATGTAATTCTATCAAGCCAATAATCAAAGAGATCCTAAAAAGGATCTCTTTTTTTTTGAGATAAAAAAAATCAACTGTTTAATTCATTAATAAAAGGCTTTCCTTTTTCTAGCAAGCGGATTAATTGTATTTTGGGTGAGATTTTAAAAAATCTTTTTCTTTAAACCAATTAATGGCTCATTACAGTGCAATTTTTCTAGTAGATGATGACCCCATCAATAATTTGATCAATAGAAGATTATTGGGAAAGGTGGACATTTCAAAAAATATCTTAGAATTTCAGGATGGTGAAGATGCTTTGGCAGAAATAGAGGGCTTATCCAAGGACGATGGAATCCTAATTCTTCTGGATATCAATATGCCAGTGATGAATGGTTGGGAGTTTTTGGGAAAGTATTTGACATTCTTTCCTTTCAGAAAAGACAGAATCGTAATATTATCCAGTTCAATAGATTTTCTGGATCGCCAGAAGGCTAAAGAGTTTGAAATCGTATCTGCTTTCCTAGAAAAACCGTTGACCTTGGATAAAATCCAAGAAATAAGAAATCAAGAATTTTTTTAGTTATTTAATTCCTTCTCCGAAAGAGTTGATTCAAAAATATGTTCAATTCACTTGACTAATAAAATAATTCAAACCTCCAAGTTATCACACTTTTTTTATATTCATTCAAAGAAGCTTATAGTTATTTCAGCATGTATTCAGATAACCTTGAGTGAATTTTTAGCAACAATCTATAATCGATTTCTTAACGTTTTGAAAATATAAAAGCTTTTCAGGTTTTTATTTTACATGAACCAAAACTCAACACTAACCGGATTTACATATAGCATAGAATTCGGACTAGCTTAATTTTTATAATATCACAGGATTCATTTTTTAATATATAAAATTTGTTTTGTGATTATCCGCAATGATGCCAGTATGGTTAAATTGAAGCAATGATGAGTCTGTCAAATAGTTTTTGACCGAAGTATCTTCTGTTGAGCTTTTAACAAAACTCATCCAGGTAGTTCTGCATCATTCGTTTACTGATCATATGGTAAATCTGCAGGTGTTTCTTTAAGTTACTGATGGCAATGTGAACCCATCTAAGATTAAACTTGCCCTTGTCGGTTCCTGATATAGGTTGACCGTTTTAAAGCTACTTGAAAAATGTTAAAAACGGGAAAAAGGATCAATCCAAGGCGCGAATTTTCAGAAGAATTCAAGCGTAAAATAGTTGATGATTTTGAAAAAGGTGTGCTGTCGGTTCTCCAGATGGAGCGGCATTATGGCATTTCAAACAGATCCATTTACAAGTGGATTTACAAGTATTCTACATATAATGAGAAAAATATCAGAATCGTGGAGATGAAAGACAGTCAAACTCATAAGCTTAAAGCACTCGAAGAAAAAGTCAAGGAGCTGGAACGGGCTGTAGGCCAGAAGCAGATCAAGATTGATTACTTGGAAAAGATGATTGATTTGGCCAAAGAAAGTTATTCGATCGACATCAAAAAAAACTCCAACACCCCACCCTCTGGTGGTTCCAAGACAACCGGGAAGTCATGAGCTATTCCCTCAATGAACTTTATCGGACTATCGGAGTCAGCAAACAAGCTGTCCAGCAGGCTAGAAAGCGTCAGGATGCTTTTGATCTGGAGCTGGCCGAGTTGGTCGTGTTAGCCGACCAGCTCAAAGAAGAGCACCCCGGGTGTGGGGTTGAAAAGATGTATCGTACCCTGAACCCCAATTGGATGGGAAGGGATAAGTTTTGTGAGCTGTTTTTGGAGCTGGGCTATGGTGTCAAGCGGGTCAGAAACTACCATCGGACCACTTATAGTGGAGACTTATATTATCCCAATCTAATTGAAGGAATGAGTGTCAATCGCCCTTTCCAAGTGATTCAGAGTGATATCACTTACTTCCACCTCAACGGTGAGCATTATTATCTGGTATTTATTATTGATGTCTACACCCGATTGATTGTAGGATACGCGGTGAGCGACCATATGCGCACTGAAGCGAATATCAGCGCATTGAAGATGGCTTTTCAGATTATGAACTGTCAACCTTGGAATACTATTCACCACTCAGATCGGGGATCTCAGTATGGAAGTCATGCCTATACCAAGTTGTTGACCAACCAAAGTATTCACATCAGCATGGGATTAGTTGTCTGGGAAAACCCCTATGCAGAACGTATTAATGGAATCATCAAAAATGAATACCTGAAACGATGGGTAATCCGTGACTTCAAAGACCTGAAGAGAAAAGTGGCAAAAGCGGTCAACTATTATAATGAAAAACGACTCCATCGGGCTTTTAAAATGGACTATACCCCCATGGAGTTTTACAAAAAACTGATAGATTTTCCTACCCAAGAAAGAACCTCTGGCTCATAATTACGCGAGGGAATTAAATAAATGTTGAACCAAACGGTCAACGCTATTTAGGGAAGTACAAAACTCAGGTTTTAACCTCATTTGCTAAATGCCAAATGCCCTTACTGGCAAAGTAGCGTATATTCAGATTAAAGAAACTAAACATCTTGATCAAAATTAAGCTCACAAAATCAAAATGGAATTATTTATTGTTGATGATAACCTAATTCAAAGGATGATTCTATCAAAGATGATAAAAATGATTGACCCTACTTTGGTAATTAATCAATGTGAAAATGGTATGATAGGTTTAGCTATGTTGGAAAAACATAGTAACTCTTATCAAAAGATTATTGTGCTTTTGGATATTAATATGCCAATTCTCAATGGCTGGGGGTTTTTAGACCAAATTGAGAAATCTGATTTCTACAACCTGCATCAACTTCTCAATTCACATTTTTTCTTGATCCATAGATGAAAGCGATATCTTAAAGGCTTGTCAATATGGGTTTATCAAGAGTTTCCTTCATAAGCCCTTGAGTAGAGAACATATTAAGACAGTTTTCAGTATGGATTGAATTTTTTCAATAATTACTCATCACCGAAGTAGCCAAATTATATTTTCTGTACCTAGACTCCCTTACCCTCTGAGAAGTGGGCGCCCAATGTCAGGATAAAATGAATCTTGCGAGTAACATATACCTGTAGTTTCAACGCACTTTCCCCTCCCCTCTTAACACAAATCAACTTCTGTAGCCCGCCGAGTCGAGACCTTATTGCTAGGGACTACTGCTCCCTAGCAATAAGGCGGATAATCCTATTATTTTAATGTTGGACTGCATTTCCCAATTAATACTAGAGATATTGGCATTTTGCAGAAAGCAACAGGTAAATGGTAAGCTA
This sequence comes from Planctomycetota bacterium, assembly GCA_047612305.1. Taxonomy (GTDB): domain Bacteria; phylum Bacteroidota; class Bacteroidia; order Cytophagales; family Cyclobacteriaceae; genus Algoriphagus. The sequence continues at coordinate 19,567 of JBLGAM010000011.1, read as the reverse complement.
AAACCTGGATCCATAAATGCTTACGCCAACCTCAAAAGTTTCAGGACACATATCTTCCCAAATCAAACTAATATCAATTTCGCTTCAGAGATTTAAATTCATGTCATATAATTCAGTGGTGTGTAGAACTAATCCAAATTTCCCTTTGAGAAACGATCCTCTTTGTGATATAAACTCGCCATTCAGGGTACATACATTATTTTTTCAAACGAAATAACTCCGTTTCCCAAAGCGATTTTATTGATAAAATCCAGCTATTTAGGTACTTAAAATAGATTATGGCGCACCTACAATTAGGTACGTCGTAATTAAAAATTAAAACAGAATTGACCAGAACCAATAAAAAATTTAATTTTAACCCACTTCTTAATTAATATCTTACCTTTTGAATATAATATTACTTTTAGCCGTTCGGATTAACTGTCTAGTAAATACTACTACAAGTTAATTTTTATCATGAATCAAACCCATTTGAAAAATCTGTTCCTGGATCAAAGCAAAGATCTTTTTTGGATGATTGACCTTGACTTCCAATTGATTTATGCCAACAAAAGGTATCTAAGCTTCATGAGAGAAGTGAGTGGAGAGGAAAAAAAGCTGAATGAATCAGTATTTATCGAAGTCATTGATAAGGGGTACATTGAAACATGGAAAGCCTATTATTCCAAGGCCCTTAATGGAGAGCATTTTGAAATAGAGGAACATATATACCATCAGAATTCAGATCAACTTCAATATACTCAAGTTACTTTTGAACCTTTAACCGGAGAGGATGACAAAATTTTTGCCGTGGCTTGTCAATCAAAAGACATTACACGTATAGTGAAAGAAAAATCAGAAGAGAATCAATTGATCGACTCTTCTTTAGATGTTTTTTGTACTGTTAACGAACAGGGTAATTTTTTGTATGTGAGCGCTGCTTCCTTAAATCATTGGGGGTACTTACCCGAAGAGTTAATTGGTAAATCTTACAAGGATTTGATTGTGGAGGAGGATACCCTTAAAACTAACGAAATTGTTGAATCTCTTCAAAGTGGCCAAGGCATTAAATCATTCGTTAACCGGTACAAGAAAAAAGATGACAGCATCGCTTATAATATATGGTCGGCAAGGTGGGATGATCGTACAAAATTAACCTATGCTGTAGCCAGGGATGGCGAGGAAAAAATTAAGCAAGAAGAAGCCCTTCTCCTAAGCGAGCAACGATTCAGAGCCTTGGTGCAGGAAGGTTCTGACCTGATACGAATACTAGATTCTGAAGGAAATTTCATCTATGTTAGTCCTACGAGCACTGCAATTCTTGGGATTGCTCCAGAAGAATTTATAGGGAAAAATATATTTGATTATATACATCCTGATGATGTAGCAAAAGCTCTAAAATGTTTGCAAAAAATAACCACTGATAAAAAGGTTATTATAGCACCTATTCGTTTTCAAAACCATGAAAAGGAATGGCGCTGGATGGAATCAGTACTGACTAATATGTTGGACGATCCTGCAGTGAATGGCATCGTTGTAAACTCGCGAGACATCACCGATAAAATCAAGAAAGAATACCAACTAAAAATTTTTGAAAGCATCATCACGAATACGAATGACGCTGTTTTAATCACTGATGCGGAACCATTTGATGAGCCGGGTCCAAGGATTATTTATGTCAATGAGGCATTTACGAAAATGACAGGTTACAGTGCTGAAGAAATAATCGGTAAAACACCCCGAATTCTTGAGGGACCTAATTCGAACAGCCAAGAATTGTCACGATTAAGTACTGCCATTAGAAATAATGAATCGTATGAAATAACCACCATCAACTACAAGAAAAACGGAGAGGAATTCTGGATCAACTTCACTGTAACTCCCGTGGCAGATGAAAAAGGAAGGAATACGCATTGGACCGCCATAATGCGAGATGTGACTGCTCAAAAAACCAAAGAGCTGGAAAAAGAATTAATAGCCCAAATCAGTATAAACTTCAACTCTGAGGACGATATTACTTTTGCTTCAAGCAAGTTATGTAAATCTATAGGTGACTTAGGGAAATTTGACTGGGTGGAATTATGGACTACCAACCTTGAGAAAAGCCAAATGCAATTGTTAAGCCATTATGTGGCAGCTCCAGAGGATGAGAAATTCTATGAAGATAGCCGCGAGTTTATTACATATTCGAAGTCAGAGGGCTTACCGGGTATCGTATGGTCTAATGGGGAACAGCTGCTGTTGGATAATGTTGGAGAATGTAAAGACTTTATAAGAAGAGATGCAGCAAAAAAAATAGGGCTAAAATCTGTGATCGGTATCCCTTTATTTTCCAATGATGAGGTCATAGGAATATTAAATGTTGGATCTAAACATGATGCTTCGTATCTAAATAATTATACTCGAATATTTAAAAGGCTTGAAGGATTTATCGGTTCTATGCTCAACCAGAAAAAGCTGGAAAATGACTTGAGTCATTTATTCAATGCAATTCCTGACATCATTTGTGTGATGGATTTCCAAGGAAAGTTTCTGAAAATAAATAAAACTGGTTGTGACTTACTTGGATATGGCGAAGAGCAAATTCTTTACCATAACTTTCAAAAATTTGCTCACCCGGATGATAAAGGGATTTTCATTAATGAAGTTGAGGGCTTGGAAAAGGAGCAAAATACATTCAAATTTGAAAGCCGCTTCATTGCAAGCAGTGGCAATACTGTCTGGCTAAGTTGGTATTGTAACTCTACCTTGAAAGAGGGTCTTATCTATGCCACAGCCAAGGACATTACAGAAGAAAAGAAACTAAGGGAATTGAATCGTCAGGCTGGAAGTCTGGCCAAAATCGGAAGTTGGGAGTTAGATTTAATTAATCAAAGTGTCTTTTGGTCTGACGAGGTTCACCAACTGCATGAAACCAACCCGAAATCATTTCTACCAGATTTGAAAGGAGCCATGAATTTTTATCGTTCGGATTTTCGCTCGCTGGTAAATAAAAATATTGAAGATTGTATTTCAACAGGAGAGCCGTTTGATTTTGAATCTGTGTTGGTCACTACTAAAAAGAAGGAGATCTGGGTGCGTGCCATTGGGAATGCCGAATTTGTGGATGGAGAATGCACACGCATTTACGGCAGTTTTCAAGACATTAACGACCGCAAAGAAGCTGAAATTAGGTTACAATCTATAGCAGACAACTTGCCAGGGGTAGTATTTCAATATCTCCTCTACGCCGATGGAACGGACAATTTAAAATATGTTTCCAAAGGTGCACAAGATGTATGGGGCTTTTCGTCAGAAGAAGTATTTCAAAATGTACAGCTCGTCTGGGAAAGAATAGCATTAGGCGGTGAACTTGAAAAGGTTAAAAAGAGTATTACCGATTGCATAGAATCCAAAACAAAATGGACTGCCACATGGAAATACGTGATGCCAAACGGAGAAATAAGAATCCATTTGGGACGTGCTTCCCCTACCTTTTTAGCAGACGGGACGGTAGTCCTCAACTCCGTAATATTAGATGTAACTAAAGAGGCTGCTAATGAAGCACTTCTGGAACAGTACACGTATGAACTTGAGCACTCAAATGAAGAATTGGAGCAATTTGCTTTTATAGCCTCTCATGATTTACAGGAGCCATTGAGAATGATTTCCAGCTACATGGATCTACTGCATCGAAAATATGGCCACCTAATCGATGAAAAAGGACATCAGTATATTCATTTTGCAACAGATGGCGCCAAACGAATGAAGCAGATTATTCTTGATTTGTTGGATTATTCTAGGGCGAGTAAATCGATAGAGGAAAAAGAAGATGTTGATATCAACGAATTACTTTCTGAGTTTAGCCAGCTAAGAAGGAAAATAATTTCAGAGAAATCAGCTTCAATTAGCTCTAACGATCTGCCAATCCTCAAAACTGACAAGGTAGCCATCATACAGATACTTCATTGTCTACTAGACAATGCACTTAAGTACACAGAAGTAGGTACCCCACCAATGATAGAAATCAACGCTGTGGAAAATAAAAAAGAGTGGGAATTTTCCATCAAAGACAATGGAATAGGAATAGACCCTCAATTCTATGATAAAATCTTTGTCATTTTTCAAAGACTACACAACAGAAATCAGTATGAAGGAACAGGAATAGGTCTTGCTATTGCTAAAAAACATGTGGAATTTTTAAAGGGGCGGATCTGGCTGGAGCCGGCACCAGGAGAGGGAACGGTCTTTTATTTCACAATTCCTAAAATTAAATAGTATGAACAATCAAAAAACAAATCTTGCACACATCCTGTTGGTGGAAGACAACGAAGGGGATATTTTGCTCACACTGGAAGCATTTGAAGAATGTAAAGTAAAAACAAAAATCAGCGTCGTTAGAAATGGCCAAGAAGCGCTTGATTTTTTATTTCAGAGAAGAGAGTATGCTAATGTGAAAAGGCCTGACCTCATTCTTTTGGATATTAACATCCCCATATTCAATGGACATGAAGTTTTAGAGCGAATTAAATCCGATTCAAATCTCAAGAAAATTCCAGTAATCATGCTCACTACCTCTTCTAGTCAAAAAGATGTGGATAAGGCTTATGAAAACCATTGCAACAGTTATGTAAAAAAACCAATTGAAATCACTGAGTTTTTGATGACTATTCTAAAAATCGAGGAATTTTGGTTGGAGCTAACTACCTTACCCAGTTAATATAATGAAACAACTGCAAGAATTTTCGGAAAATTTTTCTGTTCTTATCATCGAAGATAATCAAGGTGATTACGTCCTAATTGAAGATTATTTACTTGAAAAATTTAAAAAGATTAACATAATACATTGTCCTGATTACGCAACGTCAATTAATTACTTGCAGAATTCTAAGGAAAAAACTTCTATAATCTTATTGGATTTACACTTACCAGATTTGGGAGGCATTGAATTAATTAATAGTATTATTCCCTATTCTTTTAAAGCACCAATAATTATTCTAACTGGATATTCAGATTTGGACATGGCAAAAAGTAGTCTTCAAGCAGGTATTTATGATTATCTAGTAAAAGATGAAATAAACCCAGATATACTATATAAAACTATCATTTTTTCATTAAACAGAAGTCATTTTATTAATGAAATAGAAAACGAGAAACATAATTACGAAGACCTTTTTAACTTTAATCCGCAACCTACATGGCTTTTAGATCTGAAATCTTACAAAATAATCAGTGCAAATATTGCGGCACAACAAAAATATGGCTACGCTTTGGATGATTTTCTGAAGATGTCATTTACGCAATTACATCCCCAAGAGGAAAAACAACGCCTCGAGCAAAAATTCACTTCAAAAGATGATGAAATCGAAAAGAATCACTTTACACATCTCTTGGGTAATGGTAAAGAAATTAAAGTAAAGATTTATTTCAGGAAAATTAAAAGCGACTCGGACACAAAACTAATTGTACAATCTAACGATATTTCAGAAACGTTGGATCATATCTATACAATTGAACTGCAAAATGAAAAATTGAAGAATATTGCGTGGACTCAATCTCATATGGTGCGTGCACCACTTTCAAGAATATTAGGAATTGTAAATTTGATTGAACAGCAAAAGGACACCTTAGATGACAAGTTGTTTTGGCTAAAGCAATTACGGGTTTCAACCAACGAAATGGATGCAATTGTCAAAAAGATTATTGATGAAACTAAACATCTTGATCAAAATTAAGTTCAAAAATTAAAATGGAATTATTTATTGTTGATGATGACCTAATTCAAAGGATGATTGTGTTAAAGATGATAAAAATGATTGATCCTAATTTGGTAATTACTCAATGCGAAAATGGTAAAGTAGGTTTAACTATGTTGGAAAAACATAGTAATTCTACTCAGAAGATTATTGTACTTTTGGATATTAATATGCCAGTTCTGGACGGCTGGGGGTTTTTAGACGAAATTAAGAAGTCTAATTTTTACAACCTGGATCAACTTTCAATTCATATTGTTTCTTCATCAATTGATGAAAGCGATATCTCAAAGGCTAGTCAATATGGGTTTGTCAAGAGTTTCTTTCATAAGCCCTTAAGTAGAGAAGATCTTAATACAGTTCTCGGTGTTGATTGAAATTATAATGCTGTTATTACATCATTTTATTTTCTAAAACAATGCTGATGATGGGACTACACAATAGTAAACAAAAGATTTAAATTAATTCTGGCTCATACAGATTTCTATCTAACCCAAAAGCTTTCAGCTTAAAAATATTCCCTAATTAATGCCGAGATTATCCTCGCTTCAAGTCTTTTTATTTAAGACGCATTTACTGACCTTAAGGCCTAGAAATTCTCCGCATTTAGCTCATAAAAACAAGTCACTTTTTAATCCACATTCACAATTTGGGACACAACTACTACTTATACCACATCGCTATCCTCCAGAATAACTACACTATCAACTATGGGAAGTTAGCCTAATCCTGAATCTCATTGGAAACATCACATTTCAACCCGATAGCACGTCCCCCTTCCAGTCTGATCATTTCTGCAACATCCATCGCGTTATCTGGATTTAAATCGACTACAACTACTTTTGCTCCATTCAAAGCAAAAAGCCGTGCTACCGCTTTTCCCATCCCAGATGCTGCTCCGGTCACTACTACTGTTTTATTTTCAAGTTTTTTCATCGAATTAAGATTTATTGGTTACATCCTGAATTCTGATTTCTATTTCACTCAGCATAACTTCCGCATTGCAAGAAATCATATCAATCCTATGAGCAATCAAAGATTAAGTAAAGGATAGATTGTCACTTGAAGCTTGACTACAAAGTAGGTTTCTTCTATAAAATTCGAAAAACCTGAAAAGGTCACCGCAAACCCATTCGGAATCCAAACGGCCGGAGAAGTTGGTTTTTAGTACATCTCCCATATTGAAGCATTCTTACCTCCTACTAATAGGACATCCGCTATTCCGATTATTTCAAATGAAATTACTGATTTACCGCTACTATTTTTGTTAAATACAACCCTTAGGAAAGACCAAATCTACTAAGCTTAGCACGCTAAACTTATGATTCAATTGGGTTCAAATTGTGATCTAAATCAGTAAAATTAATCGGTAAAAAATTTTCTCTTAGTCTTCCTTCTAAACTATAGAGCCCTTTATCAATACGGATTCTATCAATCCTTATTTACCAGCTGATGGATAAACTTCATCTTATCCACCACTCCTTGGCTGATTATGAAAGGATAAACATCTGGCACTCCCATGGCCCGATTGATGCTATTGACAGCAAAGGATAATGGCACGCAAGTTTCAACTATGGCCTGAAAATCAAGCTGGGTGTAGGGATCAAAACTCACATTAGCGGCCATGCCTTCCAATGTAGCAGATGGATCAACTTTTAACCCAAAAAAGTGCGCGGTCTCTACCATGTCCATGATATGTAGATAATGTGCCCAAGTTTCTGCCCAATCCTCCCAAGCATGCGCGGTGGCATATTTGCTGATAAAGGTTTCTTGCCAGTTATCAGGAGCTCCATTCTTATAATAAATTTTTAGGGATTCTCGATAAGAAGTACGCTCATCGCCGAAAATAGCTCTAAACTCAGCTAGAATTTCTGTATTTGGATACACTAATCGATCCCAAAAATAATGCCCTACCTCATGCCTCAGGTGTCCAATCAAGGTGCGATAAGGTTCCATGAGTTGCATACGCATCTGCTCTCGGTGCACAGAATCCGCCTCACGGAGCAGAATAGTAATCACCCCATTTGCATGTCCAGTCATCAATTGGGAATTTGCTTGACGAGCAACAAAGTCAAAACAAAGTCCATTCGCATTTTTCAATTTGCTGGGAAGGGGTAATCCGATCTTTTGCAATTGATAGATTAATCGATGCTTGGCTACTTCGAGATTTTTCCATTTCGGAAAATTCTCTTGGTCCGAAAGATTCGGAATCGTACGATTGAGCTGACAGGCCGTGCAGAAATTGACAGTGGATCCTATTGGGATTAACCAATTGCAGACCCCGTGCTGATGGTTCTTACAAAACTTATACTCGATTTTCTCTCGATCCGAAATCAATTGATCTGATTCTGAATCAAAAGTGAGCATCTGCCTATCCAAGTCGCGGTAACCTGATAGATGACCACAATTTGCACAGGCATAGTTTTCAAAAAACAAAGGATACTGACAATGTCCGCATTGAAATATTTTCATGTTCGGCTGAGGGTGGATCCAAAGATGTGCGATTTTAGAATAGAAGTAGCTAAAAAAGAACCGACTTTATCTTTTCATCCTAACTAAAAAAACCAGCTATAAAGAACTTACCAAAGAGGAGAATAATGACTTTCCCGCCAAGCCACCTTTGGGAGCAAAGGATCCATACGAGGTATATGCTAAGCCAAATAGGCATGAGAGCTGGCAGAGACCGGTCTGGAAAGCCATAAGAAAAATCCATAGTACAATCAACAGATTTAATCGAATTAATAGTTAATTGGACTAGCTAGGTGTAAAAGAAATAGTGTCATCCGAGTAAACATTTTGTAGTGTAAAATAATGGATTTTCTGGCTATTTAGGGTGATTTTTCCTTTTTGCTCAAAATACCCCTCTGCTCGATTTCGAAAATATCCAATTGCACTATTTCCAGATTTCGCTGTTCTTCGTTGAGGTATCGGGTTTGTAGCATTGTCTGAAAACAGATATAAGATATTAGGTTGGCTTTAGCCATGGCCACCAAGGTGGTAAACTGTTCTGCTTCTTTTATCTTTTTGTGTATGACACTAAAAATCAGGTTAGCGATCAGCACGATCCAAACCTGCGTTTTGATACCCTCGCGACTATCCGAGAAAAAGCGGCCCAGCTCAAAATTTTGTTTGATCTTTTTAAAGAAGGGCTCAATCTCCCAGCGGTTCTTATAAAGTAAAACGATCGTATGGGACTGGAAGTCAAACAAGTTGCTCAGAAACCTAAAAACCTTGCCTTTCAACGGGTCTTTGTAGGTGATCAATCTCAGCTTTAGTGGTTCTCCCTCAGTCTTTAAGGTGACAAGCTGGTCTAAAATAATACCTCGGGAAAGAAAGTCATGGATGTCTTCACGGTGCGTGCTGATCACTTCATAGTTCGCATTCTCATTGAGCCGTGTGACGAAAAATGAGCCGTCTTCTGTCCCTTTTTTGTAGATCAAGTAGTTGACATAACCCTTATCGAATTCATAAATGCTGCCCCTTAGGGGTTTCAGCTGTCCGAGGAAATCTTTGTCATTGGTACTGGCTGCCGTTAACCAGACTGATTCAGGCACCATATTGTCCAGCGGAAGGACCGCATGTGCTTTGAGACCGCCTTTTTTCTTGCCTGTCATCGGGTTTCTTCCCGCCCCTTTGAACACATCGGTAAATAGCGTCAAAGTGGTGGAATCAACTAGTTTGACTTGATCAGGGGATACTTCTCCATTAATGGGCAGGCTCAAATAGCCCTCCGAAATCTCAGCTTTGTAATGGGCTAACAACAAGTAATAAATGTATCCAAACACTTCATTTGGACGCCTACAATTGGCGTCAGAAAGGGTACTGCTTGCGGGAAGTTTATAGATGCCCAAATAGCTGAGCTTGTGCTCCAAAAAAAGCAGGCACTTGCATAAACTATTCAGCGAGTTGGTTTTGGATATTACCCTATAAAGCATGAAAACAAGGTGTTTCCAAGTACTCATGATCTTATAGTAATGATCAGATTTAAAAGTTTGCGATGCTTGATCTACCAACTCCCGAGGTATAAAAGAAAGCAATTGGCAGATAATCGGCTGTCTGGATAATTTTGTATGTTACATCGGGATGGTTCTTGTGTGGTAACAACAACTTCCCACAAAAAGCGGAAACTACCAAATAGGGGGTTCCGCTTTTCTCATTTTGTACTATTCTAAAAATGCTGAATTTAGCATCCAAGATTTTACTCAGATGCCACTAATTAAAAACCAAAAAAATATGAAAAATAAACTAAAGCAGTTTGCAAATAATAAGTTCTCACAATTTGGAGAAGATGGTATTATTAAAAAAATCTTTGATGTTTTACCAAAGCAGGAAGAATATTGGTGTGTGGAATTTGGTGCCTGGGATGGAAAATTTTTAAGCAACACATATGAGTTAATCGAAAATAATAGTTGGAAGGGAATTCTAATTGAAGGGAATGCAAAAAAAATTCCAGCTCTGAAACAAACTTATAGGGACAACAATAATGCTGTCTTGATTAATAAATTAGTTTCTTTTGAAGGTATTAATACGTTAGATAATATCATTAAGGAAACAGATATTCCTGTTGATTTCGACTTGCTTTCGATCGATATTGACGGTAATGACTATCATATATGGGAATCCGTAAAAAATTATCAACCAAAAGTTGTGGTAATTGAATTTAATCCTTCTATACCAAGTGAAATAGAGTTTGTTCAAGAGAAGAATTACACCTTAAATCATGGAAATAGCTTGCTTTCCTTAATAAAATTGGGCGTTTTAAAAGGATATGAACTTATTGGCACCACATATTGCAATGGAATCTTTGTGAGAAAAGAGTTCTATGGCTTATTTGAACTCAATGACAACAGCATAACTTCAATGTGGGATACAGAAACCCCAGCACCTCGGGTCTTTCAATTGTATGATGGTACACTAGTCTTATCAAAAGAATTTAGATTGATATGGCATAATAAGAATATCAATAAATTCGACTTGCAAACACTCCCAAAGATTCTGAGGCATTTCGGAGATTCTCCTAATTCAATTGGGATTTTTAGAAAAATTCTAAGAAAGATCTATTTCAACCTACAATCAATAAAAAATAAACGCCATTAAAACAGGCGTTTAGTCAAATCGTTAGCTTCAATCGTAAAAAGACTTTAACTCGACTAATCAAAAGGTAAAATGAGAAAATCATTTACGCCCTTAATTGTACTCACACTTAGTTTTTTTGGCTTCAGCTCAACAAACAGTTACCTTGAATTTAGAATCTGATAACGCAGCTGTAAGAAATCAAGTAGAGCAATTTTTAACTGCTGCTGGAAATTATGATTTAGACGCAATGCCGCAGATGTTTAGCGAAAAAGCTAACATTGGAGGTGCTTCTTTAAAAGATGTGAAATGGAATTCGTTTACCCTGACTATTCAGGAATTTTTGGATTTTTTAAAATCCCAAAAGGAACAAACTAAATACACTCAACCTATTTCTAACTACACAATACAAATAGACGGAGGGATGTTAGCATTTGTGAAAGCTGATGCCGTCTTACTAAAGAACGGAAAACCTCAAGCTACTAATTTTGACTATTTCACCCTGATTAAGCACAATGGGGAATGGAATATATTAAATGGTTCTTACGTATCGATTCCTATTGAAAATTAAGAAATATAAATACACAAATTGATTGAAGAAGCAGTCAGGATAAGCAGATTGATAGCCAAGATTATCGTAATCTATACCCAAACCATATTTTTTAGATATTCTTTGGGTGTATCCATGTAGTTCTTGGATTACTTATTGAAACCTTCCATAGCGGCTAAAGTGGTAGCCCAAACAATTACACAGGAAATGAATATCCCTATTGTATTTGCCAAGAAGGCTTTTTTCCGTTCCATCCCAAAAAGATAGCCAGCAATGGTACCTGCGTAAACCCCAGTTCCTGGAAGGGGAATCAGCACAAAAATCATAAGGCCCCAAAAGCCATATTTCTTTACATTTTTTCCAGCTCCCGCTTTCGCGCGACGTGCTACAAAAATTGCCGCCTTTTTGTAATGGTACCATTTAAAAAAATAACGATTTATTACATCAAGGAAGAAAGTCATAATAGGAAAGACCAGGACATTGGCCAAAAAGCAAAAAAAGAAGGCCCAATAAATATTTACCCCATTCAAAAGGGCATAAGGGATACCACCTTTTGCTTCCCCAAAAGGAGAAATGCTCCAAAGCATGGCAATAATTAAATCGAGAATCATTTATTCGTGAGTAGAGCTGCAAAAGTAATCAATTTCAGAGGCTCTACTGCCAGATGATTTATAAAAATTTAGGTGAATAACGTACTCAAATCAAAGATGAGGCATCCCTGCTTGGCGAAATCAAATAATAGTTTGGACTTAGTAAAAACAGCACTGTAGTCGGGTGTAATTACACTAATTTATCCAAACCAATTTGCAAATGGGTTAACCTATAAAACCATCAATCTGGAGTAGATTTTCTTTTTTCTCACTTAATAATCTTTAAAAAAATCATATCCACAAAATTCACTCCTCAAATTTGCTCTGGAAGTCACGAAAAGTTTTGTTCTGCCAAAAAAACAAAACGAGATCTATAAATTGATTTTCGGAATTTAACTTAACACCAAAACTTACACAAGCGTTTCCAGCAAACCTTTAGACACACATGAACCCTCAAGTAGTCCAATTCCTGTTAAAAACTACGAAATGGCGTCCCGAGTTGGACTTGCTTCGCACCATTCTGCTGGAAAGTGAATTGATAGAGGAATTCAAATGGAAACAACCTTGCTACACCCTAAATGGGAAGAATGTTGTTCTTTTGGGCGGCTTCAACGAATTCTGTATCGTCTCTTTTTTAAAAGGAGTCCTGATGAAAGATCCCGCACAGCTTCCTACTGCTCGAGGTGAAAACACCAACACCTGGAGGGTAATCAAATTCACCGATGTAAGCGAAATCATTAAACTGGAAGCTACACTCAAAGAATACATTGCTGTTGCTATTCAGATCGAGAAAGAAGGGGGAAAAGTAAAAATAAAAGAGTGTTCAACTGATCCTCTTCCACTGGAATTACTTGACCAGTTTGCCGAAAGTCATGACTTTCAAAAAGCATTCAATTCACTTACACCCAGAAGACAGCGAGGTTATCTATTATATTTCAAGGCACCTAAACAATCCAAAACCCGGACATCAAGAACCCAACGATATCGCCAATAAATCCTGAACGGAAAAGGCTTCCATGACTGTGTCTGCGGATTACCCAATAAGATGCCTAACTGCGACAGACCACATAAATAAATCAAATAACAAAGTGCTATCTTTTAGAAATAAATGAGGTAGATCCTAATATAATTTGACACCAACTCCAAACTAATTCCTCGTACGACTAGAAACAACCAATCACATTTAACTTGATCCGAAAAATAAGCCTAACATGAATCGACGCCCATTTCTCAAAAACTTAACACTGCTCGGAGGTAGTTTGGTAAGCTTCCCATTATCGGGCTTTCCGGTTTCACTCTCAAAAACTCAGGAAGACGAAGGATTCCTCCCAGTATTCAAATTCATTACTGCATCTGATGGTCATTTTGGCCAACCTAACACTGATTTTGAAACTTCCCATCAAAATCTGATTCAGGCGATCAAACGAGAATCTGATGTGGATCTGGTCGTCTTCAATGGCGATTTGATTCACGATGATCCGGTCTACATGCCGGCTGTGAAGAAAGTCTACAATCAGTTGCCCATGCCCTACTATGTAGCGAAAGGAAATCACGATCGAGTATCCGAATCCAGATGGCTGGAGATTTGGGGTCAGCCTTCCAATCTATTTTTTCCTGTCAAAGATCAATTCGGGATGATTATTCTGAATTCTTCCAATGAAGCTGGGGATTACCTATGTGTAGATCTGGACTTTCTAACGACCGCTTTAGAAGAATCCACCAACCGAACTCAAGTATTCATCTTTATCCATATTTCACAAAATGACTGGACAAGACATGGTGTGGATTGTCAAGGGGTCCTTGATCTTATGGCTCGGTATCCGAATGTAAAGGCTACTTTTCATGGACATGATCACGACGTAGATGGCATTATGTGGCATCAAAAGAAACCCTACTTCTGGTCTGGACATTTTGGTGGAAGTTGGGGAAATCCCTTTCCGAGCTACCGAGTCTGCGAAGTAGATGAGCAAGGAAAAACCAGAACTTCTTTAAAACGAATTTCTGATGGCGTGATTCTGAATGCACATTCCCTTTAAATAAATTGAAGGTGTGTGCTATTTTTTCCTTGGAGAAAACCCACTAAATAACTAATCAAGACTATGAGTTTATCTAAATTCCTTTTCATCTCATTTTCAGTTTTCCTACTAGCAAGTTGTTCTCCAGAGCCAACTCAGGTAACAAGCGAACCAAACATCCTCTTTATCCTCGTGGACGATCTGGGGTACTCAGATGTAGGATTTATGGGAAGTGAATTCTATGAAACACCCAATCTGGATCGCTTAGCTTCTAAAGGAATGATCTTCACCAATGGCTACGCCACTAGTGCAGTTTGCAGTCCTTCTCGGGCAAGTATTTTGACTGGCAAATTTGTGGCAAGTCATGGAATCACCGATTGGATCGGCGCCCCAGAAGGGGAAGACTGGAGGACCTACAAGCGTTTTTCTAAGCTTTTACCCGCAAATTATGCGCACGCATTACCACAAGAACTGACTACCATTCCCGAAGCATTAAAGGCTGAAGGCTATAAAACCTTCTTTGCTGGGAAATGGCATTTGGGTGGCGAGGACGATAATTCCCTTCCTACAGCTCATGGATTTGAAATCAATAAAGGAGGTTTTCATGTGGGAAGTCCAGCCAACGGAAGGTATTTCGCTCCTTTTTCAAATCCTTACCTAGAAGACCTTCCTGATGAAAAAGGCTTAAGCCTTTCCATGAAGTTGGCCCATGAAACAAATGCTTTTATCGAAAAAAATCAAAATCAGAAATTCCTAGCCTATCTGAGCTTCTATGCCGTTCACGGCCCAATCCAAACTTCAGCGGAGAAATGGAAACACTATCGCGAAAAGGCCGAAGCAAGAGGAATTGATTCGATTGGCTTTGAAATGGAACGAGTCCTGCCGGCTCGTAAATACCAAGACAATCCAGTCTATGCAGGTCTGATCGAACAAATGGACGATGCTGTAGGCGAGGTGATAAAAAAATTGGAAGAATTGAGTTTGATGGAAAACACCATCATCGTCTTCACTTCTGATAATGGCGGTGTAGTCTCCGGTGATAATTATTCTACAAATTTAGATCCTTTGCGCGGTGGAAAAGGCTATCAATGGGAAGGTGGAACTCGAGTTCCTTACATGATTTATGTTCCTTGGCTGGATCAAAAGGGCCAGAAAAATAATACACCTGTTTCAGGGGCTGATTTTCTTCCCACATTACTGGACTTGGCAGGAATAAAAACGCTACCAAATGGAATTGATGGCAAGAGCATAAAGCCGCTTTTGGAAGGCCGGCAGCTAGAAGAGCGTCCACTATTCTGGCATTACCCACACTATGGAAACCAGGGTGGAGAACCCAATTCAACCATCCGAAGAGGTGATTGGAAACTGATTCATTATTGGGAAGATGGTCACGAGGAACTCTATAAATTGGCTGAAGATCTTGGCGAGCTGAATGACCTGAGCAAAACCAATCCCCAAAAAGCCACCGAACTATCTCAGGAATTAATGGCCTGGTTGAAAAAAACTAGTGCAAACTATGCTAGCCCAGACCCGCTCTACCATGCAGACTCAGCAGCTATAGTCAACCTTCGCTATCGGACTACGATTTTAGATCGCTTAGAAAAAGAACGTCGCCAAATGCTTTCACCCGCTTTCATCCCAAACAAAGATTGGTGGGGGAGCAAGACAGTAGATTGATGATTGAATAAAACCCTTCCATCAAAAACTCTACGAATTTAAATTCCAAAGAGAAGATTCTTTTTATATTGGTTTTAGCATTTCAATTCAACCCATTTTAATCTGATATGAAGTACCGAACCCTAGGCAAAACTGGCCTGAAAGTATCCATTTTAGGCTATGGTGCCTCTCCTTTAGGTAATGTCTTTGACGTCTGTGATGAAAATGAGGGAATACAATCTGTTCATTACGCAATTGATCATGGAGTGAATTTCTTTGATGTTTCTCCATTTTATGGATTGACTTTGGCAGAAACTAGACTCGGAAAAGCACTGGAAGGGAAGCGAGAAGACATCATTCTCGCAACTAAATGTGGACGCTATGATTTACATAATTTCGACTTCTCCCGGGAACGAATTCTCAAAAGTATCGATGAGTCTCTTTCCAGATTGAAAACTGACTATGTAGATCTTTTCCAATTACATGACATTGAGTTTGTAGACAAAAACCAATTTCTTGACATCGCCATTCCTGCGATTCGGGAAGTTCAGCAATCCGGAAAAGCGCGTTTTATTGGCATCACAGGTTTGCCTGTTCGATACCTCGCACAAATTGCTCGAGAAGCGGAATTGGACACTGTCCTTTCTTGGGGGCATTATAATTTATTGGAAGATGAAATCAATGATGAGTTAGTGCCGCTTTCGAAGGAAAAAGGCTTTGGCTTGATGAATGCCGCCCCACTCATGCAACGCATCCTCTCTCCTGCTCCTCTTCCAGAATGGCATCGATCTCCAGACGAAGTCAAAGCAATGCAACCAATTTTATTGGCGATCTGCGAAAAATATGGTGCTTCCCTTTCACAAGTAGCCTTGCGATTTGCAATGGGACATCCGGATATTGCCACAACAATTGTAGGAATGAATTCCATGGAGACGATTCGGGAAAATGTCGACGCAGTGGATCTTCAAATCCCCGAAGGCCTTTTGGAAGAAATAGAAACGCTGCTTGCTCCCGTGAAAAACAAAATGTGGTTTGAAGGGAAGGCTGAGAATGATTTATAAGTATAACGTACCAAGTACCATGTTCGGAAAATTGAGATTCAAATAACCCTGAGAGGGTTTAATTAGAAATAAAAGTCCACCGAGAGTAGCCCACGCTGCGTAATTCTGGACAGTATTAGTGCAATTAGGAATGTTTTATTTTAGATAAATTCTAACCAAACAGGATTAACCAGATCCGAAGGATCCCAACTATTCATGACCCTCGCTTAAGCCGAGGGTAAAGGCAAAAAATTAAGATTTATAGCCCTGGAAGGTCGAAACTAATTAAGTCACACCCTTCCAGAGCTTTATAATAGAAGTTCGATTTGTTTGGCAGCTTATTGAACAAAGTAACGTAAAGAAGTTAAATGATTGATTTCCGCCCATTGCCCCCTTTAAAAAGAGGGCAATGGGCATTAAAAATTAGAAAACCTATGAAAGCACTAGTCCTCACAGAAGTTGGGAAGTCCGAACTAAGAGAAGTTGAAAAACCTATTCCGAAATCGGGAGAAGTATTACTGAAAGTGGGAATGGTTGGTTTCTGCGGTGGAGATATGAATAGCTTCAAGGGACTATTCCCGCTTCAAGAATACCCGAATATTCTAGGACACGAAGTTGGAGGCACTATCGAAAGCCTTGGCGCCGATGTCCCTAATCATATCCATATCGGTGAAAAAGTAACGGTTTATCCCTACCTCGCTTGTGGAAAATGCATTGCTTGTCGCAAGGGTCAGGTCAATAGTTGTAAGGAAAACAAAACGATGGGCGTACGCCGTCCCGGCGCAATGACCCGATACATCACTTTACCTTGGACAGATATTTTTCCTTCCAAAAAACTCTCACTTCGAGAGCTTGCTTTGGCAGAACCACTAACTGTTGGCTTTCATGCCGTGGATCGCGGTACCGTATCTGATAAAGATCATGTCGCAGTTATCGGTTGTGGAATTGTAGGCTTAGGAGCTGTTGCATCAGCGGTCAATCGTGGAGCAAAAGTAATCGCTGTGGATCTTGATGACAGTAAATTAGCTATCGCAAAAGAGATCGGCGTCGCGTATACTATCAATCCATCGAAGGAAAATCTCCACGAAAAACTGCAAGAATACACGAATAATGATGGTCCAGATGTGATCATTGAAGCTGTCGGAAGTCCTCAAACTTACCGGCAAGCAGTGGAAGAAGTGGCTTTTACAGGCCGGGTAGTTTGTATAGGCTACGCCAAAAAAGACGTGGAATTTAACACCTCGCTTTTTGTACAAAAGGAAATTGAGATTCGAGGTTCAAGAAACTGTGTGGGGAAAAAGGATTTCCCAGAAGTCATCCAATATCTCGAAGCTGGCAAATTCCCGGTGGATGAAGTCATCAGTAAAACCATCACTTTGGAAGAAGCTCCAGAAACCCTTGCCAGTTGGGCAGCAAATCCAGCAGGAATAATTAAAATCATGATTGACTTTGACCGATAAAACTATGATCAAATCCGCCGTAACGGTAGCACTTGTGCCCCAAATCAAATCTGGGCCTTGGATTTTTTGGGAAAGTCTTAAGCAAGCAATGGCTAAAGCTGGAAATCTAGGCTTTGATGGAATCGAATTATTCACACCCGATGCGCAGGGTTTAGATCGGGAGGAATTAGAAGCAGCGCTTCGGATGCACGACTTGAAACTTGCCGCAGTAGGAACCGGCGCGGGTAAAGTCATTCATGGCTTGACGCTAACGGATCCTGATCCGGAGAATCGAAAGAAAGCAATTTCCTTTATTTCAGCCATGATTTCATTTGGAGCTAGGTTCAGTGCTCCGGCGATTATTGGTTCGATGCAGGGAAATGTTCTAGTTGGAAATGACCGAGAATTGACTTTAAGCTGGTTGGCTGAAGGGTTGGAGATTTTAGGAGAAAAAGCCGAATCCGAAGGAGTTTTTCTGATTTATGAGCCACTGAATCGCTATGAAACAAACTTATTCAATACCTTAAAATCAGGTGCAGATTTCCTGGAAAGCCTAACAACCCAAAACGTAAAACTCCTTGCTGACCTCTTTCACATGAATATCGAAGAGGCTGATATCGCCAAAAGTATCCTAGAAAACGGAAAACACATCGGTCATATCCATTTTGCCGATAGCAATCGTCGCGCGATTGGACTAGGCCATACTGAAATGGGATCCGTCGCCGAAGCGATCAAGTCCATCAATTACGAAGGTTTTATTTCCGCAGAAGCCTTCCCCTACCCTGATCCAGATACTGCGGCGATCGAGACCATGCATGCTTTCAAGAAATACTTTAGCTAATAATCAATCCTCAAAACAAGCCTAGACCCAAAATCCATGAAACGATACTGCCTGACTCTTGATCTCATCGACGAACCTGAATCCCTCCGAGTTTATGAAAATCATCATGCCGCCGGAAATGCCTGGCCGGAAGTCACCCAGCATGACAAAGACGCCGGAATTCAGGATATGGAAATCTACCGAACTGGCAACCGAATGTTTATGATTATGGAAACGACGGATGACTTTTCTTTGGAAGAAAAAACACAAAAAGATGCTCAAAGCCCCATCATTCAAAAGTGGGAGGCCTTGATGTGGACTTTCCAGCAACCTATCCCTTGGGCCAAACCTGGTGAAAAATGGGTGTTGATGGATCGAATCTTTAAATCCGGCAGCTAGGATGAAAATCCACCTTGCTCCTCCCGATAACTATCAGAATAAAAAGGCGGAATTGGATTCGTTACCAAATGAAATCTAGTAATAAATCGTAATTCTCTTTGCTCTTAATCTCTTATTCTCCCCCCGATAGCTATCGGGGCTCTCTATTCCCTAATCTCCAATCTCTTGAAAACCATTCTCTCCTTCCTCCTGATCATTTCAGCTTTCTCCTGTACCCCAAAAGAAACTGAACCTAAACTTCCAAAAATCGCAATTGCAGGACTTGCCATCGAAT
>JBLGAM010000010.1:0-55401 GCA_047612305.1 Planctomycetota bacterium | reverse complement strand
AGAAAATTGTTTTAATGGTCTTTGCAGGCACTGCAATCCTTTGGATGACTCGCTCCTTGATCGAAAAGGTTATTCCAGCAATAGATGATACCATCATCGCCATGATTGCAGGTATTTCTTTATTCATTATTCCTGCAAAGAATAATTCTAGAATCATTGACTGGAAAGAGTGCGCAGATATTCCATGGGGCATAATTTTACTATTTGGTGGTGGAATGGCATTGGCAGAAGGGTTTTCGGAAACGGGATTAGCCCAATGGATAGCCCTTCAGATGACTCAAATGCAAGGTCTCCATATGCTGATATTGATTTTAGTATTAGTGGCTTCGGTCAATTTCTTAACCGAAATAACTTCTAATTTGGCAACTACCGCAATGCTGCTGCCAGTACTTGCTCCCATGGCTTTTGCATTTGACTTACATCCATATATGATTATGGTAGCGGTAACGATATCTGCTTCCTGTGCATTTATGTTGCCTGTAGCTACTCCTCCAAATGCGGTTGTATTTGGCTCAGGCTATCTACGAATTCCTGATATGGTGAAGGCTGGTATTTGGATGAACCTAATCTCGATTTTCGTAGTCACTCTATTCACTTATTATTTGCTTCCGGTCTTTTGGGATTTCATTCCGGATGAATTCCCTGCGGCATTTAACCTTATTTCTAAATAATATGAAGCTTAACTCTATTAGAATAATAAACCCTTTTCTTATGAAAACTAAAAATCAACCTCAATTTTTGCGATGGCTGATCTTCGCAATGATTCCAATATTAATCTTAGTGTCTTGCCGTGAAGAAGAAGAGTTTGCTATTACAAATGACCTTAGGGTTCTTTTTGTATCTGTCAATGGCGACCGTTCTGAAAGTGGAATTACTGGTGTTCCGGTTAATTCTTCGGTTCAATTGGTTTTTTCTCATGGTTTAAATAAAACCGAATTTGAGAAAGCATTAACTATCTCTCCGGACTTAGACTTTGCTCTTGAATATGATGAGACAGGTTCATTTGTTACCATCACACCTGATGTACGACTTGATTATGATATCCCCTATACCATTAGTCTTCCAATAGGAACCTATGGCTCCAAAGGGGAATCATCGAAAGAAGATTTCAATTATCAGCTAAATACTGGAGAGTTTGTGCCACCAACTATTTCTCTTTCAGCTGATAAGCTAAGTTTTTTTGAAGGTGAAACGGTTACGGTAACCACTTCTTTGAGTGAAGTTGTTTTTGTTGATGTGAAATTTGATTTAGAATTCACAGGATCAGCACAGAGTGGAGGGGCTGATTACACGTCTAGTGCCTCTAGTATTATTATTCCTGCTGGCCAGACTGAAGCAACATTTACACTGACATCGAATGAGGGGGATGCGGTAGAAGGTACGGAAGATATAATTATATCGTTGGGCAACGTGTTAAACGGAACCTACAAACCTATAGATCCATTTACTATAGCCTTGGCTGATCGAGCTCCTAGCATCGAGCTAAAGGGGGTGATGTATCTGAAGACATCCGCAAATGGAAATGGAGTAAGAGCAGTTCACTTGAATGTGCTAAAGGATATCGCAGATTTAAGTACTTATGGGGTAGAAGTAAATTCCAACGGTTCAACTGCAACTATCGACCCTGCGAATCTTGATTATTATTTCCCTGCGATTGCTGTATCTGCGGGAGATCAAATACTGCTTGTACGTGATGCTGATGCAGCAAATGCAGCCGCTTATTTTGATGGATGCTTCAGCCAGTTTGATCGCGTATTTGAAACAAGCAGAATGACACAAAATGGAAATGACGCAATCCTATTGTATAGTGATGGAGTTTCTATTGACACTTTCGGAGAGTTTGGAGTAAATGGAACAGGAAAAGATTGGGAATATACAGGCTCTTGGGGATATAAGCTTGGTGCCAAATGGATCTATGGAACTGTTGATTGTGCTAAAAACGTGGATACTGGTACAACGCAGAATTCAGCCTGTGTATACCCGATGTGCTCCAAAGGATTAGAATTTCTAGGTATCATGTCACTTCAACCTACAGCTGGTAGAATAAGAGCATTTCATCTTAGAGCCTTAAAGGATATTTCAGATCTTAGTGCCTATGGAGTGGGTATAGCTTCAAATGGTCAGGCAACTTCAGATGGAGTGGAAATCAAATTTCCAGCTATTTCAGTTAAAGAAGGAGAAAGTGTTTTGATTATTCGAGATCTTGATGTTGCCAATGCAGCTAATTATTTCGGCAACTGTTACAATGGTTTTGATCATATTGTTTCGGATGGGGGAGTTTCTTCCAATGGTGATGATACGATAGAGCTGTTTAAAGATAATAAGCTTATTGAAACGTATGGTGAACTTGGTGTTGATGGAACGGGTATGCTTTGGGATTACACTGATTCATGGGCCTATAAAGTAAATGGAACTTGGAATTATGCCGGGGCTGGCTGTTCGGTTGGCGCTGCTAGCAATTCTAGTTCAAGTTGTCCATATGGTTTTTGTCAATAAACTTTAACTTCTAAAGATCAGAGAAGAGGCTTGCCTCTTCTCTGATTCTTAATTTATATGATCAAGCGATTCTATCTTAGTTACTTACTTGTTATAGGTTTACTTTTAGGCTGTGGTTCGGATGAAGCCCCAACGCCAAAGACCATATCCATTCTCTCTGCCACAATAAATGGTGCAAATCTTTCTGTTATAAATCTTGAGGTTTTGGTGGAGACCGAACTTGTATTCGTTTTTTCATCAGCTATCGATGCTAATAATTTTAGGTCATCTTTTTCCTGGAGGTCTTCATCTGGTGAAGTGAATTATACGATTGATCTCACTAACGCATCTACTAAAGTCACTATAGGTGCAGTATTAGACTATTCAACTAATTATACGGTCACTCTTTCAGAAGACCCCATTGGATTGAATGGAGAAATACTAGCGGCTTCGAAAAGTTATGAGTTGTCCACCGCAGCAGATAATGTTATTCGATCGATGGCTCCATGTACTTCAACGGGGGACTGTTTGCGGAATGTCGAGTTACAAGGAAGTACTGGAAAAGGAACTTTTGAGTTTTACAGCAACTATCCCATTTATGAAGAAAAAGCAAGTTGGGAAAATTTAACACATGCCGTAATTGTAGTTCATGGAGCTAGTCATGATCCGGAGAATTATTTTTCTTACATGACAAATAGCTTGCAATCACAATCTTTATCCGATAAAACCATACTCATTGCACCTTTTTTCAGAAGTAATTCCACAGGATCTCCCGATGATTTTTATTGGCCCAGTACAAACTGGAGAAGAGGTAGCCCTTCTTCAAATTCAAATAGATTAAGCTCATTTGAAGCTGTCGATGATTTAATTGATCAGCTAGGAGATAAAACAAGATTTCCGGTTTTAAAGAAAATAATTATAACTGGCCATTCCTCAGGTGCAGCGTTCACACATGTTTTTTCAGCATCCAATAAATCTGAAGCAGCTTATCCTTTGATTGACTTTGAATACGTGGTTGCCAATTCTCAGTTCTTCTATTACCCTGATGGGCAACGAATAAATGAATCAAGTAATCAATTATACACTCCTAGCGATTGTCCAGCCTATAGGATTTGGCCGCTTGGTTACAATTCGACCCCATCTTTTTTAACTGGAATTAGTGCCACTGCATACAGTGCACTATTCGTCAACCGTAAGGTGACTTACCTTTTAGGAAATGGAAATCAGGCGGATCCTACATTGAATACTACGGATTGTGAAAACCAAGTACAGGGTACCTCTAGGTTTAAGCGAGGAGAAAATATGTTTAAGTATTTGGAGCTATCTTATCCAGGAATTCACAAGCACAAGAAGGTAATTGTAAACGGGATAGGCCACGACGGGCAAGGGATGTATCAGTCGCCAGAGTTCAAGACTTTATTCAAGCAACTCATAAATTAGAACAAATGAAATACAAGATTTCGGTGATTCCTGGTGATGGAATAGGCAATGAAGTTATTCCAGCCTCTTTAGAGGTTTTGGATGCATTGAGTGCTAAATGTGGTTTTGGATTTCAATATGTTCCTTATGATTATTCATGTGAGCTATATAAAAAATCAGGTAAAATGATGCCTGATGATGGAATTGACCGATTAAGCGATTCGGATGCTATTTTTCTTGGAGCTGTCGGTTTTCCTGGAGTTCCAGATGATGTTTCCTTATGGGGGTTGTTGATTCCTATACGAAGATCATTTCAACAATACATCAATATCCGACCTGTCCGTTTATTAAAGGGGATTCAATCCCCACTTAGGAATCCTGGGAATATTGATTTCATGATAGTCAGGGAGAATAATGAAGGAGAATATTCTAGCGTTGGCGGAAAAATCCATGAAGGAACACCATTCGAAACCGTTATTCAAGAATCTATTTTTACTAAAATGGGGGTAGATAGGGTGATGGAATATGCATTTGATTTGGCAGCTAAGCGGGGTAAAAAATTGGCTAGTGCTACTAAATCAAACGGGATTATCCATACCATGAAGTATTGGGACGAAAGATTTGAAGCAATAGGTAAACGGTATCCGGAAATAGAGCAATCCAAATTTCATATCGACATTCTTTGTGCGCAATTTGTCCAGCATCCTGACTGGTTCGATGTGGTGGTAGCGAGCAATTTATTTGGAGATATTTTATCTGATCTAGGTCCTGCGGTAGTAGGTGGGTTGGGTATTGCTCCAGGGGCTAATCTTAATCCAGAAAAGAAGTTTCCAAGCATGTTTGAGCCCGTCCATGGGTCTGCACCTGATATTGCTGGTAAAAACATAGCAAACCCGATTGCCAGTTTTTGGACTGCCCAAATGATGCTTGAACATTTGGGAGAGCAACAAGCAGCCGATCTGTTGATGCAACAGATTGAGCAACTCACCTTTGGAGCTAAATTTTTAACCAGAGATTTAGGAGGAACTGCGTCCACAAAAGAGGTGACCAAAGAACTCTTGAGGTTAATTGATATTGCTTAAACCCTCCAATACCAATCTAACCAATTCATTGATGTCTCCATTCGGAATCCATCTTGCCACGATGACTAGTTCATTTTCAGAATCTACATAAACCATATTCGTGCCTGCACCAATGTGTGAAAAAGCAGACTTTGGTGCTGCTGGAATGAATTTTTGATCATAGTTCAAAAAGTAATTCATAAAGCCATAGCCCGGATTTGCAGGGGTAGAGGTTTTTGATTTTTCAATCCAAGTTTCAGGAATTAATTGCTTTCCCTTCCAGTTGCCATTGTGAAGCGTGAGGTAGCCAAATCTAGCTTGGTCCCAAGCAGAGAGCATCATTCCACCACCCCAATGTGAGCCTCCACTTACAGATTGGATGATTTGACCATCGAGAATTACGAAAGAGTTTTCATATCCAGTCCATCTCCAAGTATCACTTGCCCCGATAGGATCCATTATTTTATCTTTCAACACATGAGGAAGTGGCTTTCGCCAAACATTTAAAAGTGCTAAAGCCAATACATTAACTCGGGTATCATTGTATTCATAGACTTGACCTGGAGCGGTTTGCGGACGAGCACGTTTTTGACCTACACCCTCAGAAGGACGATCTGCCCAGTCAGGTTTGCCCCAAAGTGAACCTTCCCAATCGGAGGTTTGTCTCAGTAAATCATCCCATCTGATCGTTCGATTATGTGGCGAGTCAAATAAATCAAAGACGTCTTCTTGGTCAAAATGGTCTGCTTTATTCATCATGGATTTTACAGGATCATAAGGATAAATAGGAGCCATATAAGGATACACTAAATCCATTTCATTTTTGATAAGACCTGCTTCTACCGCTAAACCGGCAGTAGTGGAAAGGAAGCTTTTTGCAACGCTAAAAGTCAAGTCTACTCGACTTGGATCACCCCATTGACCCACGACCATACCTTTGTAAATAATCAATCCTGAAGCTGGGCCTCGAGTTTTCATCGGCCCTACGGGATAGCCAAAAGGCTCTCTACCAAAAGCACTTTCATAATGAGCGATCTTTAGATTGGGATTTGCAGCACTCTCGTGGGCGATCGCAAAATCAATTGCCTCTTGGATTTTAGCTACATCCAAACCCATTTCAGCAGGGCTTTTGCTTTGCCAAGTACCTTTTGGAGGGAAGTATTCCTGTGAATATCCAAGGGAAGTGGAGAGAATTAAAAAGCAGAGTAGTCCTATTAAATTTTTCATAAAGCTATATTTAAGGCGATTTTACAATATTTTATTGGGGCGATTAAACCGTTTGTAAAAAGAAAATCAGAGTTTAAGATCATAATTGCTTAGAAGTAGAAAAGCCATTTTTATAAACATGGCGAGGATTTCTGAGTTTTAAATCTAGTGCAGACCGAAAGAAGAATTCTCAAACCTATGGAAGAAGCAAAAATTTACATTATTGGAGCTGGAGTTTCCGGCTTGGTAGCAGCGATTGAATTAGAAAAAAGAGGCTTTTCTCCAATTATTCTTGAGGGCAGCGATTCGATAGGAGGTCGGGTGAAGACGGATGAACTAGACGGATTTAGGTTAGATCATGGTTTTCAAATCCTTTTAACAGCCTATCCAGAGGCAAAGCGTTACTTAGATTACCAGGGTTTAAATTTGAAATACTTCGAACCAGGTGCAGTGATCTTTGATGAACAAGAATCATTTTTAATTACTGATCCGCTAAGAAATCCTCTTAATATAGTAGGAATGGCTTTTTCCAAAGTGGGTTCATTTTTGGATAAAGTAAAAATGTTTAGTCTGACTCAAAGCTTGAAGCGGAAAACGTTGGAAGAAATATTCTCATCAGAGTCGATACCCACCCTTCAATATTTAAAAAGCTATGGGTTTTCTGATCAGATTATCTCATACTTTTTTAAGCCTTTCTTTCGTGGAATTTTTTTAGAACCACATTTGAATACTTCCTCTAGAATGTTTGAGTTCGTGTTTAAGATGTTCTCCACGGGTAATGCGGCAGTACCAGCAAAAGGGATGGGGGAAATCCCAAAAATGTTGCAGAAGCAATTGAGTCGCACTCAAATCTATTTTGATAAAAAAGTCAAAACTGTTCATCAAGGACGTATCGAATTAGAGAATGGTGAATCCTTAATTGCAGATCGAATTATAATTGCAACACAACCAGATCAGGTGATGGAGCAGCTTCAAGGTCAATTTGCAAAGCCTAAGTTTGTGACCAATTGTTATTTCACTACTCAAAAATCCTTTATGGCAAGACCAATGATCGGCTTGATTCCAGGTGATGGGAGATTGGTTAATAATATTGTTTTTATGGACGATGTCTCAGATGACTATGCACCAAAGGAACGCTCGTTATTATCCGTTACGATTTTAGAACACTCACTTTCCGAAAAGGAACTTATAAAAGCTATTCAAAAAGAATTGGAACGGGTATCTGGGATAAAAGGAGAGTACTTTAAGTACTTGAAGACTTATGAGATTCCGTATGCATTACCTTCTTTAGATGATCTGAAACACACAGTGTCCTTTACTGAAACCAAGATTACCGATCACGTTTTTTTAGCGGGTGACTACCTTCTCAATGGTTCAATCAACGCAGCGATGACTTCAGGTAGGCTTGCAGCTGAGGCGGTTATTCATAGTTATGCACCTACACATTGATTAAAAACATCGTGCCAAGCTTATTTTTTCGTGGAAAAATCGAGGTTTTCTGCCAGTTTTTAGATCCAAATTCAATTAATATATCTTTTAAGAAACTGGATTAATCTCTTAACATACTAGTAATGAATTAACTGGGTTTTGGCTCTTTGATTTTTTTGAATTTTAGTGAACCTCTCATTCTTTTTCACTCATTTACAGATTTCTGAAAATTAAGTTTTGGCTCTCCTATTTGGCTTTTTGCTATTGCATGATCCATTCACAAGTATTTGCCAACCAATTAGATCCCGAGTCTACCACGCCCAGGAGGATCCTACTGTCAATGGATACCTTGTTTAGACCAGCTTTAAATTCAGAGGGTTTTTTGTTGATTAAATCATACGAATTAGAAATACTGAAAAAGTAAATTCAGGCTTACTTCAATTTCCTAGAAGTGGAAGTCAATCGAACAAGCAAGTTTGAATTAGATTCGATTCAACAAGCTCCTACTACTTTTATAGAAAATACCGGTGCGGGGATAAGTCCTGTCCAAAACCAAAAGGGAGGCTTTGATCCACTTTATCTTGTCCTGGTCAGTTTTTTCTTGATTACCTGCTAGATTCTTATATTCGATTATTATAGAAATTTGAAAAAAGCAAAGGAATCTCAAACCCGTTTGGACAAGCTTGAAAATGAACTTTCCAGTTACAAATCCACCATAGTTGATTGAGAGCGAAAATTATTGCGCGAACTGATTGACGCTCGAAAGCTTGAACAATAAATCTATTTCAAAGGCATGTCTCCAGCTACATATTGAAGACCATCCAAGTAGAATCTGAGTAATTGGGGGTTGTCAAAACTCTGTGCATTGTGTGAAGGAGAGATATACATCACTCTACCTTTCTCCTCAGATCTGATCCAAGAGACGTAAGTCTTTCCCTCTTTCAACTCTTGACCTTTTCTTTGACCTTCGATTTCGGCATTATTGAAATAAAGTAAAGGCGTGAAATCAAGATTTGCGTAGGCATTTTTATAGAAATAAGGTTCGTCTACATGATTGAAACCTTCTACCGGAAATGCCTGAACTAGGGGATGAGATGAATCAGCTAAGCGGACCTGAAATTTTTGCTGTTTGGGATGGTAGTCAAAACTCCCCCCAACTAATCGACTGAATTCTGCAGAGTTATTTTGAGTGGTAATTGCACCATGGATCAAAAGTAGCCCGCCGCCATTTTTGACATAGGAACTGATGTTTCCTTCCAACTCTAAAGCTTTTGCCATCAAGGTTGCAGAATCTGCATCTGAGGTTTCTCGAAGCTTATCCCAAAACAAGTTGCGATGATCCCCTTTAGAACAAGTGTTATTCAAAACCACAGCATCGAACTGAGCTAGATTTTCTGCTTCAAACCAGGCGATATCCTTACTACCGGTTACTTCAAAAACTTCAGCTTTCTCAGAAATTATTTTGAGCATTTCCTCAGTATGTGGAATCACCCAGTGATTGAACCCAGTATGGAGTGAAAAGACTAGGATTTTTTTCTTTTTTTGAAATTCAAAAGAGGTTTCTTCTGGGGCCAAGGCCCTGATTTTTCCTTTCCAGTCTTCATTTAATGTGACTTCATCCAAGCCTTGGCCAAAGGCCATTCCAGAAAAAGAAAAGAAAACGATTGCGTAGATAATGATTGGCTTCATAGGGTTTGATTGTTGAATGGTCGGTGATCTTTTTAGATTTTCAATATCTTTAAAGAATACACCCAATAACCTGAATTTTCCATGTTTACCAAAACATATTTAGCACTAAGCGTATTTTTGCTTCTAATTTCTACGGAATCGTTCGCGCAATCAGTCAGTTTATCCCAAAATGAGAATGGAGTTGACTTCAAGCTAGGCGATCAAGTAGTCTTGACTTACCAGACCGCTATCGCAAAAGTCCCAGATGGTGTCAAAAAAGACTACGAAAAATCAGGGTTCATTCATCCCATCACCTCACCCTCAGGCCAAGTCCTCAGTCGGATTCAGCCTTCGGATCATTATCATCACTACGGAATATGGGGTCCTTGGACTCGAGCAACAATAGGAGGTCGAGAAGTGGATTTCTGGAATTTGGCAGATGGAAAGGGAAGAGTGGACTTCGGAGAGATTCTCTCGATGAAAGAGGCTGGAGGGGCTGCGGAGCTAAATGTTCGGCAGAATCACCTCGATCTCACAGCTCCTGAAAGTGAGCGATTAGCGATCAAAGAAGACCTTCGTATCAAAGTTAAGCCTGGGGATAAAGGACGATACAGTGTCGACTATACCACTACTATTCAAACTCCATTGGAAGGAGGAATTCTTTTGGATGATTACCGCTATGGTGGAGGGATCGGTTTTCGAGCGTCAGAAGTTTGGGGAGATGACAATAGTACGATACTCACCTCAGAGGGACATGATCGGAAAACTGCGGATGGTACCGAAGCAAAATGGATCATCGTTCAAGGAGCTTCGAAAGCTAAAGAGGGAAAAAGTGGGATTCTCTTTTTGAGCCATAACACAAATAAAGTTCATCCCGAGCCACTACGTGTCTGGCCGGTTGGTCAATACGAAGGTAAAGGAAATGTATTTATTGAGTTTTGCCCTATTCGTCATGAATCTTGGGAGCTTCTAAAAGATGAAAATTATACCTTAAAATATCGAATGATTGTCTACGATGGAATGCTTAGCGCTGCAGAAGCTGAGGCCTATTGGAAGGCATTTGTGAAGTAAGGAACAGAAGAGTCAATAGATTAGAGTCAAGAGATTAGAGTTAAGAGCCAAGGGGTCAGAGATTAGAACCAAGAACTTAGAATCAAAGTAAACTGGAGCATCTCACTGGCTTAGAATTCAACCCGTTTGATACCGAAACTTAAATAAATTGCCTCTCACACCAATAACCGACAACCGACAACTGACAACTGATAACCCATTTTACCCCAAAAAACCATGAAAAGAAGAAATTTTATCAAAAATACGGCGCTTGCTAGTGCGGCTTTCGGATTTCCTACGATTGTGCCTGCATCTGTTTTTGGCAAAAATGCCCCAAGCAATAAGATCAATATTGGACAAATAGGTTGTGGAAGAATCGCTAGAGACCATGATATGCCAGGTGTTTGGCAGCATGATATTGCGCGAATCGTTGCAGTTTCTGATCTGGACTCAAACAGAATGGCAGATGGTAAAAAACATGTGGAGAGCTACTATACCAAAAAAATGGGCTCACCCTATCTGGATGTGAAGCAATATGCGGACTACCATGATATGCTCGCAGAAAAAGATATCGATGCAGTAGTGATCAGTACGCCAGATCATTGGCACTCACAGCCTGCGATGGAAGCAGCCTTGGCAGGAAAGCATGTCTATGTTCAAAAACCTACTTCCTTGACCATCCGAGAAGGAAGACAACTGGTAGAAGTTGTGAATAAAACTGGAGTTGTACTTCAATTAGGGACACAGCAAAGATCAAGTGAGCAGTTTAGAAAAGCGGCAGAATTGGTCAGGAATGGCAGAATTGGAAAGATTCATACCGTTCGAATAGGACTTCCAGGAGATCCTTCCGGTCCAGATGCTCCGAGCATGGCAATCCCAAAAAGTTTGAATTATGACATGTGGCTAGGTTCGACGCCGGAAGTTCCTTACACCCAGATCGGAGTTCACCCACAGGTCGGTTACGATCGGCCGGGTTGGTTGAGATTAGAGCAATATGGTGCAGGGATGATTACAGGTTGGGGTCAGCATCATTTTGATTCGGCAGCATGGGGCATGGATACCGAAATGACAGGTCCGAGATACCTTACGGCAGTAGCCGAATTTCCTCGCTCTGGACTTTGGAATGTTCACGGGGACTTCATGGTCAAAGCAGAATATGACAATGGTATCACTATGTTCACCAGTGGAGGCTATCCAAATGGAATTCGCTATGAAGGTACGGAAGGCTGGATTTGGGTTTCCCGAGGAAGCTATACTGCTTCCGCCTCAGACCCTGTCTCTAAAGATGCGAGCAGTAAAGCCCTCGATGCTTCCGATCCTAAAATTTTAAACTCGATCATCGGTCCCGATGAGATTCAATTGCAGCGAAGTACAGAGCATCATGGAAACTGGCTTGGTGCTATTCAAGGGAATAATGAATTGCTTTCTCCTGCTGAAATCGGACATCGTGCCTGCTCAGTTTGTTTGGTAAGTCATATTGCGATGAAGCTTGGGAGAAAACTGGAGTGGGATGCAAAGGCTGAAAGCTTCGTGAATGATTCGGAGGCAAATTCGCACTTGGGTCGGCCTCAAAGAGCCCCTTATGGGACTAATTATATTAAAGTATAGTCAACTGAATTAGTGGTTTTTAAGCACATTTTCCTTTGTCTATTTAATAATTTCATTAAACTCAATTCATGAAATACCTTCTTGGTCTAGCCATTCTAGGGCTATTATTCGCTTGTTCCTCATCAGATATGACTGACTCACAAACTGAATCCAATGCTCCATTTACGATTATGAGTCTGGATCCTGGGCACTTTCATGCCGGTTTGATTCATAAGTCCATGTATCCGGAATTAGATTCAACCATCTACGTATATGCACCTCAAGGACCAGAGCTGACTGATTACTTGAATCGAATTGCGAGCTATAATCAAAGGGAAGATTCGCCCACCGCATGGAATATTATGCTAGCTGAGGGATCAGATTATTTGGGGAAAATGATTTCAGAAAAGCCTGGAAATGTGATGATGGTGGCAGGAAAGAATGACTTGAAGATTGATTACATCACCGCTGCAGTAGAAAATGGGATCCATGTATATGCCGATAAGCCTTTGGTAATTAATTCGGAAGGTTACAAGAAATTGATACAGGCTTTTGCAAGAGCGAAAGAGAATAATGTAATGATCTATGATATCATGACAGAGCGATTTGAGATTTCTTCCGTGCTTCAACGAGAGTTATCCATGAATGCTGAGCTCTTTGGCGAATTAGAAAATGGCTCGCTTGAAAATCCCGCCATCACCAAAGAATCTATCCATCACTTTTTCAAGTATGTTTCTGGGCAACCCTTGATCCGACCAGATTGGTTTTTTGATGTGAGCATAGAAGGACATGGAATTGTAGATGTGACTACGCATTTGGTGGATTTGATTCAGTGGGAAGCCTTTCCAGGCCAAATTCTTGACACTACTGGAGTGGATATGCTAGCAGCAAAAACTTGGGCTACTCCACTCGACTTGGAGCAGTTCCAGCGAGTAACTGGCAAAACAGCTTTTCCTGATTTTCTTCAGAAAGCTATTTCAGGTGAAAAATTGGAAGTATTGTCGAATGGCGAGATGAATTACACCTTGAATGGAAAACATGCGAAAGTCAGTGTGATTTGGAATTATGAGGCACCGGAAGGAACTGGAGATACGCATTATAGTATGATGCGGGGGACGAAAGCAAATTTGATTATCCGACAAGGGAAAGCGGAGAATTTCAAACCGACACTTTATGTGAAGCTATTGGAAGGTCAAAAATCAGTTTTGGAAAATCTTATTAATACCGAACTTCAACCAAAGTACTTAGGTATTACCTTGACAGAATTAAAGAATGGGGAATATCGGGTAGAAATTCCAGAAGCTTTTCATGTAGGTCATGAATCGCATTTTGCACAGGTGACCGAACAGTTTCTGACCTATCTTAAGGCCAATAAAATGCCAGACTGGGAAGTTCCGAATATGCTAGTGAAATACTACACCACTACTAAATCTTTGGAAAAAGCAATGGAGAAATAATCAGACCGATTGAACTTACCTTTTTTAAATCGGTTAAATAAGAAACCGCTTTTTTATGACTCAACCATCTGGACCAACTGAAAAGAAACTAACCATTGCTATCGCCGGAGCCGGAGGATACATTGGCAGATGGTTTATCCATTATTTCAAGGATAAATACAACCTGATTGGTCTTAGTCGGAATCAAGTCAAATCCAATCCAGAACCGCAGGTAGAGTGGCGACAAGTTGAGCTGTATTCGATCTCTAGTACGATTGATGCGCTCAAAGGTGTTGATGTTGCCATCTATTTGGTACACTCCATGAACGCATCCACTCGACTGAATCAAGGAAGTTTTGAGGATACTGATCTCTTACTTGCGGATAATTTTAGCCGAGCAGCTTCTATTAATCATGTAAAACAGATTATTTACCTAGGAGGATTATTACCTGATGAGCCTGAGGAAAAACTATCTAGACATCTCAGGAGCAGGTTAGAAGTAGAAAAGACACTTGGCTCAAGAAAGTCGAAACTTACTGCTTTGAGAGCATCAATAATCGTAGGTCCAGGCGGTTCTTCCTTTGATATGATTAAAAATCTGGTGAATCGCCTCCCCGTTTTGATGTGCCCAAAATGGACAGAATCGTTGACTCAGCCTATTTCCTTGAGAGACACCTTGGATATTATGGATACCTGTATAGCCAATCCAAATGTCTATGGTAAAGCCATTGATATAGGAAGTCACGAGGTAATGTCCTATCGGAAAATGCTTGAGCGGACTGCCGAAGTCATGGGTAAAAAGCGAATTGTTTTTTCGATACCGGTTTTTTCGCTTGGCTTATCTAAGCTTTGGGTAGGACTTTTTGGGGATAGTCCACCACAGCTTGTTTCGCCATTGGTCGAGAGTTTGAAGCATACGCTGACAGTTTCCCCAGAGTTGTCTTTTAAAGAAAAAGAGATAGACTATCTGAGCTATGAAGAATCGGTAAATGAGGCCTTGCATTCCAAAGAAAAACTGAAACTTCCTACCTACATAAGAACAAAAAGCGCAAAAAATACGGTAAGAAGTATTCAGCGAATGAAAAACGTTCACGGGGATTCAGCCATTTGGGTGGCTAATCGTTATAATTTATGGCTTCCAAGTTTCTTTAAGTTCTTGATCAATGGTAAAAATAATGGGAATGGAGCAATAGGGTTTCATCTCTTGAATGGTAAAAAACCAATGCTCGAATTGACTATGATTCCAGACCGAAGCGATGAAGATCGACAGCTATTCTACATCACTGGAGGCTGGCTGGTTCTGAGGTTTGATTATGGTTGGCTTGAGTTTAGAGGCGTATTGGACAATCGATACATGATTTCTGCCATTCATGAATTTGTTCCAAGATTACCTTGGTTTATTTACCTGAATACACAAGCAAGGTTGCATCTTTGGGTAATGAACCGCTTCAATTCGTATTTGAAAAAGCGAAAAGATTGACCAGACTAATTCCTTAAACTATACCCAACATTAATTTTTACACCATGAAACATTTATCATTTAAAAATGGAGATCAGATTCCAGCCCTTGGTTTGGGTACTTGGAAAAGTAATCCTGGTGAAGTCCGAAAAGCTGTGTTTTGGGCAATCGAGTTTGGATATCGACACATTGATGGAGCTGCTATCTATCAAAATGAAAAAGAAGTAGGGCAGGGAATCGCAGATGCAATAGAGGCTGGATTGGTAAAGCGAAAAGACCTCTTCATCACTTCTAAACTTTGGAATAATTCCCATCGATTCGAAGATGTGCATTTGGCTTTTGAAAAATCACTTTCTGATTTGCGTCTTGACTATTTGGATTTATACTTAATTCATTGGCCAATCGCATTCAAACCGGGAGTTGGTTTTGCCCAAAAGCGTGAGGATTTTTTCACTTATAATGATGTGCCGTTAAGCCAGACTTGGGAAGCGATGCAAGATTTGAATAGCAAAGAGCTGGCCAAACATATTGGAGTATCAAACTTCAATCAGGACAAACTAACAGAGATCATGAAAATTGGAGGGCAGCTACCTGAAATGAATCAAGTAGAAATGCATCCTTTTTTACCTCAAGATGGTTTAGTTGATTTCTGTACTTCGAATGGAATTCTGATGACTGCGTATTCGCCATTAGGGTCTCCTGATTCTAGAAAAGAAAAGCATGAGAATGATCCTAAGTTATTGACTAATCAGGTTGTTCTTGAAATTGCTCAAAAGCATAGCATATCTGTAGGTCAAGTTTTGATTGCTTGGTCTATAGAGAGAGATATTGCCGTAATTCCTAAATCGGTCAATGAAGGGAGAATCACGAAGAATTTTGAGGCATCAAACGTGAATCTTGATGAGCATGATATGATGGAGCTTAGGAATATCGGAGTTGCTCATCGATTTGTAGATGGGACTTTCTTCACTGGGACCAATAGCCCCTATAACTTAACAGATCTTTGGGATATTTAAAAAAAAATGGCTGTTGAGATCTTCAACAGCCATTTTTTTAAAAGTTTTTTCAATCGCCAAAGGCACAAATTTTTACAAGATGGAGGGAAAGTCGATTAAATAGAAATAACTGTTTCAGGTCCGTCTATGATAAACGGACCAGTTCTACTGCAGGCAAGTATTCAGATTTGGACTCTTATTTTTTTTCTCAAGAATCAATTTGTACTGTTGCTTCGGATTTGGACGTGCTAGCTACTTGACTCCCGTTTGAGAGGTTAAAATAACATATACTTTTTTAATCTTCTACTTCAAGTACCTCCAAGATATCTGCAAGCTCATTGAAATCCATTAAGCCCGGTTTGATTTCATTGCCACCTGTCATCGAAATCCCAAAGAGATTCAGATCATTTACGAGGCGCTCTACATTTGATGCGTTTAAGCCGATTCCGAGAATTATTTTTTGCTTAATTCCAAGTTCTTTGAGCTTGTGCTCATCTTCTTCTGATAAGGATGATTTAAGATCGGACACATGAATGATTACTTCTGAATTTGCCAGTTCATCGAGTAATTCTTGACCTAATTCAGCAAGTTCTTCCAAGGTGCATTTATAGATGAGATTTAGCCCTTTTTCCCGAAATTCCAGTAAAGTCTCTATTTTTTTATGCTCCAGCCACTTGATTTCACCACAGTTCGCTAAATTGTTTTGGACGTCTTCGGAGCTTGCACATTCAAATTCTGCCACAAAATTTACCCCTGAAACCCAACCTGAAATTTCCTTGAAAGTAGTGACACTGACCAGTCGATCAGCACCTTCCTCGAAGGTGAATCCAAGCAGGTCTACATACATTCCTGAGCAATAGCGTGCATCTGTGAGATTGGTGATTCCGTTGATTTTTACAAAAGTTCGTAAGGCCATAGTTCTGATTTTTCGATTGCGAAGGTAAGTAAGATGGGGGAATGGGAAAAAGAAATGAGTTGATTTGGTGAGTTGCAAACTTAATAAATATGATAAAAACTGCTATTTTTAGATATATTTTGAAATAATGAAAACCATTTTCAGCAGTTTTGCGCTCCTTTTTTTTATTTTTCTTTCCAGCTGTGACCGGAAAGTGGAGGATTCTATTTCTGATTTTGAGTTTGACTTCCAGCCAATGGAAAAAGGTCTTTTTTGGATTTATTCCGTCGATGAGATAATCTATTTTGGTGAGAATGATTCTGAAAATTCTACTTTTTTTTATAGGGATTTGATCCGTGATTTCTACATTGATGCCGCCAATGAACAAGTTTTTATAGTTGCTCGGTCCAAATCCGTAGATCAAAAATCATGGACTACAGTGAAAGAATATACATTGATCAGAAGAAGTTCTACGCTTGTTAAAACTTTAGATAACCAACCTTTGGTATCACTTACTTTTCCTCCTGTACTGGGGAAATCTTGGAACGGGAATACTTTTAGAAATGAGGTGGTTGATGAATTCCAGATTGATAATAAACATGAAAATAATTTTCTAGGAGTATTAGAAAGCAATGTGATCAGAGTCTTACAGGAGGAAAGTGATGATTTGATTACATTTAGAGACAATCGGTATGAAATTTATGGCAAAGGGATCGGGCTTTTAGAGAAATATGATGAAGTGCTAACCTATTGCTCTCGAAACGATTGTTTGGGAAATCAGTTGATCAATTCGGGAAGAAAAATTAAAATGGAATTGATTGATTATGGAAAGAATTAAACTGCTCTTTATTTTGTCTTCATTTTTTGGCCTTGCAGGCAGTTCTTTGGCCCAAGATCGTTACGCGGTTTTCTATAAATACAAACCCCAAATCGATCTTTCCTTAAATCAACCAACGGCTTTTTTAACTTCAAAAGCCTTAGCTAGGAGAGCTAGAGAAAATGTGAAAGTAGATAGTTTGGATCTGCCCGTGTCAAAAAAATATGTAGAGGAGGTTCTGACTTTTTCCAATTATGTGCTTTATTCAAGCAAATGGTTGAACGCAACGATAACCGTAACCGATGCTTCAAGAGCTTCTGAGATCGCGAAGCTGCCTTTTGTTTCTAGAATTGAGCTGGTGGGAAGAGGTTTTCTCCCACAACCAAATACTCGGATTGACGCTAAACTTGACCCTATTTCCATCCATAAACTTCGATCTCCAAGTGGAGAACATGAACGGACTCAAGCAGCCCAAGAAAATTCCTATGACTTTCAGAATGAGCTAATCGGAATCACGCAAATGCTGGCTGAGGGCTATTCCGGCAAAGGAATCACTATAGCGGTTTTTGATGCAGGATTTCCTGGAGCAAACGCCTCTTTGGCTCTCAAGCATTTGGAAACGAATAAACAGGTTGTTGCAACGCGAGATTTTGTCCGTCCTTGGAATTCCAATGTTTATCAAGATA
The DNA here is from genome assembly GCA_047612305.1 of Planctomycetota bacterium. Classification (GTDB taxonomy): domain Bacteria; phylum Bacteroidota; class Bacteroidia; order Cytophagales; family Cyclobacteriaceae; genus Algoriphagus. Next base: position 37,219 of record JBLGAM010000010.1, on the reverse strand, counting down.
ATCAGCATGGCATGAATGTACTTTCGCTGATCGCCTCCAAAGATCCTGCTATTCTGATCGCTGGTGCTCCAGATGCCAATTACATTCTGGCGATGACCGAAGAAGTGGCTACCGAATACCGAGTAGAGGAATATAACTGGGTCAGAGCGGCGGAGTTTTCGGATAGTTTGGGTGTCGATATTATTTCCAGTTCTGTTGGGTATTGGGATTTTGACGATCTGGCTATGAATTATACAGTGGCTGATTTGGATGGAAAGACTACAACTATCACGAAAGGAGCAACCATTGCAGCTGACAAAGGAATTCTGGTGGTAAATAGCGCTGGAAATTATGGGTCAAGTACTTCAACACTAGTAGCTCCTGCAGATGCAAAGGGCATCCTAGCCATTGGATCTGTTAATAAAGATTTTACCGTTTCAAGCTTCAGCTCTAGAGGTCCTACAGGGGATGGGAGAATTAAACCTGACTTGGTCACTTTCGGAAATGGCGTATCCTTAATCCGATCAAATGGAACAGTGGGATTTGCGAATGGAACTTCATTTTCAGCCCCACAAATAACTGCTTTAGCTGCTGGAATCTGGCAGGCAAAACCAGAGTGGACCAAGGATAAATTAATTGAGATGCTTTTGGCAAGTGGTACCAATGCAGAAAAACCGGATAATCAAATCGGTTATGGCATTCCAAGATTTCGTGATGCGCTTTATGGAGAAATACTTTCGGTAGAAGAAAATCCTGAGATCATTCAGTGGAAAATATTTCCAAATCCTTTGGACGGTGATCAATTGACTATTTATTTTGGAACTGGCATCTCTAGTGAATTTATACTTTTGGATATTAATGGAAGAGTGCTAGATCGAAAGGACTTAAGCCGATCAAGCCCTCTCGTCCCTTATGAAGTAAATGTAGCAGGTATTAAGCCGGGACTCTACATTATTCAACTCCAAGACGGACAATTGATCAAGCGGTCAAAGCTTATGAAGCAATAAGTGATTTTCATCCTTTATAAATACCCATGATACCTTTAATTGCCCCTTCTATTCTTGCTGCAGATTTTTCAAATCTTCAAAAGGAAGTGGAAATGTTAAATCAATCTCAAGCAGATTTTATCCATATAGATATTATGGATGGAGTTTTTGTGCCAAATATTTCCTTTGGTATTCCAGTTACAGCAGCAATCTCAAAGCATGCTAAAAAGCCCTTAGATGTGCACCTGATGATTATAAATCCCGATCAGTATTTGGAAGCTTTTCGAAATGCTGGGGCAGCAGTTATTTCGGTTCATTATGAGGCTTGCCCTCATCTCCATCGTACTATTCAAGCCATCAAAGCGACTGGTGCAAAAGCTGGAGTGGCAATTAATCCTCATACTCCGATTGAGTTACTCTTAGAATTAATTCAAGATATTGATTTAGTCTGTGTCATGTCAGTCAATCCTGGCTTTGGTGGCCAAAAGTTTATTGAAAACACCTATAATAAGGTTTCTCGATTGAAAGAATTGATACAGAGAAAAGGAGCTTCCACTCAAATAGAAATAGATGGGGGAGTCAAGGCGGAGAACGCAAAAAAACTTATGGATGCTGGTGCGGATGTCTTGGTAGCAGGAAGTTTTGTGTTTAGCTCCCCAGATCCTATTGAGACAATCAGTAAGCTTAAGGGTTTACGGTAATTTTTGGAAAACTTGCCATTTATCATAAATTAACGATTAAACTCCATTTAACACTTGATTTTTCGGGTTTTGAGCAGTTAATTGCAATTTGATACTAAACTAAAAAAACATGATGATGAAAAAATTTATGCTTTTCGGGATCTTTATTTCTTTCCTAGGGCTAGCTGCACATGCGCAAGATGTTGAAGAAGTGACAGATGAAGAATTGACGATGTTTGCCAATGTGGAAGTAATGACTTCAAATTATGTAGATGAGAAGACAGAAGTATTAAGAAACATGATTCTTAATAATGAAAAAATAGATGGCGGCGCGAGATACAATGCGATCAAAGCAGCTTGGGGTGACGAGGCTAAAATGTCTGAAGCAAAAGTAACTGAAGAGGAGAAAGAAGCATTTCAAGCAGTTAAGGATTTCCAAGACTCGCTACAAGAAAGTGTAAAAACATATAAGACTGAGTTGATCATGGACGGTACAATTCTTGGTGCTGGCATTTATAATAAAGTCAATGGCGCGATCAAGGAAGATCCGGCTCTGAAAGCAAAATTAGATGGAATGATTGAAGTACAAAAAGAGCAAGAAGCTGCTGATAAAGCTGCTAAAGGTGATGGTTGATTAGGATAATCAACACAATAGATTTTGTAGGGCTCCAAATTGGATTTTTTAGATTAAAGTCTTGAACTTTTCTAGATAATTTCAATTTTGGAGCCTTTTTTTTATATTTTCACACCAATTAGTTGACTGGTTCGTTATCAAATTATGTTGTCAAAAAAATCATTTCTGAGTTTAATTTTTTCTCTTCTTTTCGTTTCTGCCTTTGCTCAAGAAGAAGATATTTTCGGTATATCAAACAAAGCCAAAAACCCTAAAAGTTCATCTGGTATTGGAAATGTCACTCGAAATGTCATGGAAATGTTTGCAGTAGAGATTTCTACAGGTGCTGGCTATCACCAATTTGGGACAAATTTTTATTCTGAGTTTCCTGAACGTTATCCGCTTACTCAATTTCAAAATTTCGAAAACCCGCTGGATATTAATGAAGAAACTCCTCTAAAGATGAAAGGGAATGACTGGACTTTTCCAGTTTTCAATGCTGGTCTACGAATCAGTCTTTTCAATCTTTTGACCATTGGTGGAGGCTACGGGCAAGAGTGGGGGAACTACCAAAATATGACTGGGGGAGATTTCCAATTCCCCTTTGAAGGTAATTCTTACCAAATCAGTAAGCTCTACGGGACTGTGGGTTTGGTGCTCTATGATGCTAAAAAAAGAGCTTCATTCTTGAAGTGGCGATACCGGAAATATGCGTCTGCAAACCTTTATATGCAATCAGAAATGAAGCAACGAGCTCGACAAATCTATCCATGGAGATTTATTTTGGAAGGAGAATTTGGGCAATTGAATTTAAAAAATCAGTATGATCCAGCATTTGATCTTCCAAATCAACCCCCTTATCAGCCCAGATTATTGGTCGCTGATGAGCCTTATTATGGGCTTGGACTTCGGATCGAGCGGGACTTTTCGGAGTACACTAAGTTTTTTATTAAAGGAGGAGCAGAGTTCAGGAAATTCACCTATGCGGATGATAACTTCTCTGAATTTCAAAACATTGACCAGACGCTCTATGCGTTGCAAGTAGGTTTTTCTGTCAGGATTCCGGGTACAAAGCGTTGCAAAATCGGTGGGTGTGGAGTAGTGATGAAGCATTCCCACAGTGGAATCGAATACAGGGGCAGTTCAATTTTTCAACTTCAAAATCGAAAAATGGGTCAGTGGTATTAAGACAGGGTTCTAATTTGACCGTGATATTCTCTTTTCAAAACTACTCGGTTTTTACTATCTTGCAGCCTTAATCATCCCCGTGAATAGCATTATATGGCTCAAGGAGAAAACCAGAACATTATTCCAATCAACATTGAAGACGAAATGCGTGGAGCCTACATCGATTATTCGATGTCGGTTATTGTTTCCAGAGCACTTCCAGATGTCCGTGATGGACTAAAACCAGTACACCGCAGAATCCTTTTTGGAATGCAGGAACTTGGCGTTTTACACAATAAACCTTACAAGAAATCAGCTAGAATAGTCGGTGAAGTACTTGGAAAGTACCACCCACATGGTGACTCTGCAGTCTACGACACCATGGTGAGAATGGCTCAGCCTTGGTCTCTCCGATATCCATTAGTGGATGGTCAGGGTAACTTCGGTTCTGTTGATGGGGATAACCCAGCAGCGATGAGATACACCGAGGCTAGACTCAAGCGGATCGCTGAGGAACTTCTGATTGATATCAATAAGGAGACGGTTGACTTTCAGTTCAACTTTGATGATTCCTTAAAAGAACCAATTGTTTTGCCTGCAAAGGTGCCAGCTCTCTTGTTGAATGGTGCTTCAGGTATTGCTGTAGGTATGGCCACCAACATGGCTCCCCACAATTTGGGAGAAGTCATCAGCGGAATCATCGCCTACATTGAAAATCGTGAGATTACCATTCCGGAATTAATGGAATATATCATTGCTCCTGATTTCCCAACGGGAGGTATTATTTATGGCTACAACGGCGTGAAAGCAGCTTTTGAAACCGGAAAAGGCCGTGTAGTTGTTCGTGGAAAAGCGAATGTAGAAATCAAAGCAGGTGGAAGTAAGGAGATGATCGTCATCACCGAGATTCCATACATGGTCAATAAGGCCAATATGGTGGAGAAAACTGCGCAGCTGATCAATGAAAAGAAAATTGAAGGAATCTCTGCAATTCGTGACGAGTCAGATCGATCAGGAATGCGGGTGGTTTATGAGCTTAAGCGTGATGCTATTTCAAGTGTTGTCTTAAACAATCTTTACAAGCATACTGCACTACAGACTTCTTTCTCTGTAAACAATGTAGCATTGGTCAAAGGAAGACCATATACGCTAAACTTGAAGGACCTGATCGTACATTATGTAAGTCACAGACACGAGGTAGTAGTCAGAAGAACAGAATATGAATTAAAAGAAGCTGAGAAGAGAGCTCATATACTTCAGGGCTATTTGATTGCTTTAGACCATTTGGATGAAGTAATTTCCTTGATAAGAAGTTCAGCAGATCCAGAGACAGCCAGAAATGGTTTGATCGATCGATTTGAATTGAGCGAAATTCAGGCAAGGGCTATTCTTGATATGAGATTGCAGCGATTGACTGGATTGGAGCGCGAGAAGATCATCTTAGAATTTAAAGAGATCATGGCATTGATCGATGAGTTGAAAGAAATCTTAGGAAGCGAAGAAAGGCGGATGGAGATCATCAAAACTGAGTTGAATGAGGTAAAAGATCGCTATGCAGATGCTCGTCGTACAGTAATCGAGCACAATGCGGAAGATTTTAGTTATGAGGACATGATTCCTAATGAAGAGGTCATCATCACTGTCTCTAACGAAGGCTATGTGAAGCGTACGGCTTTGAGCGAATACCGAACACAAGGAAGAGGAGGAGTAGGTTCCAGAGGAGTTTCCACCAAACAGGATGACTTCACAGAATACCTTTTTACGGCATCTACTCACAATTACCTGTTGATTTTCACGGACAAAGGAAAATTATTCTGGTTGAAGACTTACGCAATTCCAGAAGGAGGAAAAACTTCGAAAGGAAGACCAATTCAAAATCTCATAAGTATTACTCAAGAGGATAGAATTAGGGCAATTATTCAAGTCGGTGACTTAAATGATCCAGATTACATCAATAATCATTTCTTGATCATGGTGACCAAACGTGGAATCATCAAGAAAACTACCCTCGAGCAATATAGTCGTCCAAGATCTAATGGAATTATCGCCTTAAATATCCGTGAGGATGATCAATTGGTGAATGTTGATATGACTAATGGAAGTCAGCATATTGTTATCGCAGCGAAATCAGGACGTGCAATTCACTTCAATGAAACAGCGGTAAGACCAATGGGAAGAACTGCCACTGGTGTCAAAGCGATAAAGTTAAATCATGATAACGACTATGTGATTGGCATGGTATGTGCATCCGAAGAAAATGCCACCCTGCTAGTAGTATCTGAAAAAGGATACGGAAAGCGATCAAATCTAGATCAATATAGGATCACCAATAGAGGAGGTAAAGGTGTGAAAGCAATGAGTGTAACCGAGAAGACCGGTCACCTAGTCGCAATCAAAGAAGTAATTGATTCGGATGATTTGATGATTATCAATAAGTCTGGAATCACCATTCGAATGGCAGTAGATACCCTCCGTGTGATGGGTAGAGCCACTCAGGGTGTACGATTAATAAAAATAGGAGGGAATGATGAAATTTCTTCCGTAGCAAAAATATCTAAAGAAGAAGACGTCCTCGACGAAGAAATTTCTAACGAGTCTACTCAGGAAACTCCGGAATCTTCAGATGATCAACCAACAGAAACAAACGAATAACAAAAAAAAGAAAACCTTAACATGAAGAAGCTAATTCTATCAATGGCCTTGATCGGTGCAACGACTCTGGCTTTTGGGCAAAAAAAAGTAGTACGTTCCGCAGAGAAAAACTTTAAATCTGGTGACCTTGCTGCTGCAATGACGGATATTACTGCAGCATCTGCTGATCCCGAAACAAGTGGTGATCCTGCCACATACCTGCTAAAAGCAAAAATCCAGACTAAAATGTTTGGTTCTGATTCGACCAATACTGAGTCCAATCTTGTAATAGGAAAGGAAGCTCTTAGTACGTACATGAAAGCCTTTGAAATGGCTGGATCTGACCAAGCGAATGGAGTAGGAGAGGAAGTTTTTAGTGAAGACATTATAGGCGTTCCAGATAACTTGAGACCCTATTCGATTAAGACCTTAAAAAACACTTCATTTGACAAGGCGATAGATCGCTATAATGAGAATGATCTTGAGATGGCCTATAGTTTCTTCGATCTTGCTGGAGAAATTGATTTGACAGATTCTACAATTCATTATAATGCTGGATTCCTAGCAAACGATCTTGGTTTGTATGAAGACGCAAAGCGTCATTTCGGATATCTTTTAGGATTGGATGATTATAATAAGCTAAACGCCTATTATTTCTTGGTTCAAATCCAGAGCGGTGAAGATAAAGATCCTGATGGGGCCTATGAGACTGTTATGGCTGGAAGAGCAGATTATCCTGAAGATAAAATCCTTGCTGAATACGAAATTCAACTATTGCTTCAATTGAATAAAATGGATGAAGCGATGGCTCAAATCCAAGAAGCACTAAAGAACGATCCGGATAACGCATCTATCTTGTTGAGATCAGGTTACTTAAAAGAACAGTCTGGAGACATCGAAGGTGGTTTGGCTGATTACAAAAAATCAGCTGAAGCTGACCCAACTTATTTCGAAGGTAACTATTACACTGGAGCCTTACTACTTGAGCAGTCCGTGAAATTGTTGAATACCTTGAATGATATGTCTGATGCAGAGTGGGAAAAGCAGTCCCCAATCATAGGTAAGAAAGCAGATGAAAACTATAAAGAAGCTGCTATATACTTTGAAAAAGCTTTGGCGATCAGAGCTGATAACACAGAAATCATGGCAATTCTTTTCCAGATTAATACTCGTCTTAAGAATGAGGCCGAAGCTGAGAAATATAACAAAAAGCTAATCGAGCTGATAGGTCCAAACTGGATGGAAGACGGCGAATAATATCTCCGAAAGCATTTGAAAGAGAGTCGAGTTATCGACTCTCTTTTTTTATGATTTAAAATGATTGTTTACTTTTGCTTGTGATCTAAGTTTTCGATGGAAATCACACCTTGCCCTTCAAGAGAATTTGCATTATTGAGCCTAGTAAATCTCCCCAATGAATGTTGATCGAATTTTATTTTTGAGCTTGATTTTCATCAGTTCAATTGCGTCAACCTCTCTGGCGCAGGAAAAATTCCAGAAATCGGTTAGCCTTTCTTTCGAATCCGGACCATTAATTAGTAATGGTAAGCCCTGGGCAGATGAAGTCAAGAATAGTGTCGAATATCGTGGAATCGATGCAAAGTTCAGTTGGAGAAAAATCTCCAACACTCACATGAATCATCTCTATCGATATCCTACATTTGGAGTAGGGTTCACTTCTTTACTAGGGGATTTCCCGGAAATTGGCAGACCACAGGCTTTTTATGGGTTTTTTGAAATGCCATTTTTATATAAGAGTAAAGGTCAGAAATTATCCTTTGGCTATTTTTCGCAGATAGGGCTAGGATTCAACCTGAGCCCATATGATTCCATTAACAATCCAAACAACCAATACATCGGGTCAAGCTTGAATGCCTATATCCATTTTGGATTTAGAGGTGAATATCAGCTTTCTGATCGTATATTAATTATTTCTGATATCGGAATGAAACACTATTCCAATGGTGCGATCAAAAAACCAAATGCAGGAATTAATCTAATCCCATTCTCGCTAGGAGTAAAAAGTTATTTAGGGAAAGTCAATCAGACTCCAACTACACTGCCTGTTTATCCCGACCTTGATAAACGATGGTTTCTCAATATTGCGCTTTATATGGGTTTCAAAAATTATGAAATTGGAGATCGTAATTATTTTAGAGGAGGACTTGGAGTCAATTATCTCTGGGAGGCTAACTATAAGTTTCGATTGGGTTTAGGACTAGACCTTTTCTATGCACCCGGGATGAGCGAAAGAAATAACGAGGAACAATTTTCTTTTCGTGATCAGACCTCTCTTGCAGTGGTAGCTTCCTGGGAATGGAAATTAACAGAAAAGTTATTTATGCCAGTAGGTTTTGGAGTATACCTTTACCGGAATGAGCTCAATCAAGAGATAAGCGTTTTCTATGAGCGAATTGGTTTTCGCTATCGAATGACAGAAGCACTTTCAGCGGGATTGCAAATCAAAGCCCACAAAGCTAAAGCGGATTTCTTCGAATTTACCTTAGGCTATACAATTCTTGGAAGGGTAAGGTATCAAACCAGTAAATAGATTTGATAATTCCACTGGTCAAAATTTATTTTTTTTTAACTCATGCTTATTCTAGCTTGCTGAATAGATTAAGCCCTTTTATGATAAAATTTAGTAGTATAAGCTGGTTGATGACTCTAGGATTGACTTTGATCAGCTTTGGTGGATTTGCCCAGTCAAAGAGTTCAGCAGAGATTTATCATCAGCTCCTTCAGCTCGAAGAGACTAAACGAATCTTATATGTGGCTGCTCATCCCGATGATGAAAATACCCGATTGATCGCCTACATGGTCAACGACCTACACAGTGAAGTGGCTTATTTGAGTCTTACTAGAGGAGATGGAGGACAGAATCTTATTGGAAAAGAACTGGGAATTGGTCTAGGTCAGATTCGTACTCAAGAGTTATTGAAAGCGAGAGAAACAGATGGCGGAAGACAGTTTTTTACCCGTGCCATGGACTTTGGATATTCTAAGGACCCTACAGAAACCTTTCAAAACTGGGATAAGGAAAAAGTATTGAGTGACGTAGTTTGGGTGATTCGGAAATTTCAACCTGATGTCATCATTACTAGATTTAATACAATTCCAGGAGTCACTCATGGTCATCATACCACTTCAGCGATATTGGCAGAGGAAGCTTTTGACTTATCTGGAGATCCAAAAGCCTTTCCTGAGCAACTAAGCTTAGTTCAGCCTTGGCAAGCCAAAAGGATTTTCTGGAATGCGTATAATTTCGGAGGCGAATTCAAGGAGGATTCAACAGAAGTTTATGATGTTTTTCCAACAGGTGATTTTAATTCGCTGTTGGGAGAATCTTATAGCCAAATAGCTGCAGATAGCCGGACGATGCACAAATCTCAAGGATTTGGAGCTACTGCTGGAATTGGGAATGCGGTGGATCATATTCAATTTCTGAAAGGTGAACCCTTTACTAATTCAGCTTTTGAAGGAGTAAATGATCGATGGGAATCTTTTTCTAATGGAAAAGATATTTCAGCAGCTATTGAAAAGCTAATCGGGAGCTTTGATTTCAAAGATCCTAGCACAAATGCAGCTGCACTGCTTGCCATCCGCAAAAAAATGAATTCAATTTCGAATGCTCCAACTTGGTTGGTAGAAAAGAAAGTAAAGCTGGATCAGCTGATCATTTCTGCGCTAGGCCTAGACTTTGAGTTGGTTACCAGGCAGGAATTGGGCTATGCGGGACAAGATATTGCTGCTCAATTGGTATTCAATAATCCGACAGCACTTACGGTTACTGGAGTTTCTTTGGCAGTAAATCAGAAAGAATTCAGAAAAGATAATGAGTCCGTTAAAGGCAATGAGCCTTTTATCTTTCCGGTGAACTTCACAATTCCTGAAGATGCCAAGCCTTCACAACCTTATTGGCTGGAGCAGCCCATTGATGGAGCCTTGTATAACGTTTCCAATCAAGATGATATTGGAAAGCCATTTAATGATGTTAAACTTGGAGGAACATTAGCCTTTACAATCATTGATGAGAATTTCAGCATTGAAATTCCTTTGATGTATAAATTCAACGATCAAGTTGATGGAGAAGTCAAACAACCATTTACCATTGTGCCGGAAGTTGATCTTACCGTTTCAAATGATGTGGTATTCTTGATTCCAGACGTCTCTAGCAAAATTAAAGTAACGGTTCATTTCAAAAATCAAATGCTTGATGGTGGCTTGGATTTCAAAGGACTTCCTGCTGATCAGTATAAAATTCTTGAAGTCACCGATAATACCTTTTTGAAGGAACGTGTTTACGAGGTGGAGTTTTTGAAAAATGGTGAAGGAATTAAAGATATCACTGCACGCTACACCACAAGCCAAGGCAAATCATTTGATTTGATCACCAACCGTATTTTGTATAAGCATATCCCAAATTTGACTTATTTCCAGCCAGCTGCAATTCGATTAATTCAAGAAAACTGGAAAGTCTCCAAAGCTAAGATTGGTTATATTCCAGGAGCAGGAGATGATGTGCCAGGGATTTTGAATGGATTGGGATATCAAGTTGAATTTATTGGTGCAAATGATTATAGCGTAGAAAAATTAGGCCAATACAAAGCCATAATTGTTGGGATTAGGGCATATAATACAAATGAAGCTTTGGCATCCAATCAACAGGTCTTGATGGGCTATGTCAAATCCGGTGGAAAAGTGATTGTACAATACAATACGAGTTCACCACTACTGACCAATCAATTGGGACCTTATCCTTTTGTGCTTAGTCGAAACCGCGTCGCAGTTCAAAATTCACCCGTTCAAGTAGATTGGAGTCATCCGGTGGTCAGTAGCCCAAATCAGCTCAATGAAGCAGATTTTGATAATTGGGTGCAAGAGCGAGGCTTGTATTTTGTAGGACAAATGGACGAACGGTACGAGACTCCATTTCAAATGAATGATCCAGGCGAAGACTCAAGTAATGGGTCATTGATCTACACTAAGTACGGGGAAGGAAAATATATTTATACCGGAATTTCTTTTTTCAGGCATCTTCCTGCTGGAGTCCTTGGGGCAACTAAATTATTTATCAATCTTATCGAAGAATAAGGATGGAAGAGAAAAATATTCGTTGGAGTTATTTATACATTGGATTAATGGTGGTCCTTGTTGTTCTGATTGGATTTTTCGCCCTGCTTAATTATGGATACGCATGAGTAATCTGGATTGGATTGTACTTTTTGGTACCCTCATCACGATTGCAGCTTATGGAGTTTACAAAACCTATGGGCCAAAGGATTTAGATTCGTATCTCCGAGGGAAAAATTCTATGAATTGGTGGACGATTGGTCTTTCCATTATGGCCACTCAAGCCTCTGCCATTACTTTTTTGAGTACTCCCGGACAAGCTTACGAAAATGGTATGGGCTTTATCCAGTTTTATTTTGGCTTGCCGCTGGCGATGATTATTATTTCGGTAGCCTTCATTCCTATTTATTACAAGCTGAAAGTCTACACCGCTTATGAGTATTTAGAAGGCCGCTTTGACCTCAAAACTCGGACTTTAGCTGCCTTGTTGTTTATTATTCAGCGTGGCTTGGCTGCTGGGATCACGATCTATGCGCCAGCGATTATTCTATCCACGCTATTGGGCTGGAATCTAACCTTGACCAATATTGTCATCGGTGCGGTGGTGATCCTTTATACTGTTTCTGGTGGAACTGAGGCAGTTTCCATTACACAAAAGCAACAAATGGCAGTGATGATGGGAGGGATGCTGCTGGCAGGAATCATCGTGATCAAAATGCTTCCGATATCTTTCCAAGAGGCAATGCATGTGGCAGGGAAAATGGAGAAGCTCAATATGGTGAGTTTTGAATTTGATCTGGCCGATCGATACAATGTCTGGTCGGGAATGACGGCTGCCGTATTTTTATTCCTTTCCTATTTTGGTACGGATCAAAGCCAAGTGCAGCGCTATTTGTCCGGACAGACGCTGGCCCAAAGCCGAATGGGATTGATTATGAATGGTTTTTTGAAAATCCCTATGCAGTTTGTCATCTTGTTTATAGGGGTGATGGTATTCGTGTTTTACCAGTTTTTTCTTCCGCCGGTAGTTTTCAATACAGTACAAACCGATAATCTACGCCAAAGTGAGTATGCAGGAGAATTTGAAGCACTGGAACAAGAATACAGTGATAATTTCGATAAAAGTAAGGCCTCCTACACCGAATTATTAGCCGCGATTGATCAAGAAGACACTCAAAAAGAAGCTACCGTTCAGCAGCAAATAAAATCGCTCAAGAAGGAGCAAAATGAAATCCGTGATGAAGTCAAATCTTTGATAGTCGCCAATGATCCAGATGCAGAGACTCGTGATACGGATTATGTTTTTATGCGATTTGTGATGGACAATCTTCCCGAGGGAATCATCGGATTGCTATTTGCAGTGATATTCTCGGCAGCAATGTCTTCGACAGCATCCGAACTCAATGCTTTAGGCTCGACCAGTACAGTTGATTTGTATAAGCGATCGATAAAAAAAGACGGTGATGATCATCATTATCTGGTATCATCAAAAGTATTTACCGCATTCTGGGGGCTGGGGGCCATTCTCTTTGCTACTTACGCTTCGTTGTTTGAGAATCTGATTCAAGCTGTAAATCTCCTGGGTTCCTTATTTTACGGAACCATTCTTGGGATTTTCATGGTAGGCTTTTTTATGAAGTGGGTCAAAGGGAAAGCAGTATTTATAGCTGCTTTGATGTCTGAAGCTTTGATCCTCTTCGTGCATTTCCGAAATGGTATCGGTGTATTTGGCTTCGTCTGGGATATCGGGTTTCTCTGGTATAATGCGCTAGGCTGTTTGGCATTGATGCTTTTTGCTGCGCTGATCCAATTGACAATCAAGAAATAAAAAAATCCCCCTTTAAAAATCAATTTCAAAGGGGATTTCACTTTCAGATAAGATGATGCTTATTTCAAAGATTTGATCAATCGTTCATTTAAAGCAATATAATCTGGATTTCCTGCTTCTTTGGCTAGTGTCATCGACTCTTTTGCAGAAGCAATTGCTTCAGATTTCATTCCACGAGTGGCTTCGATTTTAGCTTTAAGATGCACCGTCCAATATTTCTTATCACTTTCCACAGATTTGCTGATCCAAGCATAAGCCTGTTTCATATCTTTCTTATTGGTATAGTAATAATTTGCTGCAGCGTAAAGCAATCCTGGATTTTCTGTTTCAGTATCAATGACTAGCTCTTGAATTTGTGCCATCACGATTTCATCCACCTCTGTTTCGATTCGGAAATCCACCCGCGTAGTTTCCCATTTGATTGATAAGTTGGCCCCGGTATCCGTCATATCGGCAAATGTGATTTCCATAGTTTCGTAGTTTCTGCTCAACTTATTTGGAGACACATTGAGGCGAAGTAGATCGTCCGACTCGTCGTAACCGATCGCACCCCATAGCTTGGTGTTTTTGGAAAGGATCATGGTCCATTCTGATTTGTTTGGAATCGCGTAAAGTGCATACTGTCCAGCAGGCACATTTTTACCACTGATGATGACATCAGTAGAGAAAGTCAAAAGAGTTGCGCCGTTGGCCCCAGTACGCCATACTTCTCCAAAAGGAACTAATTCGCCGAAGATTTTCCGGCCTTTTGTGCTTGGTCTACTATAATCGACAGTAACATTGGATAGCCCGACTTGCTGCGCGATTTTTGCAGATGGGGAGGCTTGAGGCATTTGGATTTGCTGCGCAAAGGCGGAGGACATACTACCCACCAAGAGCAAAACGAAAAGGATTGATTTGAAATTCATGATGAAATTAAATTGGAGTTAAATAATTTGATTGGTAAACGAAGATTGTTTCATTTTCGACTGCAATTTGGGAATTTTTGGTGCATTTTTACATTGGCAGAATGGCATTTTTGATCCAACCCGAAAAGATTCCTGAAATCATCGGATAGCTTTTCACTTAGAATGGATTTTTGATTTTGATATGAGTTTAGCAATAATTAGCCCCGGAAAGAATCCCAACGCTTGGATCAATGTGATTCGAACGCTTGACCCAACCTTGAAAATTCAGGTTTACCCTGATATTTCAAATCCTGAGGAAGTGGAGATCGCTTTTCTATGGCAACATCCTGAAGGCCTATTGGCTAAATTTCCAAATCTGAAGCTCATCAGCTCCATGGGAGCGGGCGTAGATCATATTCTTCGTGATCAATCGATTGATTCCAATATTCCTATTGTGCGAATCGTGGATGAAAAACTGACTTGGTCCATGACTAACTATGTGGTCATGGGTGTGTTAAATTATCACCGACAGCTTCCGCGTTATCAAAAAGATAAGCTGCGAAAAGTTTGGGATATGAGTAATCCTGAGCTGGAAGTCACCGTAGGAGTGATGGGAGTAGGGGCCTTAGGCTATGATGTGATGGAGAAGTTGGCCATGATGGATTTTTCAGTTGTGGGGTTTGGATTCTCAGAGACGAAGGACTTTAAGTATCCGTATTATTCAAAAAATGAATTGCCGGAGTTCCTTAAATCAGTGAATGTGGTGATTTGTCTTTTGCCACTAACAGCTGCCACCGAGAATATTTTGAATGAAGAGTTCTTTTCAAAATGTACACCTGGTACTTATTTGATCAACGTGGCAAGAGGCAAGCATTTGGTGGAAGAAGATCTGATTCAAGCCTTGGATAAAGGACAGCTATCTGGTGCGATGTTGGATGTGTACAGAACAGAACCTTTACCGGAAACTCATCCATTCTGGAATGATCCAAGGATTACTATGACTCCACACATCGCTAGCGTGACCAACCCGAAAGCGGCTGCTCCACAATTGATGGAAAACATAAAACGTATAAAGGAAAACAGAGAGGTATTAAACCTCGTAGATCGTATAAAAGGTTATTAACGAGAAATGAAAACTCCATTCACCATATTATGCCCCACAGATTTTTCAGAATGTTCACTCAATGCAATTGAGTATGCGGCAAAATTGGGTGAAAAATACCAAGCTAGATTAATCTTATTTCACATATTGAACCAAGCGGATTATCTTAAGCTTTCTCCATTGGATACCTCTGGGGTAAATCAAATTAACTTCATTACTGAAAAACTCACCAATCTCAAGGAAGCAGTTTCCCAAGAAAGCATTCCGAAAGGCTTAAAATCCTGTGAGATCGCCTATCGAAAAGGTAAAATTGTTCAAGATACGCTTGACTATTCAATTTTGATTAAGGCAAATTTGATTGTGGTAGGAACCGAAGGGATCAACGATCTCAGAGAAAATATCATCGGATCTAGGGCCAGCAGGATTGTTGAGTCCGCAGATATGGACGTTTTAGTAGTGCCTAGACGAGTGTTCTTCAAAGCGCCAAAGAAGCTGGTGTATGCCTCAGATTACTTGGAAGAAGATAAATTGGCGATTCAGAAGATCATTGAAATTGCTCGATTCTATGACTCTGAAGTAGATTTGGTACACATCAGCTCAAGTCAAAAAGCAATCGATAAATCGCTTCATATGACGATGGTTGAAGAGATTGAGCCATTCATTTCGTATGAAAAGGTGAATTTTGTACTCAAATCCTTTCGGGATGACTTAGCCCTCGGATTAGAAAACTACCTAAATGTATCCAAAGCCGACGTCCTATTTACACTCAGTAAAAAGCGAAGTTTCTTTGATCAGATTTTCACCAATAGTCTCTCAAAAAAAATGGCCTATTTTATTAACAAGCCCCTTTGGGTAATCAAATCGTTTTAAGCATAATAGCCTCTTCATGATTCGTCACACTGTTGTTTTTAAATTGAAATATCCGAAAGGATCGTCAGAAGAAATTGAGTTTTTTGAAGCAGCGTCTCGGTTGGCTTCCATTTCTGGTGTGATTAATTTTGAGTTGCTGCGTCAAATAAGTAAAAAAAATGAGTTTGATTACTGTTTATCCATGGAGTTTGAAACATCGAAAGCTTATGATGAATACAATCAAAATGCTGATCACCTTAGATTT
The DNA here is from genome assembly GCA_047612305.1 of Planctomycetota bacterium. Classification (GTDB taxonomy): domain Bacteria; phylum Bacteroidota; class Bacteroidia; order Cytophagales; family Cyclobacteriaceae; genus Algoriphagus. The sequence continues at coordinate 21,159 of JBLGAM010000010.1, read as the reverse complement.
ATCTAAACCTATTGGGCTAGCTATATCGAATCCTTTCTTGAATTAGACTACGAGCTAATCTAGGTGTTGGTTAATTTGTCTTTGAATGGTTTCCCCTAAACCATTTTAATCTTTTTTTCCTCCTACAATCCTCTTCAAATATCCCGAAAACTCATGGCGTGTTCTTGAGTCATTAAAAAGGGATTTGAAGATTCTCCAAAAATGTCCTAGGCTCATATCGCGATTTATGCGATATTCCTCTTGGCTACTCTTCCTCGCTAGTGACTCCTCTTTGGCTAAATGATTCGGCTCAGGAGTTTTATAACCTACTAGATCATCGGCTTTCTCAAAACTCTTTTTTGACCTTGCTTGATATCCGATTTTCTCCTCGACGAGACCTTTATTATTATAGGCTACCGCATCTTCAGGATCTAATTCTATGGTTTTTTCATAATCCTCTATAGCACCAGCCAGATCACCAATACGATCTTTGAAGTAGGCTCTGCTGCTGTAGCGATAGGGATTTCCGGGATCTAAATTTGCAGCTCGATCAAATTCTGAAAGAGCTTCATCATTCCGTTTTAATAGGTGAAGAACGACAGCACGATCACTCATGAAATCAGTATTGTAAGGTTCTAATTCCACGATCAAATCAAAATCAAGAATCGCCTCAGTAGTTAGGCCAAGTCTCGAGAGTACTCGGCCACGATTTAAGTGAAACTCGGGCTGATTGGGACTTTCAGAAATTAGCCTATTCAAAATCACTAAAGACTCTTCAAACTTCCCTTCCTTAAAATTTGTAATTGCTAGATCAAAATTCATGGCGCTCTTTTTTAATATAGACAAAATTAACATCGAATAGTTTATAGAAATAACTTTTGCTGCTTTTTGCAGGTGAAAGAGTGCGATTGTTATCTTTAAGATCTAAGAAAAGAAAAACTATGCCCCAATCACCACAAGCTGTTCTTAAAGACTTGAAAGAGAAAAAGTTTGCTCCAATTTATTTTTTGGCCGGAGAGGAACCATTCTTTATTGATATGATCTCTGATTATATCGAAAAGAATGCAATTGCGGAGCATGAGAAAAGTTTCAATCAAATTGTGCTCTATGGAAAGGACGTCACAGTAGGAGCAGTTTTGAATAATGCCAGGAAATTTCCCATGATGGCGGAGCGCCAAGTGGTCATCGTCAAGGAAGCACAAAGTATTGTGGATCTTGGAAAAGAGGAGGCGCAGCAATTACTGATCAGTTATTTAGTCAATCCGCTTCCAAGTACCATTTTAGTTTTAGTATATAAGTACAAGAAATTAGATGGGCGCTCAGCCTTGAGTAAAGAGATTGAAAAACGTACCATTCATGTCAAATCAGATAAAGTCTCCGATTACAAACTGACGCAGTGGATCGAGGAATACTTTAGGGAGCTAGGCCATAGTATTGACTCTAGAGCGGCGCAATTGCTCAGTGATTCGATCGGTAATAATCTAGAGGTAATGACCAATGAGGTGGGTAAAATGCTCATCAATTTCAAGGAATCCGCAAAGTTCAGCTCCGAGGATATTTCCAAATACATCGGTATTAATAAGGATTACAATAATTTTGAGTTCCTCAAAGCAATTGGATTCAAGGACGTAATCAAGGCAAATAAGATTATAGCCTATTTTGTCCAAAACCCAAAAGCACATCCAGTCATTCCGCTTTTTTCACTGATGTATGGCTACTTTGCTAAAATTACTATCATCCATCAATCTCGTAAAAAAGGTATAAGTGATGCACAGTTGGCGGGCATACTTGGAGTGCCTCCGTTTTTTGTTAAAGAATACGTGACAGCCGCTCGCAACTACAATTTGGGCAAGGTAATTGATATATTCAGATACCTAAAAGAAGCAGATCTCCGTTACAAAGGAGTGGATTCTGGCAGTATCACACATGCCGAAAATCTACGAGAACTTGTCTACAAGATCTTGCATTGATTAGCTAAGCCTAACTAGTTGACCTGCTTTTGAGACAAAATTGATTGGATGATTTTCTAATCCATGATTTTGTTGAAAAGCTATTTTAAGACAATAAGCTATGAGATATTACCTTATGCTCTTTTTGGGCATTGGATTTAGTCTGGACGTCATCGCCCAATCCTCACTCTTTCAAAGCAGCAAACAACCCACTCTCGATCACAATCTTGAACTTTTTGATAAACAGCTTTTCTCCGCTAGTTTATATGATAACACAAGACTGCTTGATCAGCCAATCAGCTCCGAACAATACAAATCAGCCGAACTTCATCGGGCCATGGCAGCCCTTCAACTGGAAAGTCCAGATGGACCAGGTTTGATGAAAAGTTATATTCTTGCAAATGGAAATCATCCTTCGGTGGTGACCGCAGGATTGTACCTAGGAGATCATTTTTTTTATAAAAAAAATTATCCTGAAGCACTAGAAGGCTATTCACTGGTAGATCCCTCAAAATTATCTGATGCCAACAAGGCAGATGTCCTCTTCAAGCAGGGGTTTTCTCATTTTCAATCAAAAAATTACGGCCAAGCAGCCCCACTTTTTGACCAAGCCAAAATCTTGAATCAACCAATCAGTGTCGACGCTTATTATTATAGTGGATTTATTGCACTGGAAAATAGCAACACTCAAAAAGCAATCAGCGATTTGCAAATTGCAGCCAATGATAGCTACTATGCGAATAAAGTCCCTTACCTCCTTGCTGCATTGTATTATCAGCAGGGAAGTTATGAAGAGTTGATTCGCTATGCAGAACCTAAGTTGGATTCAGGACAGAATCTTGAAAAAAAGGAAGTCATCTATTTATACTTGGCGGAAGCCTATTATGCGAAGAAGGACTTCCAGAATTCCGCGAAAAACTACGATGCCTTTATCAATTCCCGAAAAGGAGAGTTGGCTCCAAATGAAATCTACAAGGCAGGAGTCGCGCAGTTTGAGATTGAAAATTACCAACGAGCGACTGACTATTTAAAGGTTTCCGCTGCTGCAAATAGTGAATTAGGACAAGCCTCAAGTTATTATTTGGGTCATGCGTACTTAAAAGTTGAGAATTTTCAATTCGCTTCTACTAGTTTCAGTGCTGCTTCGAAATCAGATTTCAACAAACAAATTCAAGAGGATGCACTATTTAACTATGCAAAAGTAAACTTACAGAAAGGGAGTTTTCAACTAGCGATTTCAGCTATAGACGAATATTTAGAGAGCTATCCAGCAGGAAAAAATAAAGTTGAAGCGGAGAATTTACTTTCAGAGGCCTTGGTCAATACCAATGATTACCTCAGAGCGATTGAGCAATTGGATAAAATTTCTACGAAATCACCGCGAATTAGATCCGCTTACCAGCAAGTCGCATTCAATCAAGCAATGGTTTATTACCGCGATCAAAAGTATGCTGCGGCATTAAATTATCTCGATAAATCCCTTCAATTCCCAGAGAACCCGACTATCGTATTGGATTCACATTTTTGGAAAGGAGAAATCCATTCGGCAGCCAGTAACCTGCCACAAGCGATCAAATCTTACGACACGGCTGTTGGCTTAGGTAAAAAAACATCCAGTGCGTACTTGACCAAGAGCCTTTATGGATTGGGCTATGCCTATTTCAATTCTCAACAATACGTTAGTGCTGAGCAAGAATTCAAGACCTATACAGACCGCCTCCGGACTCGTGAAAATAAGGAAAATTACGATGATGCACTTTTAAGACTAGGGGACACCTATTATGTGCAGAAGCGCTTTTCAGAAGCAGAAGCCACTTTTCAACGAGCAATAAATGAAAGCAATAAAGGCATTGACTATGCATACTATCGTCTTGCGGTAGTTCAAAACTTCCAATCTAAAAACCAGCAAGCGCTGAGTCAGTTGGACATGTTGATTTCACGCTATCCAAATAGTTTGTACTTCGAAGATGCATTATTCCAGCGAGGACAAATCAATATGGAGGAGACGCAGTATCGATCTGCCTCAGTTAGCTTTTCGGACCTTATAAACTCCAAACCCAATAGCCCGTTCATCCCCTATGCTTTGGAAGGAAGAGCCGTGGCTAATTTCTCACTTCAAAGCTATGATCAAACGATAGCGGACTACAAGACTATCTTGGATAAGTATCCGAACGCTGAGAATTCAGAAACTGCTTTGAAAGGACTTCAGGAAACTTTGGCTTTGCAGGGAAGATCAGCTGAATTCTCTGATTACTTAGGCAAATACAAAGGAGCCAATCCAAGTAGCAGTAGTGTCCAATCCTTGGAATTTGAATCCGCTAAAGGAATCTACTTTGATAAAAACTATGCACAGGCGACTCGAGCTTTTGAAAATTACCTGAAAAACTATCCGAAATCGGCCCAGCGGGCTGACGTACTTTATTTCATGGGCGATAGCTATTTTCAATTGGGAAATAAAAATCAGGCTTTGGCTCAATTCAAAATTCTCGAGAAAGAGCCGGCATCGCCTCAGCGTATCCGAGCTATCCAACGAATCGGAGCCATGGAGCTGGAAAACAAGAACTATGCGCAAGCAATCCCTTACCTAGAAACTTCAGCTAGTAATGCACGAAACAAGGTCGAAGAGGCAGAAGCAGTGCAAGGCTTGATGATTGCCAATTTTGAGGTTCAAAAATATGATCAGGCCATCCAGCATGCGGATCGTCTGTTGACTTTGGACGGAATCCTTCCGGAATCTACTCCAAAGGCCATTCTCGTAAAAGGTAAGTCACAATTGAACCTGAATCGTAGACCAGAAGCTGAGGCGACACTCTTTGCTCTGGTGAATGAATACAAAACGGTGCAAGGAGCTGAGGGACTTTATTTATTGGCAAACTCCTATCAAGAAAAAGGAGATGTGATCAAATCAAATGAGACGATCTTCGACTCCTCAGGTCCATTTGTAGATTTTGACTATTGGTATGGTCGAATGTTCCTATTACTCTCTGACAATTATCTGAAAACAGGGGAGACCTTCCAGGCAAAAGCCACACTCGAGTCTATCGTAGAAAAATCCACGAATCCGGAAATCAAACAAATGGCTCAAGCTAAACTTCAAACCATTAAATAAAAATGAAAAAGCTAGCAACAATCCTTTTTTTTAGTGCGTTGGTTGGAGTCGGTAATCAGACAGCGAATGCTCAAACGCAGTCCAAAGGGGAAGTAAAAGATCAGGAATTCGTGATCCGAAAGGATCGAGTTCTGACTGTTCCTGTTCAGCCTCGTATTTACGAAAAACTCCCAGTAATGCCTCAGGCAAAAGGAATTACTGATTTCAATTACTTGGCAAATCGCTACAATTTAAATTTGAAGCCGCTGCAACTAGCCGCTACGCCTGCTCAGAAAAACTATGCACCACCGAAACTAAATCTCTTTCCAGGTTTTGTGCGTGCAGGTTACGGGAATTTTGCATCTCCTCTATTGGAGATTAGATATATGGAGACGGAAGTAAGAGACTTCAATTATGCGCTGCAGTTGAATCATCAGAGTTTTGGAAAAGGGCCAGTTTTGGACGAGCAATCCAAGGAGTCCCATTCGAACCTGGGATTTGATGGAAGCTATTTCTTGGATCTTTTCGAAGTTTATGGAGGATTAAAATGGAAACAGGATACCTATCAGTTTTATGGAGTTGATCTGGATCCTCTCGATAATAGAGCCGATCCAATCGATTTAACCTTTCTCGGAAATGTACTCAATACCATAGATCTTAAAGCTGGAATTCGGGAAATAGAAAAGGTGGGGCCTTTTTACTATGAAGCGGAATTGAGCTTTAGAAATTTCAAAGACAGCTATCTAGTTAGGGAAAGTCAATTTGGATTTCAGGCAAAAGGGATAGTTAAACCTGTGGATGATTGGACAGGGGAGGTGGGATTGTCATATTTCGCGACCAATCCAGAAGATCTGGATTTTAGTGAATCTCGAAACTACTTCGCAATAAGACCCAATGTGTCTTATAATTATGGTGAGTTTTCCTTCACTGCCGGATTGAACATTATTTCTGAAAATGATTCGATTGCTGATAAATCCAGTGATTTTAGAATCTTTCCTGTGTTGAAAGCTTCCTACCAATTTGCTCCGGAATTTGGATTTTATGGCGCATTTACCGGAGATGTGAATCGGAATACCTATTACAGTTTCGTGATGGAAAACCCGTTTTTGGGCCCAACTAATAGGCTTTTGAATACCGTCAATAATTACAAAATACAAGGAGGGATAGAAGGGCAGTTTCAAGAGACATTCCAGTATCGTGCGGGAATAGACGTCAGTCGTTACAATCAGCTTTACTTCTTCGTCAATAATTATACTCAGGATCTCTTAAGCTCAGATGAAGCTCGATTCAATCTAGTCTATGACGATAAAGTGGCGGTATTCAATATCAATGCTGAATTGGGCTTTAAGCTATCAGATGTTTATTCCCTGAGCTCCAGATTAGACCTCTATCAATATGATCTGAATCAACAGCCTGAGGCTTGGCATAGACCGACTTGGGAGTTTAAAGTGAACAATCAGGTGACTCCAGTGGATCGCTTGTTGATCCAAGCCAATGTTAACTTTATGGGAGGAATTAAAGCCCGAGGAGCAAGAATTGAAAGCGATGCCTTGATTGGTACTCGGCAATTCGAAGTAATTAAACTCAAAACGATTGCAGATTTACAGCTAAAAGTAGATTACGGGATCACTGAGCGTATTTCCATTTTTGCCGAAGGAAATAATCTTTTGAATGCTACGAATACCCGTTGGCTCAACTATCCGGTAAGAGGGATTCAGCTTATTGGTGGTGCATCCTTTAAATTCTAAGGTTTGTTCTGATTTTGGTTGGGGTTTACAGTCAATTCGTTTAGTTTCGTATCATTCCCAAAACGCTATGAACTCCGAAAATAATTCCAATAAGAATTGGCCTGATCCAAAGGACTATGGATTGCCTGTAGTCGATATCAAGCCTATTAACTCGGTTCCATCTTCTAGTTCAGCTGAAGTTCAGAAAAAAGCTTCACCTGAAGATGTAGCAAAGCCTGAAGAAATACTTCCTAATCCAGTCGTCCAATCTATCATTGCAGATAAATCTGCTGAATTAAAAGATATTAAGGCTCCAAAGCACTCAGTCGATAAGCAGGAGATTCCGACGTCAATTCCTGTTCCTGCAAAAAAAGAATTCAAAAGGTGGGTAGGAATCACCGCAGTTTTTGCTTTGATGATTTTGGCAGTAATTATCTGGCAAATGACAGCAGTAAATAAAGAAATTGAAAATCCAGTAGGTTTTGAAAACGGAGATGATCAGATCATCACAACTCCAGAGGAGCCTATTTCAAGTGTTAATGATTCTAAAGTAGAAGAAATACAAGAGCCTGAAAATCAATTCGCTGAATCTGAATTACCGAGTTCACCGAATACTACAATCCAAAAGTCTGAAACTGGTACAACTATTGATCTTAAAGCAATAGGAACTTTGATTCGTGTGGAATCAAAAACTGAAAGGCCTACTTATTTTATTATTGTCGGAAGTCTTCCAAATGAGCGATTTGCCTTGGAAGAAGCTCCGAAATATCAAAATCGAGTACCTGCAGTTTATTTGATCACACCATACGACGATACTAAAAACTATCGTTTAGCAATTGGGTCATTCGGAAGTTTTACAAAAGCCAATGAAGAACTCGAGCGAATTAAAGCTGACTATACAGAAGCTTTATGGATTTTGAAATACTAATATGACTCTACTTCAAACCCTCTCTGTTGATTCGATTTCAGCAGCAGATAGCCTTTCGATGGGCGCAAAAGGAAATAGCATCGGCTTACTTGACCTTTTGATCAAAGGTGGCTACATGATGATTCCGCTTTATTTACTTTTCATTTTAGCCATTTACATCTTTTTTGAGCGACTCTTGACCTTGAAAAAGGCTTCAACCACATCTTCTTATTTGATGGATCAGGTGAAAGTATTGGTACAAAGTGGAAATACTGAAAAAGCCCGAATTCTGTGCGCTGGAGAAAATACACCCGTGGCCAATATGATTGCCAAAGGGATTGAGCGTATTGGTTCGCCCTTGAAAAATATTGAAGTTTCGATTGAGAATGTGGGAAAGATAGAAATCTACAAACTTGAGAAAAACCTTAACCTCCTGGCAACAGTTTCCGGGGCAGCTCCAATGATTGGTTTCCTTGGTACTGTGACGGGTATGATTCAGGCCTTTATCGCAGTAGCACAAGAGGAGGGAATGGTATCTCCGAAATTACTTTCCACAGGTATTTACGAAGCGATGATTACCACCTCTGCGGGACTGGTAGTAGGAATTATTGCCTACTTGGGCTACAACTATTTGGTGACGCAAGTTTCCAAACTAGTGCATAATATGGAATATTCTTCGATAGAATTTATCGACTTACTTCAAGATAAATAAGATGGGACTTCAATCTAAAAACAAGGTAGATCCAGCATTTAGCATGTCGTCAATGACAGACATTATCTTCTTGTTGTTGATTTTCTTTATGTTGACATCTTCTTTTATAACCCCTTCGGGGCTTCCTGTCAACTTGCCATCAAGTGAGACTTCAGATATCGTGATGCAGGAAGTGACTGTGACGATCACCAAAGATTTCAAGTACTCGGTAAATGATAAGATCGTTTCTAGGGAACAAATTAAGAGTGAACTCACTTCTTTATTGACTGGTAAAAAAGGTCAGGTAGTCCTTCACATCGATAAGGAAGTGCCTGTAGAATACCTTGTAGAGATCGGTGGCATTGCCGCCGGACTTGAAGCGAATGTTTCTATAGCTACGAAACCTTTCTAATATGCAAACCTGGGATTCAGATAAAATAGAAAGCGAAAGCAAGAAAAAGTCTTGGATCATTACGGTATTCCTAAATATCGCTTTGCTGATTGCATTCTACTTTATCGTAGTCTGGAAAGAACAAATCCCACCAATACCTACTTTTGGATTGGAGCTCAATCTAGGTTTTACCCCGACTGGATCAGGTGATCGGAATAGTCCAAATGCTCCTTCTGAAGTAGAAACTCCAGTTACCGAAGCAGCAGCTCCGGGAGAAATAGCTGAAGCTGTGACTAAGCCAGCCACACCGGCGCCTAGTCCAAAAACAGAGAAGGCAAAACCAAAAATCGCTTCAAAGCCTGCCGTAAACCAGGCAGTAACTACCAAGCCTTCCCCAATCAGAGGAGAAGAAAAAGCTACAGAAAACACCAAAAAGCCAGAACCTGTAAAAACTGCACCAGCAAAGACGGTAACCACTCCAGCCAAATCAGAAGCAGCAGAAACTACTAAAAAGGCACCTGAAAAGCCCAAAGTAGATCAACGAGCTATTTTTGGAGCCGGCGGAACTGCAGGAAAAGGAACTCAACCAGCTTCGGGTGGCGCACAAGGCAGCTCCAAAGAAAAGGGAGATGCTGGCGATCCAAAAGGTACGGTGGATGGCCGAGCCATCATGGGTGAGGGTTCAGGAAAAGGTGTGGCATCAGGTGCTGGCTATAGCCTCGATTTAGCAGGGTGGGACTTTGCGTCCAAACCAACAATCAATGACCGAGTATCTACCCGGAATGGAATCATTGTATTTAAAATCACGGTAGATGATGCCGGGAAGATTGTTCAGGCAGTACCTTTGGAATACAATGTGTCCAATGAGGTTTTAGCCTATTACCGACAGGTCGTCAACCAGATTAACTTCAAAAAACAAGGAGGAGCTGCCGCGGATTTTTCATCAGGTAAGATTACGTTCGTTATTAAGATTGATTGATTTTTTAAACCACAAGGGGTTTTTGAATCACAAAGGTCACGGAGTTTTCACGGAGGACACAAAGGTTTTTTCAACCGCAAAGACGCAAAGGTTTTAAAACCATCCCGATAGCTATCGGGACCACATAGAAAACATAGCTTTTATCCCCAATCCTTTATCCCTCACGCTCTAGTCTCCCAATCATCCAATCTCATATTCTCTAATCTCCCAATCCCTAATCTCCCAATCTCTTATTCTCAAATCTCCTAATCTCTATTCCCCAATCCCTTTTCCCTCACGCTCTAATCTCTCACGCTCTATTCTCCCAATCCCTTTTCACATTCCTCCTCAATTTCTCTCCCGATTCGATTCAGCCTAAGAAATCATTCCTTAGATTTACGTTGAAAAATATAAAGCCCAGATTAATCTGTTTCAATGAACTATCAAGAAACTCTCGACTACCTGTTCAATTCCCTTCCCAATTTTCAGCGGGTAGGAGCGCCAGCTTATAAAAGTGATTTGAATAATACGCTAGCACTTTGTGCGCATTTGGGAAATCCAGAAAGGCAATTCAAATCAGTACATGTCGCTGGGACTAATGGAAAGGGGAGTTCCTCTCACAGCATTGCTGCGATTCTCCAGCAGGCAGGTTACAAAACCGGACTCTATACTTCTCCTCATTTAAAATCTTTCACGGAGCGTATTCGGGTCAATGGAATTGAAATTCCCGAGGCCGATGTAGTGATTTTTGTGGGAGAAAATAAAGCATTTTTGGAGGATCTCATGCCTAGCTTTTTTGAGATGACTGTAGCAATGGCATTTTGGTATTTTGCCAAAATCAAAGTGGATATCGCTGTCATAGAAGTGGGAATGGGAGGCAGATTGGACAGTACCAATGTGATTTTACCTGAGATGAGTTTGATTACCAATATCAGTTATGATCACATGCAGTTTCTCGGTAATACCCTGCAATTGATCGCAGGAGAAAAAGCTGGAATTATTAAATCTCTAATTCCTGTAGTGATTAGCGAAACTCAGCCAGAGACGAGAACGGTCTTTTTGGATAAAGCCACATCTGGGGATTCTCCAATTACCTTTGCGGATCAGGTGTGGTCCATTTCTGATTCCAAGCTTGTGGAAGGAAAAGCCAACTATTTGGCAAGCAAATCTTCCAAGAATCTAAAAATCGAACTCGATCTGATCGGGAATTACCAGCGGTTTAACCTACCAGGAATACTTGAGTCAATCGATGTTTTAAAAACACTTGGTTGGGATATTCCAGAGAAAGCAATGCTGTCCGGTCTCAGCAATGTATCCAGCTTGACCCATTTAAAAGGGAGATGGCAAACCTTAGCTCAAAACCCGCTCATGATTGCGGATACTGGTCACAATGAATCTGGAATAAAGGAAATATTAAAGCAATTGCATTCGTACACCTTCAATCAGCTTTGGATGATCATCGGTATGGTGAGTGATAAAGATGTCCGTAAAATCTTGAAGATGTTTCCCCAATCTGCCAAATACATCTTCGTACAAGCACAAATTCCAAGGGCGCTGCCAGCTGAAGAATTGGCTAAAATAGCGGTTGAATTCAAGCTGAAAGGTCAGATAATTCCCGATATCAACGAGGCAATTCACTTTGCCAGAAAAAAAGCCAAGTCAGATGATCTTATTTTTATTGGAGGGAGTACTTTTGTGGTCGCAGAAATCGAAGACCTATAAATGAGCAGAAATAAATTGGTTCACTTCAAAGAAAATGAAGAGAATCCTAACGTAATCCAAGCTGGCAAACCTGTTTTTGAAACGATCAAAGGCAACTGGAATGAGACCCAATTCCAAAATAATCATCCCCTTGTGGTAGAACTAGCCTGTGGAAGAGGAGAGTTTACAGTGGGCCTAGCCCGTAATTTCCCCCAGCAGAATTTTATAGGAGTAGATATCAAAGGAAGTAGGATATGGATGGGAAGTTCGACCGCTACAGCGGAGGGCATCACCAATGTGGCCTTTTTAAGAACTCAGATAGAGTTAATAGATAAATCCTTTGCCGCAGATGAGATTTCTGAACTTTGGATCACGTTCCCTGATCCCTATCCCAGAGATGGGGATGAAAAACGTCGATTAACTTCCCCTCGCTTTTTGGAAATGTATAAACCTATGTTGAAGAAAGACGGGATTATCCATTTCAAGACTGACAATACTGGCTTATTTGATTACACACTTGAGCTATTTCAAAATCGAGCTGATATTGAGCTTCTTGGTTTTACACATGATTTTTACCAAAGCGAATGGAAGGATGATCACTTCGGAATTCAGACGCGCTACGAGAAGATGTTTTCGGACAAAGGTGAAGAGATTAAGTACTTGAATTGTCGTTTTGTTTAAATAAGTCTTTTTAACCACAAAGCACACGGAGGTTTTCATTGAGGACACAGAGGGTATCTTTTTTACCACATAGAAAGTATAGAAAACATAGCTTTTGAATTTTCAAAAATTAGAAGGTTTGAAATACTTGTCCCCTTGGCGGATTGAAAAATCACTTCAATCCTGATTTAGAATCAGCTCCATAGGAGCGTCATATATATAGCCCCGGGTTTCAACCCGGGGTAAGGAGGAGTGAGGAATTATTCCCTCCCGTGCAGGATTTCGATTTGGAAAAAGGATTTAGATGCGGGAGGATGGAAACGAGTTTATTTTTTACCGCAGAGGTCACAGAGTTTTCCCAGAGATTTATTTTTTAACCACCTAGTCACAAAGAAAACATAGCTTTTTATTTTTAAAAAACTGAAAGATTTAAAATACTTGTCCTCTTGGCGGATTGAAAAACCACCTAAATACCGATCTAGAACCAGCTCCATAGGAGCGATATATTGGTAGCCTCGGGTTTTAACCCAGAGTTAAAAAGGGAACCCCACTCCATTCCCTCCCGTGCAGGATTTTGATTTGGAAAAGGGATGGATGTGCGGGAGGATGGAAGCGAGTTTATTTTTACCGCAGAGGCGCAGAGGCCACAGAGCTTGCGCAGAGATTTATTTTTTTAACCATTCCGATAGCTATCGGGATCACTTAGAGAACACGACCACCCGTCTTTGAAGTCCCCTCTCCCGATTCTGATTGGGGAGGGGATCATCCAGATTGAGAGGGGTTAGACACATGCAAAAGACTCCATTCACAAAAGATACTTCGGGTCAAATTCAATTTCATGCTCTTCTAATAAGGACCTGTATTCTTCCAAAAATGTTACATTCCTGTGATGTGCCTCTTGATTTTTGATGTAATTCAGTAGTCTTTCTTTGGCTTTAATTGATTCGGAAAAGGCACCATAGCCATCCTGCCAACCTTGGAAATCAGGAAAAATCTCCTCTTGCTAGATCAAGTCATCACACGCTAGTTTTATATCCTTGATCAAAGAAGCAATCGCAATCGTCGGATGAATATGGGTTAAAATATGGAGATGGTCTTCCACGCCATTGATCCGATAGAGATGACATTTTTTATTGGTGAGGAGTTGGTGGATGTAGGTAAAAAGTCGGCGTCTTTGGTCTTTGATGAGCGTGGGTTCTCGATGCTTGGTAGAAAAAACGATGTGGTAAATAAGTTGAGTGTAAGTGCTCATAAAAATCTGGAGTTAGTGGAAAAATAGTGTGTAGGAATTTCGAGAATTTGTATGGTTTTGACAAAGGAGTGAAAGAAAAAAGTTCGACCTCCTTCGGGGTCGTTGGGTTCAATGGAGGAACTAGATTACCATGGGTTTCACCCATGGCTATTGAGAGGTTTGACCTCATTCGGGGTCGTTCTATTGATTCAATAAGTATTAGATTTTATAATCATCAAATCGAAGATCCCGAAGGGATCGAACTTTTCAATAACCGCGGGTGCAACCCGTGGACAGGAGAGATCATGATCAGATATGGCAACCCCGAAGGGGTTGAACACAATAGTGGAAAATTCAAAAATCCAAGAAATAGAAAAGCGTAGATACAAACTCCGCTTAGACAAACAAACAATCTATACTCAGCTGGGTGGAGACATATGAAGTGGGGGGGAGGGTACTTGGTATATACCCATGGGCAGAATCCCGAAAAGGCTGACAAAGAGAAATATGAATGAGCTATAGTCTCAGAGCTGCTTCAAATAAAAAATAATTCGACATTTTTCGTCCAATAACCTAAAACCTCTTGCTTGGAAACTAAGCCTTACTTATTTTCAGTCACTTTTTAATCATTTTTGAGGGCAAAAGGGTAACCTTACTTGATTTTTAAAGAGGGTTAATAGTGAAGTGGCATTCAAATCGGACACCTAATCAATCCACATTGAGAATAAACAAGCTTTAAAAAAATGAAATTCGGAAAGACAATAAAAATATTTTTGATTGATGGTGATCCCAATGGGAGAATGAGTTGTGAACTATCCAACTGGTCGGGAAAGGCTTATAAAATTCCAAGAATAAAAATCAAAGATTGTACAGATCGAAATGATCTAAGCAGTACCGGAGTTTATCTACTTTTTGGAAAGGATGACGAAGGAAAAGATCTAGTGTATATCGGAGAGGCAGAATCCATCCTAAAGCGCCTAAATCAACAATTAAATGCCAAGGATTTTTGGAATGAGGCAATCATATTCATCAGTAAAGATGAAAACCTGAATAAAGCTCATATCAAGTATTTGGAAAATAGGCTTCACGATATTGCCAAATCAGCCAATCGGTATCGAATAGATAATTTTATAATTCCCACTCAATCTTCTATTTCCGAATCTGATCGGGCAGAGATGGAAGAGTTTATAGAGTACATCAAAATGTTGGTCAATACGCTAGGTCACAAAGTATTTGATGAAAAAAGAGAATTCAAGCCAAAGCAAAAACAAGAAACATTTTTTATTAAAGCAGCAAGGGGAGCAGAGGTACAAGGTGAACCTACCTCAGATGGATTTGTTGTCTTCAAAGGTTCAAAAGCGGCGGGTTCGACTGTTACCTCAATGACTTCAAATTTTGTAGTATTTAGGCAGAAACTTATTGATGAAGGAGTGTTTTTAGACAAGGGAGATTATCTTGAGTTTCCAGAAGACTATATTTTCAGCAGTCCTTCTACAGCAGCTTCAATTGTTTTAGGGCGTAATGCCAATGGGCTAACAGAATGGAAGCTAAAAAATGGTAAGACCCTAAAAGAGTTTGAGACCAATGAAAAACAACCAAGCTGATGTCAAACCGATGGGGCATTCCAAAAGAGGTTAAAGTTTTTGTAAGACAAAGAGATTTAGCCTGTGTCTATTGTCGGGTAGAGTTTTCAGAAGGAATCTCGGATCGAAAATCAAAACCATCTTGGGAACATATCGTCAATGATGTCAGAATTAACGGAACAGATAATATCGCCTTATGCTGCATGTCCTGCAATGCAAGTAAAGGAGCAAAATTTTTAGAGGTGTGGTTAGAAACTGACTACTGTAAACGAAAAGAAATAACAGCTTATTCCATTGATACCGTAGTAAAAAATGCAATTGTAAATCCACCTAAGTTGGAGTGAATACCCCATCTAATTATAGTCTAAAACATCGTTTCTAGGCGGATTTCACTACAATTTTCTGAAGAAAACACTCCTGCCTGCCGTTTCTAGTTGAGAATACTCACTTTAAAAAAAAATTGGCTTGATTCATTCCTATCCTTAACTTGAGACTTATCCACAAAAAGAGCAATTCTTTCTCGAATGAAGAAAACCACGCTATTCTTAGTTTTTTCCTTTTTAAGCCTTTTTTCACTTGTCACCCTGGCCATGGTCACCTATCGGCCTGACCTTAAAAAACAACTCACCGAAACCTACTCCAGTTTCCTAGATATTGCCTCGGATACCGAAGCTCCGGATGTATCAGATGCCTTACATATGCCTGAGGAAATTTTCATCATCCCTGAGCTCGAGCGATTTAGAGGTCGGCTAGGCAAAGATGCCTATGACGATCATCTGCTTGCTGCCGAGACCAAGGGAGTGGGCTTAATTGGGGATGAAAAGCTCCTGTTTGACTACGTGGGTAATCAATCTTTGGTAGAAGCAAATTCAGGTCTAGGCTATCGCGTGGACAAGCTCACCCATAGCCATCCTTATATGACACCGGAGGCCAAAAAAGTACTGGAGGAGCTTGGCAAAACCTTCCAAGCCAATGCCGGAGGAGAAAGCTATTTTACCGTTTCCTCCGTCACACGCACCATGGATCAACAAAAGAAACTGTACCGAAGAAATCGAAATGCGACTGCTGGAAACAGTTCACACTCCTATGGCGTCTCATTTGATATCTCTTACATCCGATTTAATGGAAAGAAGGCATTTAACTATAAGGCTCAAAAGCAATTGGAAGCGGTCCTAAATTACTTCCAAGAGATCAATAAGATCTACGTCATCAAGGAAAGAAAGCAGAATTGCTACCATATCACAGTCAGGTGAGGCGAGCAAAGCTATCAGGAGAACTATACCCCTCTAGGCCTGGTCCTCCTGGAAAAACAGCCCAGGGAAACGTACCAATGCAGGTCTAGAATCAACTTGACTATAATTAAGAATATAAATAGTATCAGAAACAAGGCGAATGAACTGATTGAATACTAAAATTCATAACGGTCGCTATCACGTATGCGCGGGAATTCCTTTTGTTTTTTAAATACTATACGTCATATTACCCCTATTATCCTCGAGAACATAAGCATTTTAGTCCCCATTTTGAGTGGCATCAAGTCCTTGGCGGCAAGCTACAAATTCAACCAGTAGGTCATCTTAAATACCAATGCGCGGGATTTGGAACCGCCAAATTGAATAAAACCTTCCTGATTTTCCGCAAGGTAATTATCCGTATAAACTAGGAAAAAATCCGAAACAGGTGCGAATCTCCACTGTAATCGGGAATTGATATTTACGTTATCAATCTGACTGTTATATTGGACATAAGTAGTCCAAAAGAGTGATTTACTGAAGGTAAAGTCAAATCTTGGACCGATCAGAAAAAGGTTTGCATCATTATAGGCGTCTGGCAATCTGATGCCATTATATGCAAAATCAATACTGGTAAAGCCCAATGGCTGATAGCGCCACTGAATACTACCTTCGAGATTCCAGCGCATGCCATTAAAATATTCCCCTGTGCGGGTACTCAGTTCATAAGATAATTTTTTCCGCTCATCGGATTGATATCGGGCAATAATCACATTATTGGTGTATTCGGAATTGGCAGGAAGGGGGATACCATCTGTTCCACTTGGGTCAAAACCATTGATCAAAAACGTGTATTGCCTCCGCAAACGCATGGAAAATTGAGCGGAAGAGCGCCAGGTGATATCATAGAGTATATTCGCATCCCAATCAAGCATGCCATAGGTGTCATTACCCAAAATGTCAAAGTCCAAGCCTGGACCATGCCGTTGTACTCCTCCCGTTGACGGAAAGAAACTTCTTCGGTAGGTCATGGCCAGTTGTTGAATATCCCTTCTTCGGACAAAGCCTACCTCCGGAGCATAATTCGCCCCTATGATTTGCGAACGCATGTTGAGTGACCATTCAGGTACGCTGTACTGCATATCCATTCCTGCGGTGAACGCACCGTCCAATTCTGCTTGATTGATGTTTTGATGGTAGAAAAACTTGCCATTGATTTTGTTGTTCTCAGAAGCAAGATTATACTCCGCTCCAAGAGTTCTGTCCCAGGCATTGTAGAGACTATCGCTATATTCTTTTGGATCCGCAAAGGTCTGCTTATTGACTAGAAAAGCCGAAATATTTGATCTGGTAAAGACTTTTTGCTGCACCGAAACCATGGAATAATTGTACGAAGGCAAACTGGCCGCCTGATCATCTGCGACTTGCATGCTTAAGACGCCGATTCGAAGATTGTCGTTTACCTTACCACTAAGTCGCAACCCTAGCGGGATAGGGGATTGAATATTCTGCCCGGTACTTTCATCCCGGGATACACCTATCCTTCTACTGAAAAATGGCGTGTTTCCCCTTTGGCCATAATTGGCAAAAAGATCCGCATTCTCTAAAAAGAACTGCCTTCGCTCAGGAAAGAAAATTTCAAATCGATCCAGATTTGTGACTTGCTGATCTACTTCTACTTGTGAAAAGTCAGGATTTACCGTAAGGTCCAGATTCAGGCCAGGGGTGATCCCATACTTCAAGTCAAAACCTGCATTTAAACCTTTTTGGGCATTCTTACCCTCCTCAAAATTTTGATTATAATTACCTGCTAAAAAAGGAATAACGGAAAAGTTTTCCCCACTTTTTTTGGTAGGTTCTTCCCACTCGGCTACTCGTAGCGAGGCCAGATTAAAGAGCATGAAATTCCGCTGAATAGGTGCCCAGGTGGATCGTTCCGCATACTCGCTATCCACTCGGTAGAAATTAAGATTCCAATTTTTCTGCCCTTCATTAAATCTTAAGGAGTTTAGTGGAATGGCAATTTCAGCCACCCAGTATCCTTTATAAATCTTTGCTTCTCCTCTCCAGACATTATCCCAGTCCAGACTTAACGCACTTTCACCACTTCCTCCATTCGCCACCAAACCCTCGCGACGAACCCCAAAAGGATTGATCCCAAACGTAAAGGCATTTGTCTTATCTTGGAACGTGTCAAAGATGACCGTAAAGTTATCATTAGCAGCTCCTCTGAAATCTCGCCGTAGTGAAGGAGTTACGTATTCACGGTCTTCCGAGGCACTGTACATCACTCCAAGTATGTAAATATTCTTATCATCATAAAGTACTTTGGCCACCGACTGATTTACAGCCAAAGAAGAATCAAAGGGGAAATACTGCATCCAATCAAAAGCAGAATCTGCTTCCGCCCAGATTTCATCAATCTCTCCATCGATCAGAATGGGGGTATCTATTTTTTTAAATACTATGTCTTGAGCAATCGCAGTAGAAGTGCAAAGTACAAGTCCTAATAGGCATAAGGCCGTTCTAAACATGGCGCAAAAGTAGTCGGTTCAGTTGGCCGCTGGGCTATTTTTATATTAGCGGTCTTCTATTTGTGGGTACGCGCTATAGACGGAGTGGTCTAAGACAAGTTTGACCGAAAAGGTAATCTCACTTAAACGGTTCACGGTCAAACTAAAACACAGTTAGAATACGCTATGGTCTACTAATTGGAATACCCACAGCGTAGACGATGAAGCTAATACCTTAAAGTGCTATTTGAAACCATCATGTAAAGAGGATACTTTGTTAAGTATTTGAAAAGTTCAACCAGTAGTTACCTTTTTCGATGTTAGCTTTCATTATAAACTCCCTACTGGAGTTCGACAGAACGTAAAACCACCGAAGCTGCTTGGAGAAAGGCTTTTATTGATTATTTTGAGCTGACACTGTATGATAAGTACAATGTTTATAATGTAAGGGCAATACGAAGATTTTGATAGGATAGAATCCTAGATTTGAAATTAGCCTCCGCTAGCCGTAGCCAAATCATTTTTAAACGCCTTGCCCTTCCTTACTTTACAAACCCATTTTTTATAGGTTAAACCACTATTTTTTTTAAACCAAAGACCTATCCAGACCAATTTTTTTCAGCCAAAAAATCGGTTAGATTACTAGAAATTAACCAATCTTGACTAGTTTAAACGAATAAAATCCACACGACATGAGTAGAAGAGCCTTTCTTAAAAATACAGCACTAACCAGTTTGGGATTGACCGCATTTGGATTGCTGGATGTTCAGGCGATTTCTTTTTTCCAAAGCCTGCCTATGGTAAACCGTAAGCGGATTGAAGATCGGATTCAGGAGCTGGCCAAATTTGGGCTGGATGAAAATGGACATGGGTATCGGGTGGCGTATACACAGGGGGATATAGCAGGAAGAAAATGGATGATGGATTTGATGCAAAAGGCGGGACTGAATCCCCGAATCGATGTAGGAGGAAATATCATCGGAAGTCGAGCTGGAAAAAATCCAGCATTGAAGCCCATTGCCTTCGGATCACATATCGACATGGTTCCGGATGGGGGGAATTACGATGGGACTTTGGGCTCCTTGAGCGCCTTGGAAGTCATCGAAGTATTGAATGAAAAAAAGATCACTACAACGCATCCCTTGGAAGTCATCGTTTTTGGCAATGAAGAAGGCGGTCTGATCGGAAGCAAGGCCATGGTGGGGAAACTCAGCCAAGCCGGACTGGAACAGATCAGTCAAAGTGGTTTGGTCATGGGCGAAGGAATCCGAGCCATAGGAGGGAATCCTGCCGACATCGCCAGTGCGGAGCGGAAGAAAGGAGATCTTCATGCTTGGCTGGAATTGCATATTGAGCAAGGAGGAATTCTGGAAAGCGAAAACCTTCAAATCGGCGTAGTCGAAGGAATTGTGGGGATTTTGGATTGTGAAATTACGGTAGAAGGATTTGCCAATCATGCAGGCACTACCCCAATGAAACTGCGGAAAGATGCCTTGCTAGCAGCTTCCAAGTTGACTGTAGCAGTGAATGAAGTCATCAACAGCTTCCCCGGAACCCAGGTTGGTACGGTGGGCAAAATCGAAGCCTTTCCCGGAGCTTATAATGTAGTTCCCGGTAAGGTGAGCATGGGGCTGGAAATCCGAGATTTATCCTTTGAAAAAATCGAAATGCTCTTAGGTGAAATCGAAAAGCGAGCCCAAGCCATTGCAGAAGAAACCAAGACGAGCATTCACTTTCGGAGAGAGCCAAGTTTCAATCTTCCTGCATTGACCGATTCAGAAGTTCAGGAAAAAATCAATGCTTCAGCCAAAGCACTAGGTCTCAAAACCAAATACATGCAAAGCGGAGCCGGACACGATACCCAACAAATCTCACTGATTGCTCCGGTAGGAATGATTTTCGTTCCTAGTGTCGGAGGAATCAGCCATTCGCCCAATGAATTCACCAAAGGAGAAGATATGGAGAACGGGGCCAATGTGCTTTTGCATACGATATTGGCCTTGGATCAAAAGTAGTAGAAAAAATCCTAGGCGTAGTATGGAATTAAGTTAAAGTCATAGGTACTATCTTTAAAGACGAGATTGTTTTATAAAATTCATTGCACTAATACCAATGAGAGTGTTCAGTTAAGTGTGTCTGCTAATTTTACAAATAGATACAAAGAAACGAACACTTGAAGAATTATTTAGTGATTCTCAGACGAGTGAGCGGCTGAAAGAGCAGCTTTACAGTAAAAAGGGTTTGCTGGGAAAAGAGAATCTCTTTAGCGAGATTTTACAAGGTATGGGGGATACTATGCTTGATGCTGAAATCGAGAGTTTTTTGACAGAGGAGCGGGCATCTGGTACAACCAATAAGCGCAATGGAAAAACTGGTAAACGTGTTATAAGCGAAATTGGAAATCTCCATGTTTCCACTCCCAGAGACCGTAATGGTGATTTTGAACCAGAGCTGATAGGTAAGCGTCAAAGAGAGCTTACCAGTGGTTTAGATGATCAGATATTAGCGCTGTATGCCCAAGGCAACTCTATTGAAGATGTACGACGTTT